>QZJR01000042.1 GCA_003599365.1 Deltaproteobacteria bacterium | reverse complement strand
AATTATGTCAAAGAACAATCTGTGGTGCCAAGAACCTTTTCGGCAAACCTATCTACTTGATATTACAGGATTATGTTTTTGCAACTGTTAAAGATCAGTATAACATATTAAAAATTCTGTCAAGTAAAAAACTAGAAATCAGAAAACCACAAAAAATAAAAACCTCTTGACTTTAAATCTATTACTTATTATAAAATTAAAGTACCTATGCAAGGAAAGGGTCTATTGAGAAAGCGTCTGCAGATAATAATGGACTTTTCCTGAGAACTTTTCGTAAAGGGAGATTTCATGAATAAATCTGATTTAGCAAAGCAATTGAGTATTAAAGCTAATATTACCAAGAAAAAATCAAGTGAAATTGTTAATATAATTTTTGACGGTCTGACTGATGCCCTAATAAATAACGATAGAATTGAAATTCGTGGATTTGGCAGTTTTGTGATTAGGGAGTATAAACCGTATATCGGTAGAAACCCTAGAACTGGGCGTAATATTGAAGTCCGGGCAAAAAGGTTGCCTTTTTTAAAGGTTGGCAAGGATTTAAAAGAGAAGATAAGCCCTTAAAAGAACTAACTTCTTAATTTTTCAAGTCTTCTAATCCCTCCACTTTTTCACAATCTGATTATTAAAGGTCAAGAAAAGCTATATAGTCCTTAATAAATCTTTAAAATATGGAAGAAGCTCATATTTGTCAGACAATAGGGATACTTCGAAAGAAAATAGCAAGTTGGAAGCCTCCTGTGACAACCCTGCTAGCTGAGACATCAAAGGATCCCTTTAAGGTATTAATCTCCTGCATACTCAGTACGAGAACCCAGGATGGAACTACAATTCAAGCATCAAGGAGGCTCTTTGGCATAGCGGACACTCCGGAGAAAATGCTTAAATTGAAGGAATGGGAACTGGAACAGATTATATACCCGGTGGGTTTTTATCGAAATAAGGCAAAAAATATCCTTTCTACATGCAAGAAACTGGTAGAGGAATATAATTCTCATGTCCCCGATGAGATTGACGAACTCCTGAAACTACCAGGGGTGGGCAGAAAGACAGCAAACCTGGTAGTCACCAAGGGGTATGGGAAACTTGGTATATGTGTTGATACCCATGTACATCGAATTTGTAATCGCTTAGGTTATGTGAATACAAAAAATCCACAGGCCACAGAATTTGCCCTCAGGGTCAAACTCCCCAAAGAGTTTTGGATAGAAATTAACGACCTTTTGGTGTCCCTGGGACAAATAATTTGCCGCCCTGTCTCACCCAAGTGCACCGAATGTCCTATAGAGAATCTTTGTGATAAAGTAGGAATAAGGAAGATCCGATAGTTGTCGGTTAAGCGATAACGAAAAACGGGAAACGATTATTTCACATTCTTTCCAGTCTCTCTATCCGTTTCTCTATTGGCGGGTGGGTACTGAAAAGGCTCAATATCCCACCACCCCTCAACGGATTAACTATGAACATATGGGCAGTCGCAGGATTGGTCTCCATAGGGACTTTCTTTACCCCCTGTTCCAGTCTTTTTAATGCCTGTGCCAGATAATGGGGATTTCCGCTTATCCTTGCTCCTCCTTCGTCAGCCAAATATTCTCTGGACCGAGAAATGGCCATCTGTATTAGCATGGCGGCAATGGGAGCGATTATTATCATGGCCAGGCCAGCGATAGGGTTCCCTCCCTCATCATCGTCCCCTCTTCCAAAGATCATGGCCCACTGTGCCATATGAGCCAGCATACTAATTGCGCCGGCAATGGTGGCAGCTATGGTTCCGATCAAGATATCCTTGTGTCTTATATGGGACAATTCGTGGGCCAGGACCCCGGATAGTTCCTCCTTGCTCAAAATTTTTAATATACCCTGGGTTACTGCTACTGCCGCATGCTGGGGGTTTCTACCAGTGGCAAAGGCGTTTGGGGTATCGTTAGGGATAATATAGAGCTTGGGCATAGGCATTCCTGCCCTCTGCCTCAATTCCTCTACCATGCGGTATAACTCTGGCTCATCCGCTTGCCCTGCCTCCTGAGCCCGATACATCCTCAGAACTATCTTATCGCTAAACCAGTAAGTTCCAAGGTTCATCCCGCAGGCTATTACGAAGGCGAAGAACATACCGCCTCTTCCCCCAAAGATGCCGCCAACCCAAATCAGGAGTAAAGTTAAACCTACCATTAAACCTACTGTCTTAACGCTATTCATAATCGGTCTCCTCCTTAAGTTGTAGGATTCTAGGTTAGCCCACCTCGGTTAAGCCAACCTCCTTACTTACAAATGGGACATTCATAAGTCATAATCTGAAGGTAAGAAGGGTGTCACCTGTTTCCACAGCCTGGCCGATACAGGCCATCACATCTTGCACTTCTCCATCACAAGGAGAGGCAACGCCACTCTCCATCTTCATTGCTTCAATAATTATCAATTCCTGCCCACGATAGACTCGCTCCCCCTTTTTTACCTTTATGTCGACTACCAATCCAGGCATAGGGCTTCGAAGGATGTTATCCAAAACCATCTTTTTAGACCTGGGCATATACTTAGCCAGTTTCCATTCTCTGGGACTATAGATCTCAAAAGTACGAGTTATTCCACAATAAGCAGCCCATATAAAGTTTCCATGGTATTGGAGATGGAAGCGGTGGGACTCATCATTTATCTTAAGCTTAAGTCGACGTTGGTAGAACGCAAATTCAGGAGTTATCACCTGGTACTGGTTTTTGTTGACCCAGATAGTCCAGGTACGGGAGGTTTGAACTCCCTCAAGCCGGAGTTCGAAAATATCATTTTCACCCCTTACCATATAGTGGTTCAAGGTCTTTGAATCTGGAATTCCACCCACTTGAGCAACCATAGGTTTAAGGGAATCCCGGACCAGGTTTTGCCGGTTGTGATAGACTAAGGTTACAGCTAAAGCCATATAATGAAGCCGTTCCTGTGGAGGGGCAATCTTCATTTGCCCGTCTTCAAAATGCTCTTCAATGAAATCAGTGTGCAGCTCTCCCCGGATAAAAGCAGGGTGATTTAAGATTGCATTTGTAAAATGGACATTGGTAATTATGCCCTCAATATGATAACCGTTAAGTGCGGAGACAAGTAACTTTCTGCTATCCTCCCGGGTTTCGCCCCAAGCTGCCACCTTTGCCAGCATAGGGTCATAATAGATATTGACCAAGCTGCCGGCTTTAATGCCACTATCCACCCGGATATGTTTGCCACGAGGTGCAAAGTAGCGGGTGACCATCCCGGTAGTGGGCATGAACCCGCGGGAAGGATCCTCAGCGCAGATTCTGGCCTCTATTGCCCACCCTTTCATAGAAACCTCTTCCTGCCGGATGGGAATGGGCTCTCCTGCTGCTATCAGAAGCTGGAGTTCCACAAGATCCAGGGAGGTTATCATCTCGGTTACGGGATGTTCCACCTGCAGCCGGGTGTTCATTTCTAGGAAATAAAAGTTCTGTTCTGTATCCAAAATAAATTCAACAGTGCCAACACTAGAGTAACCTGCCTCCCTGGCTAGGTCGCAGGCCATCTTTCCCATCTTCTGTCTTAGAGAATCATCAACCGCCATAGAAGGAGTCTCTTCGATAATCTTCTGATAACGCCGCTGTATGGAACATTCTCTCTCCCCCAGGTGAATAATGTTTCCATAATAATCGGCTATGATCTGTATTTCCACATGTCGAGGGTGGGCTATATATCGCTCCACGAAAATCTTGTCATCCCCGAAGGCCTTTCGTGTCTCCCCCTTGCAAGCCTCCAGAGCATAACCCAGCTCTTCCTTCTTTGTCACAATTCGCATCCCTTTACCTCCTCCACCGGCCACGGGCTTGAGGAGAATGGGATAGCCTATCTGTTCGGCAATGGCCAGAATCTCTTCAATATCAGATAGAACCCCCGTATGCCCTGGCACAATGGGCAACCCTGTTCTTATAGCCATCGCCTTGGATGCTATTTTATCTCCCAGGGTAGCAATGGCCGAGGCCGGGGGGCCAATAAAGACCAAACCTGCTAGAGAGACCATTTCGGCAAATTCAGGGTTTTCAGAAAGAAAACCGTATCCAGGATGTATAGCCTGACAGTTATGCTTTAAAGCTGCATCAATTATCTTTTCCTTGACGAGATAGGATTCTTCGGATTTAGCGCCCCCCAACAAGACAGCCTCATCCGCTTCAAGCACATGTAAGGAACGAGAATCAGCCTCAGAGTAAACCGCCACCGTTCTGATGTCCATCCGCTTGCACGATTGGATGATGCGGATGGCTATTTCACCGCGATTAGCAATGAGAATTTTTTCAAACATCATTTTGCCTCATAGGGGAATATTGCCGTGTTTGCGATCGGGTTTTCCCATTTTCTTACCCTCCAGGAATTGAAGACTACGGATGATCCGGTGGCGTGTATCACGGGGGAAGATCACATCATCGATATAGCCTCTTTGGGCAGACAGGAAAGGATTGGCAAAGGTTTTACGGTATTGTTCCGTCTTTTGTGCCAGGGTGCCCTCAGGATCGGAAGAGGACTTGATCTCTTTCCTGTAAATGATTTCAGATGCCCCCTTGGGACCCAATACAGCGATCTCTGCTGTGGGCCAGGCATAATTAATGTCGCAGCCGATATGTTTGGAGTTCATTACCACATATGCCCCACCATAAGCCTTGCGCACTATTACCGTAATGCGCGGCACGGTGGCCTCGATAAAGGCATATAGAAGCTTGGCCCCATGGCGGATAATTCCCCCATGTTCTTGTTCGGGTCCAGGCATAAAACCGGGCACATCCACCATGCAGATCAAAGGAATATTAAAGGCATCGCAAAACCGGACAAATCGAGCAGCCTTTGTGGATGCATTGCTATCCAATACCCCTGCAAGAACCGCTGGTTGATTGGCTACCAGTCCAACGGTCTGCCCTCCCAGACGTCCAAATCCACAGATAATGTTTCGGGCATAGTGGGCATGTATCTCCAGAAATTCGGCGCCATCCAGAATGCTGTGGATGAGCACTTTCATGTCATAGGTCTGGTTGGGATTGGGAGGAATCAGATAGTCAAGAGCAGGGTCGGTACGTTCCACCGGATCCCTGAGATCCAGGAAAGGCGCTGTTTGCCGGTTATTGGAAGGAAGGTGGTTAATCAATTGCCTGACTTCCCGGAGACAGAGGATATCGTTGGGCATCACAAAATGGGCCACTCCGCTCTTCTCACCATGAATCTGTGCACCCCCCAACTCATCAAAACTGATATCATGATGGATGACCGTTTTTACCACATTAGGGCCAGTCACAAACATGTACGAAGAGTTCTCTACCATGAAGGTAAAGTCGGTCATGGCCGGGCTATAGACTGCCCCACCAGCACAAGGTCCCATAATGCAGGATATTTGGGGGACTACCCCACCGGCCTGAACATTACGATTAAAAATCTCCCCATAGGCAGCCAGGGCATCCACCCCTTCCTGGATGCGTGCTCCGCCAGAGTCATTAAGCCCCACGATAGGGGAACCCACTCTGACCGCATGGTCCATGACTTTGCTGATCTTTTGAGAATGGGCTTCCCCCAGGGATCCTCCAATAACGGTAAAATCCTGGCTGAAAATAAAGACTTCCCGACCGTCAATAGTCCCGTGGCCGGTAATCACCCCATCACCCGGGTATTTGTGTTCTCCATCCAGAGAACTTCCCCTGCCGGTCTTTAAGATATCAAATTCTTCAAAAGAACCTTCATCCAGTAAAAGTTCAATACGTTCCCTGGCAGTAAGTTTCCCTTTGCGGTGCTGATCTTCGATTCGATCACTTCCGCCACCTCGTAAGGCGCCATTCCTCATATTCTCAAGAGTCGAAAGATTGTCATACACTTGCAAATCCATGGATTTTCCTCCCTGCCAAATCTTATCAGATGGATTTTTACTTCTTTGGAGCCTATTTATATGCTCTTTTTTAAATTATATCCTTTTTTATCTCAGCTTCAATTTGACCTTTGCTAAGATTTTCCATCGATAGACCTTTAATTGTTACTCAAATTATCCGAGTAAAATTCTAAAGGAGAAAAGCCCCCTTCCCATAATGAAAAATGAAAGAGAATATAAATTATATACACTTTTGAAAGCGAGAATACCTCAAAGGTGGGAGGATGTCAAGATTTTCTGCTGGCTAGCGTTCATAGGGAGGAAAGGATATATAGAAAATTCATTGAAATATATGAGAGAATATGGTCGAAGATTTCATTGGTTGCTGCATATTCGGGTTTCCTCAGATAGCTGCAAAATCAAATTGACACCATCAGACTGTTAATATAAGATGCATGTTATTAGTGGAAGGATAAGTTAATAATGGAGAAGGCCAGAGTCAAAAAACTTAAGGAATTCCAAAAGATAATTTCCTATAAATTCAAAAACTTAAATCTACTAAATCAAGCCCTTACCCATAGCTCTTTCGCCAATGAGAATCAATCTCAATCACTTAAGGACAACGAGCGATTTGAGCTTTTAGGCGACTCTGTCCTGGATGTGGTAATTACCCGTCTGTTAATGGACAAATTCCCCGAATACACAGAGGGAGACCTTTCTAAGGCTAGGGCTGCTATAGTCAATGAGAAAAGTCTATCTTCTATTGCCAGGAATTTAGAACTTGGTGATTATCTTCTATTGAGCAAAGGGGAGGAGAACACCAATGGAAGAGGCAAAGACTCTATACTGGCAGCATCATTTGAGGCCCTTGTGGCATCCATTTATCTTGATAGGGGTTTTAACAAGGTGTTTAAAGTAGTAGCCAGGCATTTTTCTTCGATATTGGCTTCAGAAAAAGAAGAGGGTTTTTATAAAGACTTCAAAACTCAACTACAGGAGTATTCCCAGAGTTTTTTTAAAACTACCCCTAGATATGTACTTACTGGAGAATCTGGGCCTGATCACAGCAAGACCTTTCAGATCAATATATTAATAAACGGTAAGGTCTTTGGAAAAGGTCTGGGTAAGAGTAAAAAGGAGGCGGAACAAAAGGCTGCAAAGAGGGCATTGGATGTACTTCTAAAAACCCGGCAATAATTCCAAGAGATCAGAAGTCAGAGGCCAGACTTAAGGATAACTTTAGGCACGTTAGCTTATTTTAGGTACTCTTTATGCGTTACTTCATCATCCCCATCTTCGTACCCCATCTGGGATGTCCGCATCAGTGCATCTTTTGTAATCAAAGGAACATTACCGGGGTTTCTGATCCTGCAACAACCCCGAACCTTTTGGAGGAGACTGTAAGCCTCTATCTTGAGACATGGGGGAAGAAGGATGGTTTTAAGACCCAGATTGCTTTCTATGGGGGAAGTTTTACAGGACTGGATTTAGAGCTTCAGAAGTCTTTACTCTCGAGAGCCCATAACTTCATCAGCAGGGGAGAAGTCAGCTCCATCAGGATTTCAACCCGCCCGGACTATATTGATTCAGAGATTGTAAGTTTGCTTGAGGATTATGGAGTTGATACTGTTGAGTTAGGAGTTCAGTCTATGGCGGATAGGGTATTGACGCTTTCCGGGAGAGGGCATACCTCAGCCGATGTTGAGATGGCGGTAGAGACCATTAAAGGGTATGATTTAGAGCTGGGGCTTCAGATTATGCCGGGTTTGCCAGGAGACACCCCTGATCTAATCATGAACACGGTAGATAAGATTATAAAAATAGGACCGGATTTTGTGCGCATCTATCCTACCCTGGTTATCAAAGATACTCCATTAGAGAAGCTTTATTTAAGGGGAGGCTTTTTGCCAATGACCTTGGATGAAGCTGTAAGTATCTGCAAAAATGCCCTTGTAAAATTTAAGATTGCCGATATTCCGGTGATAAGACTTGGATTGCAATCAACCCCTGAGTTAGAAAGACAGGGAACCATTATTGCAGGTCCATACCACCCCTCTTTTCGTCATCTGGTAGAGTCTGCTATTTTTTTTGATATGGCGGAGCGATTGATTGAAAAAAGCCCTCTCTATGATGAAAGATTGACTTTTAGAGTGACGTCGGAAGATTATTCCTACTTCTGTGGCCAAAAAAACGGGAATATTGCTAAACTGAAGGAAAGATATAAAAAGAAAGATATAAAGGTTATCCGAGAGATGGATGTCAAAAAGGGCACACTCGAATTAGTAACCGATTCTTCCACTTTTTGTATTGACCATAGAAAGCTTATTAATTAACCGTGAACTGTAAACCGTTGACTGATCACTTTGAATTTTGAATTCTGAACTGTGAAGTATGAACTTTAAATCCGGTTTTATCTCTATAATAGGCAAAACGAATGTAGGGAAGTCCACTCTGCTTAACTATGTTCTTGGAGAAAAGATTGCGATTGTCTCGGATAAACCCCAGACTACTAGAAACAGGATACTGGGGATTAAAAACAGCCCTAATGCCCAAATGATTTTTCTCGATACCCCCGGAATACACAAGGCAAAACCTCAACTAAACAGATATATGGTGAAGGAAGCGACCAAGACTTACAGTGATGTGGATATAATCCTGCTTTTGGTACAGGCCAATACAGGTATTGGTGATGGAGACCGTTTTGTTATTGAGACCCTTGAAAAGATTAAAGCACCGGTTGTCCTGGTGATAAATAAGATCGATTTAGTAGAGAAAAAATCTCTTCTTCCTTTGATAGACCAATTCAGCAAGCTATACGATTTTAAAAGTATTATCCCCATATCAGCTTTATCAGGGCAGGGGGTTGATCAGTTAATAAAGGAAATAAAGGGTTTACTCCCCTTCGGACCGAAGTATTTTCCTGAAGAAATGATTACGGATTTACCGGAGCGTTTTATAGTGGCAGAGATAATAAGGGAAAAGATATTCCATCTTACCTCTCAGGAGATACCGTATTCAGTGGCTGTTGTAATAAACGATTTTAAAGAGAGGGAGGGTGTAAATACCATTTTTATAAGGGCTGCAATCCATGTAGAAAAACCCTCTCAAAAGGGGATTCTGATAGGCAAAAAAGGGGGTATGTTGAAGAGAATCGGTCAGCTGGCAAGAATTGACATTGAAAATCTCTTAGATGCTAAGGTCTACCTCGAATTATTGGTGAGGGTGGAGAAAGACTGGAGCAAGGATATCAAAGCGTTGAGAAAGCTAGGTTATAGATAAAATATGAAACCGGTAATCGCAATCGTTGGCAGACCCAATGTAGGAAAGTCGACCCTTTTCAACAGGATTGCAAGGAGAAAAAAGGCTATTGTAGGGGATGAACCGGGTATCACCAGGGATAGAAACTATGCTGAAGCGGAGTGGGATGGAGGTGTTTTTTTATTAATTGATACCGGTGGCTTTGAGCCGGGGGTCAATGACGAAGTGGCTTTACATATCCATCAGCAAGTTCAGTTGGCGATAGAAGAGGCGGATTTGATTATCTTCTTAGTTGACGGTAAAGAGGGGCTTACACCTACAGATATAGATATAGCCGAAAGATTGAGAGAAGTAAATAAACCTGTACTCCATGTTATAAATAAGATTGATGGTGAAAGACAAGAGGAGAAGATATATGACTTTTACCGGATTGGTGTAGAAAACCTATATCCAATATCAGCACAACATGGAAGAGGAGTTGGTGATCTGTTGGATGAGGCATTCAATCTTCTTCCTCCATCCTCCGAGATAAGATACAATGAGAGTTTAGTAAAGATAGCCGTGCTGGGAAGACCAAACGTAGGAAAATCATCCCTGGTTAACAGGATTCTTGGGAATGAAAGGGTGATAGTCAGCGAAAAACCAGGCACCACTAGAGACGCCATAGATACACCACTTAAAATAGGAGAAAAAGAGTACCTTCTGATCGACACGGCGGGGATTAGAAGAAAAGGGAGGATCAGTCGTCAACTGGAAAAATACAGCGTAGTTGAGGCATTGAAGAGTATAGACAGATGCGATGTAGCCATTATCCTGATAGATGCCAAAGAAGGGATCACCGAACAGGATGCCAAAATAGCCGGTCTGGCACATGATAAAGGAAGGGCATCTGTATTGGTGGTAAACAAATGGGATTTGATTGAAAAGGACTCTTATACTATTTATAAGTATACGGAAGATATAAGGTATAATCTAAAATTTATCAGATATGCCCCTATTATTTTCGTTTCGGCTCTAACCGGGCAGAGGGCACTGAAGATTATAGACTTAGTTGACAGAGTAGCGGAACAGTATCGGAGGAGAGTGCCAACCTCTGAGTTAAACAGGGTTTTTGAAGAGGTTATACGCTCTAATCCACCGCCGATGTACCGAAACAAAGAACTAAAACTCTATTATATAACTCAGGTTTCAATAAAGCCCCCTGCATTCGTTATATTTGTCAACTATCCTGAAGGGATTCACTTTTCCTATGAGAGGTATATAATGAATAAGATACGTGAAAATTTTGAATTCGATGGAACACCTGTAAGGGTTTTTTTTAGGAAGAGAGACTAAAACGGTGAGCGTGGAACTTTACGAACGAGGTAAAAACTTCGATGGAACCAGGTAGGATTACCATTGCTGTAGGAGCGGTTATCGAGGACGGAAAAGGGAATATCCTCCTTGTAAAGCACGTTCCAGAGAGAGGTGGGTTCTGGAAGGGGAAATGGATCTGCCCTGGCGGAAAACTCAATCTTGGTGAAAAGATAGAAGATGGGATTAAGAGAGAGGTGAGAGAGGAGACCCATCTGGATATCAATTTAAAAACCCCTATAAAACCCTTTGAAAGGATAGTAAGGTCGGGAGATCAGATAGAACTCCATGTAGTCTATATTGATTATCTGGCAGAGGTAATAGGAGGAGATCTGGAGCCGGATGACGATGTGGGAGAGGCTGTATGGGTAAGTAAGAATGCTATTTCAACAGTCTGGGATGAATTGCATGAAGATACAAGGAAGCTTTTAACCCTGGCAGGGATAAAGGCTTAAAACCCCCTGTGAAGCCCGGCACTTCTGGCAATTGTTATTGCCTCCTGATATTCCTGTCCAGTAATTTTCCTGTTTAACTCAGGGAACTCATCTGCCCTATACATAGGATGATATTGTGCCATGATATTAACATAGGAGTCCTTTGCTATATCCGTGGCGATAAACTCCATTAAAGTCTCAGTACCTGCCAGGCCTTCAGGCATAACCAGATGTCTGATTAACAATCCTCTCTCAGCAATTCCATCCTGATTTGTCTTTAGATCACCTACCTGACGATACATCTCTAAGAGCACTTTTTTTACTACTTCAGGATAGTCCGGGGACATGGAGTACTTTTTTGCAACCCTTCCATAAGCATATTTAACGTCAGGCATATAGATATCTATAATACCTTGAAGAAGCCTGATTACCTCCAATGATTCGTATCCTCCACAGTTGAATACTAACGGAATCTTCAACCCTATATCTATTGCCTCCGGTAAGGAAGCTAAAATCTGAGGGACATAATGGGTTGGGGTAACGAAATTGATATTGTGACACCCCATTTTTTGCAGCCTTAACATATAGTTTGCCATCTCTGATGAGGTGGTTATATGACCTCTTCCAAGATGACTTATATCGTAGTTCTGGCAGAATACACACCTTAAATTGCAGTGAGTCAGAAAGACAGTTCCCGACCCGTGAAATCCAACCAGAGGCGGCTCTTCACCAAAATGGGGAGAAACGCTGGAGACCATTAACTCAGCTGCACCTTTACAAACCCCTATTTCACCCTCCAGACGGTTTACACCGCATTTGCGAGGGCACAGTTTACACTCTTTTAGGATGTCATTGAGAACCTTAATCCTTCTTTTCAATTCGCCGGTTTTATGTAACTCAATATATCCAGGGATATATGGCATCAGGGTTATTCCGAGGGTTGTTCCAAGGGTTATTCCGGTGGTTATTCCGGGGACATAATGCCATTTATGTTTTGTTACCTACCTTCTCCGCCTTGTCCTTTAATGCCGATCGCGCACTCTCCCTGACACGGCGAGCGATACGGACACACTTTTCGCATGTCTCCCGATCCGGCATTGCATCCGGCAAGACACTGAAAAGAGGGTATCGGGATGGCATATACTGCATGTGTTTTTCTAAAAGGCAGATCATATTCGATGACGAGCGCTTTTAAATACTTCTCAACAGCTTGCTGGGCATTATGCAGGCAGGCGTTCAGATGATTGTTGGCCAGAGAGAGTTCGGCGACGTCAAGATTTTCGTCAGCGTAACTCAACCAGGCAGGGGTTTCATCTTTCATAAATCACTTCTCCTGCTTCAATTTCACCCAAAAAAAATGAACGATTCGGTTCAGGCCGTATAGGGATGACATCCACGGCAATCTTGCGTAAGACGGGGTGCAGCATTTTGCGATATTTCATGGCAAGATCGAGATATCGGGTTTTGCTTCCCTGAAATATCGCCACGTCAATATCGTTCGGATCATCGGACGTGAGAAAAGAACCAAAGACGACAATCCTATTGATTTCTTCCGCCCCAGCCAGACATCGGACTACATCCTTCTTTATGGCCTCTTTATCCAGACGGGTCATATAGCATTCTCCTTTCAACGAGTAACCGAGCTTATTTAATTTCACCCGAATCCTCGACCCCTTGAATCCTACTATCATTCCCTGTTCTTTTGGAGATAATTCTCATTTTATAATCAATTGTTTTTCCAGTCAAGTCGAATACCGTATATCTTTACAAATACCTTGAAATTGTATGAATGTTAGGCTAGTATCAGGAACAGTTTTATTTTATTTGCCCAGTCTCAAAGAGGTTTAAAACATGCCAATCTATCTGGATAATGCTGCTGCCTCCTTTCCTAAACCAGAGGCTGTCTACCAGACAGTTAATCACGTTTTTCGAAATATAGGTGCCAATCCAGGCAGGTCAGGGCATAAATGGGGAATAGAGGCAAACCGCCTAATAACCGATGTCAGAGAAACCATAGCCAAATTTTTTAACATATCAAACCCTTCCAACATTGTCTTTACACATAATGGAACTGAGGCAATCAACTTAGGGATTAAAGGGTTACTCAATCCAGGTGATCATGTAATTACCACCTCCATGGAACACAATTCTGTGCTCCGACCATTAAAAGCATTGGCAAACAAGGGGGTAGAAACAACAGTAGTTAGGTGTTCAAGAGAAGGGTATTTAGACCCATATGAACTTCATAAAGCAATTAAGATCAATACCAGATTGATAGTTACGACCCATGCTTCCAATGTGACAGGGACCCTCCTGCCAATAAAGGATATAAGCTGCATTGCTAAAGATAACGGTATTTTCTTCATGGTGGATGCTTCTCAAACGGCTGGAACAATTATGATAGATGTCCAAAAACTGGGGATAGATATGCTGGCATGTCCAGGGCATAAGGCATTACTTGGTCCCCAGGGGACCGGATTCCTCTACATAAGTGATGGTGTTGAATTAACACCCCTATTGGAAGGGGGAACAGGGCGGAGTTCTGAGCTTGAAACTCAACCGGAGAATCTGCCTGAAAAGTTTGAGAGTGGTACTTTAAATACCCCTGGCATAATCGGTTTGGGATCTGGAATTAGTTTCATCCAAACAGAGGGAATTGAAAAGATAAGGAAGCACGAAATATCTTTGTCCACTGAGCTGACCAACAGGTTAAATGAGTTTGAAGAAATTGAATGGTATGCACCTGAAAGCCAAGAAAAGAAGATAGGGATAGTATCTTTTAATATCAAAGGGTTGAGCCCCTCGGATGTAGGTTTTATCCTGGATAATGTTTATGATATATTGGTTAGAGTAGGGCTTCATTGTGCCCCTGAAGCACACAAGACCATAGGGACATTTCCGGAAGGCTGTGTCAGGGCAAGTGTGGGTTACTTTAATACCACAGGGGAAATTGACCTTGTGTATGAAGCAATTAAGGAAATAATTAGACAGATATAGCTTCAAGATAAGGCATTTATTATGTTAATCTTAGGTATAGAGTCTTCCTGCGACGAAACTGCTGCGGCTGTAGTGGTGGATGGCAAGGAAATATTGTCAAACATAATCTATTCTCAAATCGATGTGCACAGCAAGTTCGGAGGAGTTGTCCCTGAGCTTGCTTCAAGGAGACACGTCGAATCGATTATCCCTGTAATAGAGGAGTCCCTGGCTGTGGCCAACCTATCTCTGGATGAGATTCAGGGAATTGCTGTAACTCAAGGGCCTGGGTTAGTCGGTTCTCTTCTTGTGGGGTTATCAGTGGCAAAATCAATAGCCTATGTAAAAAATATACCTATGGTGGGAGTACATCACATTGAGGGTCATATCTCTGCTATCTTTCTGGAAGAGGACAATCTGGGCTTCCCCTTTATATCATTGGTAGTTTCTGGCGGGCACACGAGTCTGTACCTGGTCAATGGTTTGGATGACTGTCAGTTGCTGGGGCAGACCAGAGATGATGCTGCCGGAGAAGCCTTTGATAAGGTTGCCAAGCTTTTAAAGCTAGGGTACCCGGGAGGGGTTGTAATTGATCAACTGGCTAAAGAGGGGAATCCCAGGGCAATTGACTTCCCCAGGGCTTTCATGTCCCATAACTCTCTCGACTTCAGTTTTAGTGGGATAAAAACAGCAGTTTTAAATTACGTAAGAACTCGTTCTAAGGAAGTAATATCCGATCAGATCAATGATATTGTTGCGAGTTTTCAAGAAGCAATAGTTGATGTCCTGGTTATTAAGACTCTTACGGCGGCATTGAGTAGAGGTGTCAGTACAATTGTCCTTGCCGGCGGAGTAGCATCCAATACCAGGCTTCGTACCAGATTAAAGGATATGGCTGAAGAAAAAGGTCTAAGGGTATTTATACCTTCTCCTATTCTCTGTACCGACAATGCGGCAATGATTGCAGGGATAGGCAATTACTATTTAAGGAAAGGGATTACGTCATCTATGGACCTGAACGCTGTTTCCAGATGGCCAAGATAGTATGGTTTCTTCATTAACCCAGTTAAAAAATTATAAAATCCGCCCTAATAAGAAATTGGGCCAGAATTTTCTCGTAGATGATAAGGTGCTGGAGGAGATTGTAGCCCTATATGATTTAAAAAAGGATGAGGTAGTTGTTGAAATAGGTGCAGGTCTTGGGGCGTTGACTACGCGATTGGCTCCGAGGGTTCGGAAAGTACTGGCAATCGAGATAGATAAGGCATTGGTGGGACTTCTAAAGGATGAGATTGTTAAGGACAAAAATGTAGAGGTGATTACCCAAGACGTTTTACTCTTCGACTTCCCTGAAGTTGCAAAATTGTATGGAGGCAAATTAAAGGTTTTAGGCAATATACCCTATAGTATCTCTGCCCCTTTGCTTTTTAAGTTATTGGAATATAAGAACTCTTTGTCTATGGCAATTTTAATGTTTCAAAATGAGGTTGCAGACAGGATAGTTGCCAATCCAGGGACAAAGGATTATGGAGTGCTGTCGGTCTTCTCTCAAATAAGTGCTGCGGTTTCTAAGGAGCTGTTAATTCCCAGATACTCTTTTTATCCTCAGCCCAAAGTGGATTCTGCTGTGGTAAGGTTTGTTTTCTCTGATTTTTTCATTAAAGGAATTAAGGATGAACGGATTTTCAAAAGCGTGGTAAGGGCGTCTTTTGCCCAAAGGAGGAAGACCCTAAAAAACACCCTAAAGAATACTCTGAATCTTGGTATGCTTTTTAGCGACGTGCTAAATGCAGTAAAGGCATGCGGGATTGACCCGGAGCGGAGGGGGGAGACCCTTAGTTTGAAGGAGTTTAAGTATTTGGCTAACTGTCTTACAGAGTTGCGAAGCCATTAGCCTCTATATTGATTTCTCTTACATATATCCAAAATATCCTTTAGGGTTAGCCCTGTGAACAAAACAATACCCTGCCACCAAGAGTGCGCCACGACCTGTGGTGTGCAGGAGAAATAAGGAGATAATAACCGTGGGTTATTCATCAATTCGTGACAATCACTCTCATGGGGCTGTTGGAGATTTCTTAAAACAAGCCATTAGCAACAACTCTGACGTTTCGATAGTATCTGCATACTTCACCATATACGCCTATCATCATCTGAAAAGCAATCTTGACGCTATCAATCATTTACGGTTTTTATTTGGTGAACCTACATTCATAAAAGCTCTTGATCCTGAAAGAATAAACACCCGTGATTTTAAAATCGAGGACGACAAAATTGTTATTCCGATTGGAAGCCGTCTTACTCAAAAAATAACCGCCAAAGAATGCTCAGAATGGATAAAAAGCAAAGCCGAAATCCGTTCGATGGTTAAGCCTAATTTTCTACACGGAAAAATGTACCATATTCGGCAGGAAAGCGGGATTGAAAAAGCAATAGCCGGTAGTTCAAATTTTACTGTCAATGGACTTGGACTTGGCGGAAGTAAAAATATTGAATTGAATATTATTATAGACAGCGACAGGGACAGACAGGAACTCAAGGAATGGTTTGATACAATTTGGAACGACCAAACAGGTCTTGTGGAAGATGTCAAGGAACAGGTATTAAAGTACCTCGAACAATTGTATATCGAAAACGAGCCAGAGTTTATTTACTTCAAAACGCTTTATCATATCTTTGAAAACTATCTGGATGAACAAAAAAGAGGTGGTCTTCTTAATGAACGCACCGGCTTTTTTGACAGCGAAATATGGGATATACTTTATGACTTTCAAAAGGATGGCGTAAAGGGAGCAATCAATAAAATTCTAAAGCATAACGGATGCATTATTGCCGACAGCGTCGGTCTTGGAAAGACTTATGAAGCTCTTGCTGTTATAAAGTATTTTGAGCTACTGAACAACCGGGTCCTTGTCGTGTGTCCAAAAAAACTCACCGGTAACTGGACCATCTATCAAGCAAGCCAGAATCATGTGCTTAATCCTTTTAAAAAAGACCGGTTTAATTATACGGTACTCTATCACACAGACATGGCGCGGGAAACCGGCTGCTCCGGGGCAAATGCAATCAACCTTGAAAACTTTAACTGGGGCGCTTACGACCTTGTAGTTATTGACGAGTCCCATAATTTCAAGGGGAACCCTATAGAAAAAAAGAAGAATGACGGCAACATGAAAATGAACCGAGCAAAATGGCTTATGGAAAAAGTCATTAAGTCCGGGGCAAAAACCAAAGTCCTGATGCTGTCCGCTACTCCTGTCAACAACAGCCTGCGTGATTTGCGCAATCAGATTGCTTTCATAACCGAAGGAGAAGATGATGCTCTTTTTGAATCCTGTAAAATAAAAGACATCGGTCTCACCCTTAAAAATGCTCAGACTCAATTTACCACATGGGCTGACCCCCAAAAAAACCCTAAAAGGAACATGAAACAACTTTTGGAGAGGCTCGATTCAGCGTTTTTCAAGTTGCTAGATGAGCTGACCATTGCCCGATCAAGGAAGCATATAAAGAATTTCTATAAAATCGAATTCATGGGCAAGTTCCCGGAAAGAAACAAGCCGTATTCTGTGTATCCAGAAATTGATCTCCATAACCGTTTTCCTTCTTACGACAGATTGAACAAACAAATTCTTGAATACAAGCTGTCCGTTTTTAATCCTTCGGCGTATGTGAAGCCCGACAAACAAAAAAAATATGAAGATCGTGCTGCCACAGAAGTTCTGGCATTCAAACAGACCGACCGTGAAAACTTTCTGATTGGCATGATGAAAATCAATTATCTTAAACGACTGGAAAGCTCCATTGAATCCTTTGAAATATCAATGGACCGAACCATCCAGAAAATAGAAAATCTGGAGAACAAAATCAACGAGTTTCTAAAATTAAAAAACAAGTCACAGGAAGAAACTCTGGAAAGCCTTGAGCCGGACGAAGATGAGCTGGAAGAGAATGCGGATGACCTGGAACAATGGCAGGTCGGTAAAAAACTTAAATTTGATCTGGCTGATCTGGAACTTGAAAAATGGCTTAATGACCTCAGGAAAGACAAGGAAGCGCTTGGCGACTTGTATCATAATGCCCTTGCCGTAACACCCGAAAGAGATGCCAAACTCGCAGAATTAAAAAAACTCATAGCTGAAAAAATAAAGAAACCTTTTAATAGAGAGAATAAAAAAGCCATAGTTTTTACAGCTTTCGCTGACACCGCACAATACCTCTACTCAAATCTTAAAGAATGGTGCCGTCAGGAACTCAAACTCCACTGCTCCCTCGTATGCGGCAACTATACCCAGACAAGCCTTGGTAAAAATGACTACGACAGCATCCTTCTCAATTTCTCGCCGGTCTCCAAGAATCGTGCCAAAATGACCTCGGTTTCACAAAGCGAAGAGATTGACCTGCTCATTGCCACAGACTGTATCAGTGAAGGTCAGAACCTGCAGGATGGCGATTACCTCATTAACTACGATATTCACTGGAACCCTGTAAGGATTATTCAGCGATTCGGGCGTATTGACCGACTTGGGAGTAAGAACGAGAGCATACAACTGGTTAATTTCTGGCCTACAAAGGATCTTGATAATTACATCAATCTCAAGGAGCGGGTTGAAGCCCGCATGGCTCTTGTAGATGTTACAGCTACGGGCGAGGATAACATATTAAACACGGAACAGATTGAAGAGCTCATTACAGACGATCTCAAATACCGTAATCAGCAGCTCAAAAAACTTAAGGAAGAAGTTCTTGACCTTGAGGACATGGATGAAACCGTGTCCCTGACCGATTTTACACTGGACGATTTCCGCATCGAGCTCCTGAATTTTCTGGAGAGCAACCGAAAAAGGCTTCATGAAGCCCCGTTTGGCTTGTACTCGGTCGTGCCTTCGCCGTCAGGCGAACATGCCGGTCTTAGCGATTCCAGACAATTTTCCGAAAGTGAAAAGGAGATTATTAAACCCGGTGTGGTTTTCTGTCTCAAACAGAAGGGCGACAGCGAAGGAAACGAGGAAATTAATCCGCTGAATCCCTATTTTCTTGTATATATCCGCAATGATGGAACTATACGCTTCAACTACACCCATGCCAAGCAGATACTTGAAATATACCGCTTGATGTGTCAGGGCAGAAAAGCGCATTATGAAAAACTGTGTGAACTTTTCAATGATGAAACCAACAATGGCGAAAAGATAGTCGCTTATACAGAACTCTTGAAAAAAGCAGTATATGAAATCATTCGTATTTTTAAGAAACGGAGTAATCTGCGGCTGACCTCTGACAGAGGAGCGCTAATTATTCCGACAGCAAAGCAGCTCAATGAAATGGAAAACTTTGAACTTGTAACATGGCTGATCGTGAGGTGAAAAAAATATGAAAAAAAATAGAACTATAATTGTTAAAGGTAGCAAGATTACGATTATTCAGGATAACAATAATGATTTTATTTCGTTAACTGATATGTTGAAAGCCAAAGATGGTGATTTTTTTATATCCGATTGGCTTAGAAACAGAAATACTGTTGAGTTTCTTGGTGTTTGGGAAAGCGTTTATAATCCCAATTTTAATTACGGCGAATTCGCCATAATTAAAAGTCAGGCAGGGCTGAATAACTATAAAATAAGTGTTAAGGAATGGGTAGAGAAAACCAATGCCATTGGCTTAAAAGCTACAGCAGGGAGATATGGAGGAACTTATGCTCACAAAGACATAGCTTTTGAATTCGGCATGTGGATTAGTGCAGAGTTCAAAATCTACCTTATAAAAGAATTCCAACGATTAAAAGATGATGAAAATAACCGCCTGAAATTAGAATGGAATTTTCAACGCACACTTGCTAAAGTCAATTACCGCATTCATACCGACGCTATCAAAGAAAAAATCATTCCACCGGAACTAACTAAACAACAGATAAACTTTGTTTTTGCTTCGGAAGCAGATATGCTCAATATGGCATTATTCGGAAAAACCGCGAAAGAATGGAGGGACGAAAACCCTGATGCGGATGGAAATATACGCGACTATGCAGCAATTGAACAATTGGTAGTCCTTTCAAATCTCGAAAGTATTAATTCTGTATTGATTCATCAATGCTTGGCACAAAGTGAACGGCTTATGCAGCTTAATAAAATTGCAATTACCCAGATGAAATCGTTGCTTGAAAATTCAAATATAAAGAAATTGAAGTAAGATGATGATTAAAGAAGAACTGAAGCTGCAAATCCAATTCGACATCAAGGCTTTTGCCGCCGGAGATATGACTCAAAAATCGCAGGCGCTCTTTTCAACGCTCGGCTACAATACAGACCGTCAAAACCCTTTCAGCGAAAAGACATACCGCTTTTTCAAGGAATCTTTTCTTCGTGGCGATACCCGTTTCAATAAAGAAAAAGCCATGGTCTCGGAATGGAGCTATGTTGACCTCCTTTTCCAGCTTTCCGGAGAAGAGATAACAAAACAGACAAGCCTGTTTGATGTGAAAAAGGTTGTCACATCGGGCGATTCCAAGGTTGTAATGGAATCCTATCTCTTCTTTGCAATCGGACTTTCCGGTTCCCGCTATACCCGCACAACCCTGAGCCTGATCACCCGCGAAATAAACAAGATATTTCCCATGCCGGTAATGGTGCTTTTCAAATACGGGCAATCGCTCACACTGGCTGTTATCAACCGCAGACTGCATAAACGCGATGAGCGCAAAGATGTGCTTGAAAAGGTAACGCTCATCAAAGACATCAATATAGAAAACCCGCACAGAGCGCATATTGAAATCCTGTTTGACCTTTCGTTTTCCGAACTCCTGAAGAAACACAAGTTCACTAACTTTGTCGACCTGCATAACGCGTGGCAGAAGACGCTAAGCCTTTCTGTATTAAATGAAAAATTTTATAAAGACCTGCAAGGCTGGTTCTATTACGCTGCCCAAAATATTAAATTGCCCTTCAAACCGGAATACATCAATGAGAAAGAAAATATTAAAAACTTTTTAGTGAGGTTGCTCGCCAGAACCATGTTCTGCTGGTTTGTAAAAGAAAAAGGATTGATAACAAGCGAATTGTTCGAACTCACCGATTGGGCTGACAATAAATACCCGATTACTTACGACATTGATTCTGAGGATTTTCTTCAAAGTAACAGCTATTATCGCGGTATTTTGCAAAATGTATTTTTCAATGCCCTAAACCAAAAAGAGAAAAAAACGCCCAAAGATTTTAAATGGACGAAATATTTACACCCCAGTTTTAATTTTGATTGGTTCACAGCGATTCCCTTTTTAAACGGCGGTATTTTTGATAAACTTGAAGAAGACAACGCCAAAGAAAGCATCGAAGACAGTGTGATTAAAGTTCCAAATTTTCTTTTTTATGGGGATAAGGGATTAAATGGCATATTCAAATCTTACAAATTTACCTTAGAAGAAAATACACCTTTTGAAGAAGACGTTGCACTCGATCCTGAATTGCTTGGCTTAGTATTTGAAAACCTGCTGGCAGAATTAGACCCCAATCTGGAAGAAAGCGTTACCAAAAGTATTCGAAAACTGACAGGTAGCTACTACACCCCGCGCAATGTGATTCAGGAAATGGTCAATGAAAGTTTGTTTATTTATCTGTCAAAATACATTAAAAAAAATCACCCAAATCTTCAATATGCCAAAGAGAAGTTAAGCAAGCTTATTTACCAGAACATCGCCGATACAACGAATCAGGAATTTTGCCTGGCCATCTTGACTGCGTTGGATAAATTCAGAGTGCTCGATCCTGCCTGTGGTTCAGGGGCTTTCCTCATGGGTATGCTGCACCGCATGGTGGACATTTTAAAATTGGTTGACACTGACAACCAATTCTGGCTTGAACTGAAGCTAAAAACCGTGGATCCCGCCCAACGCATCGAGTTTACAAAAATACTCACTCAACACTTAGACGATTACAGCCGTAAGCTGGGCATCATCCGCGATAGCATCTATGGCATTGACATACAACCTTTGGCAGTGCAAATTACCAAACTGCGTTTCTTTATTTCGCTTCTTATTGACCAACGCACCGAAAAAGGCATTACACCTATGCCTAATATCGAAACCAAAATTATTTGTGCCAATAGCCTGAAAGACATAAGATTAACAGGTCTTGATATGATTTTTGAAACTGCTATTGCTAATTTACATGCTGCCCGTTTGCGATACTACCAGCCCGACTTAAACCATGAAGAGCGGGAAGAAATAATTGCTGAAATTGTGAAAATATTAGACTCTGCCTTCCCCAGCTTTTCGCAGCAAATTACCGGCAAACAAATATCCGGTCAAAACAAAGCCCTGCTCAAAGAATGGTTTACTCATGCTACCATTGCTGCACCGTTCTTCAACATGGATTCCTTTTATCCCGAATTGAAAGAATCGGGTGGTTTCGATTGTGTCATTGGCAATCCGCCTTATGGCGGCACTAAAATTAGCGATGAGGTTCGAACCGCCCTTGGCATTGAAAGCAAAGACCCTTATGGAGCGTTTATTGCCCGCTTTTTAAATACTGGAACAAGCCCAACACCCTTAAAACATGGTGGCGTGCTGGCATTCATCGTAAGCGATACATTTATGACCATTAAAAGTCATTTGAAGTTGCGTAACCTAATGATGCAAAACTACATCCACAAAATGCTGCGGGTACACCCTGATACCTTTAGGGCTACAGTAAACGCCGCTATTATTATTTGTGAGCGGAATGTATATCCAAAAGATAAGGACGGGGAATACATACCCACTTTTAATGCAAACCACATCTGCCAGATGGCAGACCTGACCAACATCAGCATACACGATAACCACGACCGCTTTGTGGAAGTGCTACACCAAACCGAAGGCGTGGATTTTGTTGAGACCGACACCCGCAAGGCAGTAAGCAACCCCGAATACGCCATTTACTACTACCTCCAAAGCCTGATAGCCACCAACAGCAACCTGCCTTTTTTTGTGGCAAGCCCCAAGCTCTTTGCCCTGATGAACGATAGCGGTAAAAATCTGAAAAAAGAATGGGAGGAAATTGGCGGCAAAAAGGTGCAGGTGCGAATTATTGAAATGAATGACAAGCCGGTGAAAGTGGTAAAGTTGGGGGATATTGCGGAAATAAAACAAGGTTTAACATCTGGTGATAATTATAGGTTTCTTTTTCAAAATGTGAATGCAAGAGGTAATTATCAGAATATTGATGATTACAAAGAACTTTTGCTTACCGAGAAAGATTTTGACAAAATACGCAATGATGAAAAACTACGATTAGAAGTTATAGAAAAAGGCTTTTCCAAAGACAATAAAAATTCAATACGGTATTTTAGCGGAAGGTATATCGTTCCTTATGATAAAGGGGGGGAGAGCGATGCCGAAGGCGGTTGGATGCCCAATTATTATGTGCCCACTGAGTATTATTTTGATTGGTCAGAAGAAAGCATAAATGAATTAATTAAGAGATCAAATTATCCATCAGGAAAATCAGGAAAAACTTTTTGGAGAAATAAAAACTATTATTTCAAAGATGGTTTGAGTTATTCTTTTAGAGGATTTTATTCACCAACATTTAGATTCAATTCATTTGGAGCCATTGATGTAAATGGTCCATGTATTTTTCTTAATGTGGATGGTGATTTGATTGACGGATTATATGAAATTATCCAAATTTTAGCAAGTAAGATTTTTAAGTATTTGTTCAAAACATCA
>QZJR01000018.1 GCA_003599365.1 Deltaproteobacteria bacterium | reverse complement strand
AACCCAGGGCACAACTTCGTTCTTCGCTATTGTTTCCTAATACCTCCCGCAGTGCGCTGATTTCAATGGAGTCTCCAAGTACCGTACCGGTACCGTGTCCCTCTATGTATGATATTGATTCAGGTTGTACGCCCGCATCTTTTTGGGCCAAGCGGATTACCTCGGCCTGTCCCTTTATACTCGGGGCTGTAAAACCTATCTTATCCCCACCGTCGTTATTTATAGCCGTTCCTTTTATTACCGCATAAATATTGTCGCCGTCTCGTATTGCCTCATCCAAAGGTTTTAAAAGAACAAGTACAACACCGTTTCCGCCAACAGTTCCTTTGGCGTCAGCATCAAAAGCTCTACAATGACCATCCGGAGAGAGAATGGCGCCTTCTTCATAAATATAACCATCCACTTGTTGCGGATGTACAGTCGCACCGCCTGCCAGAGCCATTTCGCAATGACCGTCCCTAAGCGCCTGCACGGCAAGGTGTACTGCCGTCAAAGAAGTAGAGCAGGCGGTTGATACATTTATGGCCGGGCCGTGGAGATTGAGTTTGTAGGCTATTCTGGTCGCGGCAAAATCCCGTCCATTGGCTATCAGAGCCGCAAATGCATTGCTTTCAGGCAGTTCCGCAAGTGAGCGGATATTATCAATGAAATATGAGGTTAATGAGGTTCCCACAAAAACGCCCACCCGCTTTTTGTAACTCGTTGGATCCCAGCCGGCATTTTCCAAAGTATGCCAGGCTGTCTCCAGGAGCAGGCGTTGCTGGGGATCAATCATCCTGGCTTCGCTCGGGGGGATTGAGAAAAATTCTGCGTCAAACATATCGACATCTCTGAGTATACCATTGGCCGGGACGTAATTGGGATTGAGAACCGTTTTTTCAGGCACACCGGCCGCAAGCAGTTCTTCTTTGCTAAAAAAGCTAATGGATTCCTTTCCTGCAACTAGATTTTCCCAAAAGGCTTCTGTGTTTTCTGCCCCGGGAAAACGTCCGGCCATCCCGATGATGGCGATATTCTTTACGTGCCTGTCAGTGGCAGGGCTGTCATTATGAGAAACGATTTCCCCTTTGCTGCCTTGTAGAAAATTAGACAAGGCGGAAATTGTAGGGTGGCGGAAGAGATCCATAACCTCTGCTTTGTATCCATTTTGCCGTAAAAGGTGGCGTACTTTTATCAACAAAAGAGAGCTGCCGCCAATATCAAAGAAGTTATCTTCAATTCCTGGATTAGGTAGGCTGAGAACTTCTTCCCAGATACTGCAGATTATTTTCATTAATTCATTTTTAAGCGGAATTGGCTTTTTCGATTCCGTTTTATCTGGATATAATCCAAGAAGTGCCTTACGGTCTATCTTTCCGCTTGTCAGAAGGGGAAAATCATTGGTTGAGATTATGCGTGCAGGAAGCATATAGGCAGGCAAAATATCTTTTAAATGCGATATTATTTTATCTCTTGACAATTGAGAACCGGCGTCGGTTTTTATGTAGGCAACCAGTTGTTTCTCCAGACTTGTTTTGCCATGTGCCATCACTATGGCATCTTTAATCTGAGGGTGTCGTTTGAGAGCGCTTTCAATATCTCCGAGTTCAATGCGATAACCGCGAATTTTGACTTGATTGTCTACCCGCCCCTTAATTTCAAGATTTCCATCGTTAAGAAATCTGACGATGTCCCCTGTTTTGTAAATTCGTTTAGCATACGGCTGATCCTTTCCGCAAAGGTAGTTTTCCGGGGACCAATAGAGGAAACTTTGAGCGGTGAGCTCAGGATTATTGAGATACCCGAGCGCCAAATTTTCTCCGCCGACATAAAGCTCTCCAAAGACTCCCGGTGGAACCGGAACGAGTTTATCACCGTTTTGCTTGAGGACGTGACAGGTGACATTGGATATCGGTTTGCCGATATCCGGAAGACCGTCTCCATCCGGAAGCACAAGGCTCGATGAAGAAATTACTGTATTTTCAGTGGGTCCATATAAGTTGTAAACTCTATACCTGCATTTTGAAGATGGTCTGACTCTGAGGGCATCACCACCCATATATAAAATGCGTAAACTATAGTTTCCCTCCCAGTCTGTTTTAAGAAGTTCCTCGGCAAGCGGAGTAGGGCTGAAATGAACAGTAATTTTCTCATCCACTATCCAATCATGCAATTCTCGCGGGTCAATCATAATATCTTCCGGAACAAGAATAAGACGCGCCCCGGCATATATCGTACTCCATATCTCAGGTATTGAGGCATCAAAAGAAAAGGAGGCTATTTGAGATATAAAGTCAGTTTCGGTTATAGGGAAGGTATTAATGTACCAGTTAATACAGTTAAGCATGCTTTTATGCGGTATGACAACACCTTTTGGGCGTCCCGTGGAACCTGATGTATATATTACGTATGCCGGGAGATCAGGCAAGTATTTGAGTTTGGCTGAGAGTGAATCCTTAGCAGCTCCTCCGTTGCTGAGAATATCATCAATATTGAGCACCCTTAAATCCTGTATAGCTTCAGATAGAGGCGGAGCTTTTTTGTCTACTATGACAGTTTTCAATTTGGCGTCTTCAATTATAAAGTTCAGACGCTCCAGTGGCAGCGACGGATCTATATACAGGTAAGCGGCACTGCTCTTCCACACGGCCAGCATCGTCGCAATTGCCTCCGGGGAACGCTTCATGCAGATGCCGATATAAGCCTCACCATTTAGTTCGCATAAGACTTCTGCAATTCTATCGGACAACTCGTCTAACTGAGCATAATTCAGCGTAGTTTTTTCACTGACTATAGCTATGGATTCAGGATTTTTGGCTACATGCCGTTTGAATGACTCTAAAAACGAGATATCCGGTATTTTCTCCTGTTTTCCCTGTCCCCAGGCAGAAAGAAGATTGCGGTCATCTGCTGAGATAAGAATAGATTCGTTAAATATTGAGTTTGGATTATCTGCTACGGCTTCTAACAGATTTACGAAGCTTCCCATCCAGCGTTCAACGCTTTTCTTGTCATATAAAGCGGTGGCGTATTCCAGCGAACAGGTCAGATAGTTATCTGTCTCTTCAATATAGAGCGAAAGGTCAAGTTTTGATATGTCAGATTCATGTTGTATCCATTCAGCGCTCAGATTGATGAACTCCGGTGGTTTTCCCAATGGCGGAAGCAATGTGAAAGCCGTTTGAAATATCGCTTGGTGACTCAGTTCGCGGGAAGTCTCCAGTTCACCCACAAGCAGATCAAAAGGTATCCGGGAATGCTTCAACAGTTCGGTTGAAGCTTGTGATGTTCGCGATACATACTCTGAAAAAGGACATCTCCCTGAAAAATCAAGCCGCAGAGGCAGAGTATTTACAAACATTCCAACCAACGGTTCAAGCTCCCGCCGCACTCTGTTTGCTAAGGGTACTCCAAGGACAATATCGTTCTGTCCGGAATAACGGGACAGCGTAAAGCCGAAAGCCGTAGTCAACAGGACATTGAGAGTCGTTCTCAATTCGCGGGACTTCTCCCGAAGTCTGCCGGTTAAATCCGGTGAGATTGCCAATGAAACGGTGTCTCCGGCAAAAGACTGTATTGAAGGTCTTGGTTTGTCGGCAGGCATCGATGATATTGTCGGTACGGCTTCCAGTTTAGTCTTCCAATATTTTAATTCTTCCTCAATCTTATCTTTTGAAAGAGATTCTCGCTGCCAGGCGGCGAAATCCGCATATTGTACTTTATGTGGAGGAAGCGATGGCAGACTATCATTGAGTTCCTTATTATATAACTGAGCGAGGTCATTGATAATTACAACCATTGACCAGCCATCGGAAACAATATGATGACACGTTATGAGAAAGATATATTCATCATTGCCGAGGACGAGAAGCATACAGCGAAATAACGGAGCGCGGCTTAAATCGAAAAAGGTGGTTGCTTCGTCGATCATTATTCGTTTGCATTCGCCCGCTATTCTGTCTTTGGAAATATTGGAAATGTCTTCTATTCTAAAGGGCAGACTTGTCTTTGAGTGAACTACCATTACCGGGCGGGAGTCGCGCTCTTCAAAGCCGGTTCGCAGAGACTCGTGTCGCTCCAGCAGAGCTTCGGCCGCGCGTTTTAACGCATTGACATCGAGCCTTCCCCGTAATTTTATGGCAAGGGGCAAATTGTATACATGATTTGGTCCCATAAGCTGTCCCAGGAACCAAAGCTGTTGCTGGGCATAAGAGACTTCCAGATCACGATTACGCGGGATGCTGCTTATTGAACCGGGCACAGAAGAATTTTCTTCTTTAATAATCTCTATCAGCTTGTCCCGTAACTCTTTCAGTCGAGCCAGATGTTCAGCGGTTATAACTCCTTTGGGCCCGGCATAACGAAGTTTGCCGTCTTCATATTGGAAGGTGATCCCTTTTGCGCGAAGCTCATTAAGCAGTTCCCTGGCGGTATTCATATTTCACCTTGCTCCCATTCTACTTTGTCTTCACTCCGGGTGGGAGGCTGAATGGTCATAACCAGACCCGCAATCGTAGGAGCTTCAAAAAAGCTGTCGACAGAGAAAGGGATAGAAAGTTCATCTTCAAGTCGCGCAACCGCTTGAATGGCAAGAAGAGAATTCGCACCCAATTCAAAGAGGTCATCATCGGCTCCGATCCCCTCGATGCCTAATAAATTGCTCCAAACACGGGCAATTGTCATTTCAATTTCTCCTTCCGGTTGTCTGAATGGAGTTGACATGTCTGGTCTGGGGCTTTTATCCGAATGCTTTACTGTCGTAATATCCAGATTGCCCTGCTTGATACGCTCAAATTCGTGATATAGGTCGGTTGTGCATGTATAGATAACAGGTTCTCCCTGCGAGCCAAGAATCCTGGCAAAGACTTCGACTCCTTCCGAAGGAGAAATCGCGGTTTCCGGAATAGTATTCAATGCAGAAGATATTTTTGCTTTAGGCTTATGAAGTCGGTGAACGCCTGATACCCGCACCAAGGCATAGCGTTTGATCTCTAACAGAATCTCACCCTCAGCATTTGCAATTGTAATGTCAAAGAGCATTCTGCTGTTGGAGTTACCATCTTTCAACACCTTTGAGTAGCTTACGATACCGGAAGTCAGGGGAGCATAAATATTTACTTCACCATAGTGGAATGGAAGAAAATCAGCCGCCCCATCAATAGTTGCAAGCATAAAGGAGGTTGCCCTGTCTAAAAGTGCAGGATGAAGAGGGTGCTTCTTGAGATCATCATGGAATGCCTGCGGCAAAGCCATGAAGGCTATCGCCTCATCTTTTCCCTCGAAGGCGCTGATGTCAAATTGCCAGCGTCGGCCCGCGTTAACGCGGATTCCTTGCTTTAATTCAAAAAACTCTTCGGAAATTTCCTGCGGACATCGGGATTTCAGGTCGTTTATGTCTATTCTGCTTAGTTTCTGTTTTAAAGAAGCCCCATGCCCTTTGACATGTTCCGTCCATTCTCCGTTATTTTTACTGTGAATGCCAAATGAATACGAGCCGGCCTCTCCACGGGAAATACCGACTTGAACCGTAACAAAGTCCTTGCTGTTTTCTTCGGAGACTTCCAGCGGAAAAGGAATGCTGACATCTTCAAAGCGAACAGAACCTGTTGCTCCGTTTATAAAAGCATTATACGCCATATCAAGATATGCCGTTCCCGGTAAAATGTACTTGTCTTCTATCCTGTGTTCCCCGAGGGGCCAGAAAGTTGACGGAGAAAGATCGTTTGAACTCAATATCTCAGTCATTGGATAGCTTTGCCGTTTATTGTTAAATGTAAAATCGCCTTTTGCCGTCCGAACGGCCATGCCTGAGTCTTTCCATGTATCCCATGCAATGCTGAAAACATTTCTTCGTTCACTGTTTGCATTGGCTAAAGCAAACGCATCAAGATAAGCGTTTGCCGCTGTATACGCTGCTTGCCCCATTCCACCAAGCAGGCCTGTCAGAGACGAACACAGTACCATGAAGTCGAGAGACTTAATATCGAGTAACTCTTGTAGGTTTAGCAGACCGTCTACTTTGGGACTTAAGACTCTGGAAATTTCATCGTCGTTTGTTGTAACGATCAGGCTTCCGCCCGGAACCCCGGCTGCGTGTATGACGCCGTTGATCTCTCCAAAACGGGAGAAAATTTCAGTCAGAACTTTTTTAATTTCCTTGGAATCTGCCACATCTGCACTAAGAACCAACACCTCGGCACCATGTCTTTCCCATTGCAGAATCTTTTCGATAACGGTTTTATGCCGTTGGTTGTCAGCAGTATCCTTAATTATCTCTGGCCATTGTTCGCGATCTGGAAAAGGACTCCTGGAAATAAGGATCAGCTTTGCTTCCTGTACGTTCTCAGCAATAAATTCAGCCAAAGCCAAACCAATGCCGCCGACCCCGCCGGTGATGAGATAAACTCCGCCTTCTCTCTTCAGATTCCTTTTAATGCCCACAGTACGAGCATTAGAATCAAGATGCAATGCCTCATATGTTCTTACCCAGCGCCAATTATGCAGAGCTGTCAGGCTTGCTTCAGTTTCGCTTTGCAATTCATTGATGAGAAGATCGAGACTATTTGCCGAAGGGTGTCCATTCGGAGAGAGTTCCAGATCAATCGTACGGCATTTCAAATTCTTATACTCTTTAGGAATAACTGATGACGGTCCGGATAAAAGCTGCTTTTCCGGAACTACAACGTTACTGCCGTTTACTTGAACATATTCCGAGACTGCAAAGACAATATCGACTTTCTTATTGTTAACGGACTTGCCGAGGGCTTTTGCCAAAGACATAGAAGCAAAAAGGCCGAATTGTTTTACGTATTTCAAGCGCTGCCGGGATGGTTTGTCGGCTAAAGAAGGAAGCAATGCCAGATGAAGTATTGTCGGGATGCTATTTTGCTCTGTCTTCTCTCCAATCAAGTCAGCCAGACCATCCACATCAAATGGGGTTATGCGATCAGATGAGTAATCATTGTATGAAGAAGCATATTCGCAAGGAATTAATTGGAATTCCTGTTCTCGCAGGTAGTCCATTAATCGCTTTTCAGCCGGACTGCCTGAGTGTAAAACAAATAGTTCTTTTTTATCTTTGTCAGTAGAGATGGAGAACGGGATGCGCTTCCAGGATGGGACTGAAAACCAATCGGCAATATCCTTGCGTCTTCCCATGCTGAAAGTTGATTTTGACGATGAAAGTTGTTTGTCTGATTTGGGAGGATCAATCCAATAGCGTTCTCTTTGAAAAGGGTAGAGTGTTAGCGGTATCCTTTTTATCGGCTGTCCTTTGAAAAGGTTATCCCAGTCAATATCCTCGCCTTTCAGCCAGGCTGAGCGAATCGCATTCAGTTCAGGATAGTCAGGGTAATCAACGCCGGAAAAATTGCCGATTCCTTTTCGCAGTAAAGAGGCAGCTTCCGCTACGGTATTGCATATTATAGAAAAACGGTGTTTGAACCGGCTACGGCCGATTCCCAATGTGTAGGCAACGTCGGCCATATTTATATTCGGCGTCCTTTCAAGATGGAGAGCCAATGCTTCAGCCAGTTCATTTAAGGCTTTTTCCGAGCGAGCAGAAAGCGTAATCAAATATGGCCCGAAACTTTCGTGTTTAGCTTGAGATTCCGGAGGCTCCTCAATGATGACATGAGCGTTGGTTCCGCCCATACCAAAAGAACTGATTCCGGCTCTCCGGGGACGGTCACCGGGTTTCCAGTCAAGTGATTTTGAGGCAACATAGAATGGAGTTTCAGCAAAATTTATTTGCGGATTTGTCTTTTCGCAGTGTAGGCTCTGAGGGATCTTTCCGGTTTTTACCGCTCCAACCGCCTTGATAAATCCGGCAATCCCGGCGGCAGTATCCAGATGGCCGATATTGCTCTTAACTGCACCGATTGCACAGTATTGGCGTTTGTCAGTGTGCCTTCTGAATGCCTCGTTCAATGCCTTAATCTCTACCTGATCCCCAAGCTCCGTACCCGTTCCGTGCGCCTCCACATAACCGATGGATTCGGCAGATACTCCGGCTGAAGAGAGGGCGGTTAAGATCGCATTCATCTGCCCTTCAAGACCCGGAGCAGTAAAGCCTAGCTTGTCAGAGCCGTCATTATTAACTCCAGATCCTTTGATAACAGCGTGAATGGTATCCCCGTCGGCAATGGCATTTCCAAGCGGCTTCAACAAAACCGCGGCAACTCCGCTTCCGCCGATCGTTCCGGCGGAATCTTCGGCAAAAGCCCGGCAATGTCCGTCGGGAGAAGCAATACCCTTTTGTTGGTAGACATAGCCCGTGACTTGAGGGATACTGATGGAAACTCCTCCTGCCAGAGCCATTTCGCATTCTCCGGCCAATAAGGATTTGCATGCCATGTGTATTGCAACAAGAGAGGTTGAACAAGCAGTGTTGACACTGACGCTCGGTCCGCGCAAATTAAATTTGTAAGAGGTCCGGGCAGGGAGAAAATCTTTGTCGTTTCCCATTGTAACCTGGTAGACATCCGCATCTTCCAGTATTCCGTTCGGAACTAAATTGCGAAGAAGATAGGTATTCATCCCATTGCCGGCAAAAACGCCTATTCTGCCTGAATAACGGTAGGGATCGTAGCCTCCATGTTCCAGTGTATGCCATGCTGTTTCCAGAAACTGTCGGTGTTGAGGATCCATGGTGCTTGCTTCCCGGGGAGTAAAGTCAAAAAAATCGGCATCAAAGAGTTCCGCATCTTTTAGAATCCCATTGGCGGCAACAAAATCAGGTTCATCGATTTGCTCCGGTGAGAACCCGGCAGAAAGCAACTCGTCACGATTGAAAAAAGTGATGGATTCTTTCCCTTCATTCAGATTTCCCCAAAAAACATTAACGTTTTCAGCGCCGGGGAAACGCCCTGCCATACCAATGACGGCAATCTCGCCGGAAGATATTCGTGCCGATGAATTCGTTCTGTCAGTTAAGGAGATTTTGCCGGAAAGCGCCTGTGCCTGTGTTGCTACTGTGGTATATCGAAATAAGTCAACTAAATCCAAATCCGCATTTAATTCTTCCGTCAGATACGAATGTAATCTTATCAGCAACAGGGAGTGTCCTCCGAGATCAAAGAAATTATCATGGCGGCCAATGACTTCGCGGTTCAGCAGTTCTTTCCATATTTTAGCGATAGATTTTTCTTGATCTGATAAAGGATGTTCTTTTTCTACTGTATTTCCGGTATATATGGGATGCGGAAGCCTCTTTTCGTCAAGCTTCCCGGATCTGCTGATGGGAATATCAGGAATACACATTATGCTCTGCGGAACCATATAAGCGGGAAGTTCGCTCTGCAGCCCAATTCGGATGTCATCAATATTATTCGTGTCTTCCGACGCAACCACGTAAGCTGCAAGAATTTTATCTTTGGAGTTATCGTCCTGACGCAAAATCACACAGGCTTCAGAAATCCCTGGCAGTTTTCGCAGTGCGGACTCAATGTCACCCGGTTCAATGCGGAATCCACGTAATTTTACCTGCCTGTCCAACCGACCGAGGAATTCGATTATTCCATAATTGGTCAAACGTACTTTGTCGCCTGTACGATACAGTTTAATGGCATTGTCTTCCGGTTTGTCAAGCCATATCCCCCGTCCATTCTTCTCTACCCAATAACAGAAGAACCTGGAAGTAAGTTCCCGCTCATTATAATAGCCCTCGGCAAGACATTCTCCGCCTATGCACAATTCGCCGGCTACTCCAGGCGAAACAGGATTGCCCATTGGATCAAGAATACGCAGCAGACGCCCGGGCATCGGCCTTCCGATCGGGACATTTGGCGTCGAACATGCATAGACAGCGTTAGAGTGTACTCTAAAATAGGTGGAAGTGATTACACCTTCGGTCGGACCATATACGTTCAGAAGCGGGACTTTGCCAACCGGTGAAGACAGCCATTGTTCAGCTACATCTACCGGCAAAGCCTCGCCTCCGGAGAGCACCATGCGCAAACCCTGGGGAGCATGTTCAGGATGACGGCTCCAGTAATGTAACAGCTCTCTGATATACAGCGGTGGCAAATCGACAACAGTTAATTCATATTTTGCGGTGTTGCTGTAAAGTTCAACCGGCGTCCAGGGTGCTTCGCTGCGGATAACGACTGTAGCCCCTGCCGTTAAAGCCGGAAATACCTGCTCAAACCCCGCATCAAAGAATATGGGAGCAAATTTTAATACGCGGTCTTTGTCTGTCAGGGAGAAAGTATCAATACACGCCTGACAATGTTTTTCAAAGGCTCCGTGAGAAACCAGGACACCCTTTGGTTTTCCGGTTGTTCCTGAAGTATAGATTATGTAAAGCGGGTCTTCCGGCGCCAATGATATTGCCACCGGAGCGGCAGGCAGCCTGGATATATTTTCCGTTTCCGCAGACAGGTCTATGACAATAACATTGGAATTCCTGAATACCTCAGTAAAATCCTTGTTCTCATCCTCAACGATCAGGAATTTTAAATTCGCTGTGGCGAGAATTTGCTGACAGCGTCCTGAGGGGCTTTGAACATCCAAAGGAACTATAACGGCTCCGCTCTTCATTGCCGCAAGCAATGAAGGAATCAATTCAATTGTAGACTTTAACGCAATACCAAGATGATCGCCCTTTTTTAACCCGCGTTCACACAAATATTTCGATAGCCTGTTGGAGCGAATTTCCAGTTCTTCTCTTGTGAGCGTCATATCGTTGAGAACAACTGCCGTCTTCTGTGGGTTTTCGTTTGCTCTGAGGGAAATCGTCTCATGTACCCGTCGTTTATGGTCTACGATTTCAGGTCCCTGCATTCCTTCACCGAGAACCAATTGGCGTTCATCTGAGGTAATAACAGGGAGTTCGGAAAGTCGAGAACCGGGATTCTGGACCGCTTCCTTTAGCAGGTTGATATAATGAGAAATAATATGTCTGGCGGTTTCACTGTTGAACAAATCGGTGCTGTATTCCAGCAAACCGAGCAAGCCCCGTTCCATGGGCATAAGTTCTAAAGTAAAATCAAACAGAGAGACAGTACGCGGCGGGAATACTAAATTCAGGTCAAGATCCGGCAATTCAATCTTATCTTTCAGAGAATCCTGCATCGAAAACATGATTTGAATAAGGGGGAACCTGTCTGCCCGTCGATTTATATGCAGCTTGCTGACCAGTTGATCAATGGGGACGTCCTGATATTCGAGCGCTTCCGCTACGCTGGCACGAACATCTTTTACAATTTCAGAAAAAACAGGATTGCCGGACATATCCATACGGACGGCCATAGTATTGACGAAAAATCCAGTCATGTGCTGAAGGCTTTCATCATCACGGCCTAAAGAGGGAACACCGACAAGAAGGTCGTCCTCTCCGGTATAATAGCGCAACAGAGCGCCAAAAGCGGTCAAATATACGTTGAATGGGGTTACTCCTGCTGATCTGCTAAAATCCTCAACCATACCCCGCAAAGAGTCCTCAATGAAGAATGCTCCGGCGGAACCTGCAAATGACTGTTTATCCGGAGGATGTTTATCCGGCAGGACATTTAGTTCGGTACACGCACCTTCCAAATATCCGGCATAGTCGCCCGTTCTTTTCTTCATTGTCTCACTATGAAGAAATTCGTTTTGCCGAATCGCATAATCACGTAATTGAAGCGGCAAGTCGGGTAACTGTGATGTCCGATTTTCGATCTTAGCTGTATAGAACTCTTTAAAATCGTCGGCAACAATATTCAGCGACCAGGCATCGATGATAATATGGTGGAAATTCAGGGATAGAAAATATCTTTCGTTCTCTCCTGTAATATGCATAAGACGAGGAATAAATAGCGGGCCTGTTTCCAGATCGAAAACACGTCTGGCTTCCTGATTCATGAAGTTCTCGAGATCCGATTCCGTTATTTCTTCAGGAGTTAACTTTATCTGTTGTGGAGGAAACACAGCGAGCGATAATGTGCCGTGCTTTTGTGGAAACACCGTGCGCAGACTTTCATGTCGTTCCGCTAATTTATTGATGGCATACTCGAGAGCCTCCAGGTTTATTTTGCCGTCCAATTCCCAGAATAACGGCGAGTTATACGCGCACGCATTATCACCTTCCATTTTATGCAGAAACCATAATCTGCTCTGCATATGGGTTGGTGAGACAATTTCTTCGGTCTTGCTCTCAATTGTAGCGGGTGGGGATTGAGTAACTTGCCGTTTGTCTATTTTGGCAATTTCCAAAAGTTTAATTAGCGGCACATCAGGATTTTGGACAGCTGATTCAAACAGAGTGTTGAAATGCATGACCGCCTGTTCGGCGAATTGCCTTGTAAACTTTGCTCCGTTATACCCGAAACGGCATCTTTTCCCATCTTGGATATCTATCTCTAATAGTAAATCAATATTCATCTCTGTCTCGGGCGGTGCAAGTGGAACACACTTGAGACCATTGAGATCAAGGGGTGTGCTGTCAAGCAAAAAAGCTTGGTTTATCATGACATTGAAAGGAGTCTTATTGTCTTCGTGTCCTCTTTGTGCTCGTAAGCGTTGGACAAAATCTTCGAAAAGGCAGGAGTTATGCTTTTTCGATTCTTGCCTTTGGTCTGTCATTGACCGGATCAAATCAGTGAAGGTGGTCTTTTCATCAAATTGGGCTCGCAAAGGCAGACTGTCAACGAATACGCTGATGAGATTTGCAAAACCGGCTGGACGGCAATTGTGCTGATATGCCGGTAAACATGATTTAGTATCTGCATAATGCATTAGTATCGTAGAATAGATGGCGCTATAGTACAAGAACATCGTTGACTGAATCGAACGGACATATTTTTTTACCAGAGCGAAAGCATCTTTGTCGATTTCAAAATAAATGCCTTCACGAATCGCTCTCTTGCCTGTTTTATAATAAGGCAGCGGCAAATATGCCGGTGCTCCGTCAGTAAGCCGCATTAGAAAATCTGACGATTCAAGTTCTTTCTCGCGGGGATAAAGGTCCGGTTCTATGTTGATGTATTGAGTAAGGGAATCTACAGTTAGAGTTGAAAAGACGTGATCGCGCAAAAACGAATTGTAGGAAATCGCCCAATGCTCAATTTGAAGGGCAGATGCTCCGTCGGCCGTAATATGATGTATGGCAAACACCGCAACATGTCGCTCATCTGAAATCCGCATAATACCGAGCCTTACAGGGGGGCGCTCATCCAGCTTGTGTGGACGCAAAGTAAATTCCTGAACGAAGTCCCGGATAGCTTTTTCACAAGACCTTTCATCGCTTTTGCCTATCGAAACTATTTGCACTTCTGGTATCATGCCGGTATCGGGGAAAAAACAAGCTTCGTGTTTTTCGTTTTCGCAATAAACAGAACGCATCGCCTCATGTGAATTTACTGTATGTCGAAAAGCGCGAGCCAGTAAATCAACGTCCAATTTGCCTTGGATATCATAAGCAAAACAGTAATTATCATCCACGCCATCCGGCCATATTTTCCATTTAGTCCAGAATTTTCTCTGAAAACGTGATATCGGCACACATCTGCCATGTGGAAGTATCCTTTTGGAACGATTGCCGGTTGCTGGAGAAACCTGGTTGCCTTTTGCCATAAGGTGTTCGGATATCTGTGAAATGGTTGGGGTATCAAATAGCTGTTTGACACGCAGGCGAAGACCGAATTCCGTTTCAACCAGCATTGCAAACTTAATCGCCAGTATGGAAGTGCCGCCTAAAGAGAAGAAATCATCTTCGGTTCCGACTCTATCGCATTGAAGCAATTCTTGCCATATTTCACAACAACGTTTTTCTATTTCATTTCGTGGGGCAATAAAATTGCTTTTTTCAGGGGCTAACTCTTTGAGCATAGGTCATGTCTTTCAATTAATTTATATTTGGTTCTTCTCCCAATTAGTTGGGAGAAAGTGGTCCAGGATTCTAGGGTTCAAGGATTCGAGGGTACCGGGGTTCAAGTAAACGGAACTTAACCACTTGGCTCCTTGACCCCTTGAATCCTTTCAATTTCAGCATTTCACTCGAATCCTTGACCCCTTGAACCCTTATCATCGAACAACTAATTTGGAGATGATTCATATATTTTATACAACGGATAGCTTCTTGGGGATGGCATTGGGGGTAATGTTCTGTGACTTTTTTTGTTAAAATCGCCTTTCAAATTGCCATGTTGAATCTTCATAGTCGCCTGAATCTTTACCTGTTAAAAACGGAATAAATCCTTTGCCGGGCATCCATTTCTTAGAGGAGGTCAAATTTAGCTTCAACAATCCATTAGCTGCATATTCGTACTTCAATCCCAGTATAGTGTGTCCACTGTAAATAATTGAACGATACAATAACGGAGGCAGTAAAGAGCCTTGATTATCTATAGCTTTCTTAAGAAGCATAATCGCACTATAACCACACAATGACCATTGATCCGGGGCAGAATTGAACTTTTGTCTGTATCGTTCAGCGAAAGCTTTTAATTCCGGTGTGCTGTCGAATGTTGTATCGTATGAGCTGCAGTAAACATTTGACAGGTCGAAAGAAGAACCAAAGGACTTAGTAAAATCATCGGTATCTAATGCCTCATTTCCGATAAAAGGCTTTCGGTATCCGATCTTACGCAGATGTTTTAATAGAGAGGAAGCGTCCTCCGAATAGCCAAAGAAGACGATACCATCGAATTCTGTATCAACAATTCTATCGTAGATTGGTTCAACATAGCTCTTTTCGTTGTATTCATTTATAGAGGTATAATAAAAATCTTTTTCTTTTCCTATTTGAAATGAAAACAAGGTAAACATGCCGTTACAGTACTCCGTGTCCTTATATATAACGGCTATCTTCTTCATGCCGAGCGATTTGACAATACCCTTAATATTGTCGGCATGATAAAAATCCGAATAGCTGTTACCAGCCGTAAGTTGAAAGTTTCGTTCCAAAAGAAAAGGATTGGTGCCGCACTCAAGAACCAACACTTCTGCTTCACCTAGAATTGGGGCGCAAGCTTTGACTGAACCTGAATTTAAAAAGCCGATTGCAGCAACAATTTTTTTATTATTAGCAAAATCCCATATATCGGTTTCCCCAAGCTTTTCGTCTTTGAAATGCAATTTGAAACGATAAGAAAAGCCCTTTTCTTTCTCTATCTCACTTAAAGCCAATTCTATCCCTTGGGTATAAGTTGGAAGATCCTTAAATGGCCATACCACCCCGATGTTCACATCTCTAACGTTTTTGTCTTTTAGATAGCCATAGCGATTGGCTTTCATGTTAACAAAGTCCGTACGGCTATAATGAAACCAAGCCAGTCCCACGAGTACAGTTATAAAAAGCAGTAAGAAATAAGGTATTCTTTTAAGTTTCATCATAGATAGTCGAGTAATCCTATTTTCCCTCGTTCAATATTACCGGCAAACCTTCTTTCCCGCCTCCGATAATTATGGTTTTTGCGTTTGGTGATTCAGAGATTTTTCGGGTAGCATCAATTCCATGCCATGTTAGAATATTAGGAGAGATAGAGGACGCTACAGTTTTATTATAAGTTTTAATACCTTTTGCTTCCTCTTCTTTTCTAATCGCCTCATTTTTTTCGGCGGCTATGGCATACATCTTTTCAGTAATCTTTTCTTTCTGGACAAGTTTCTGTTCAATAGCCTTAGAGATGGTTTCCGGTAAGGATATTCTCATTAAATAGATGTTCAGCAGCTTAAGATAATTACGTGTATATTCTATGTAGGCCTGTATGTTGAGACGACTGTTAAATTCCTTTTGATTAGAGAATATTTCTTCAGGCGTTAGTTGTCCGGTAATATTTCGAATAATAGCTTTGGTCATTGGAGCAATAACAATACCGGCATAATTGGGGCCAATGTTTTTGTGAAGGTTAGGCAGATTCTCCCTGTCAATTTTAAAATAAGCCGCTATTTCAATTTCAATAGGTAATCCGTTAGAGCTCAAAACCGTTAACTTTTCTCTTATTGTTTGTGCTCTGATGTCATAAATAATCATGCGATCCCAAGGGAAAATAACATGTAAACCCTCGTCATAAAATCTGTCAACCCTGGTTCCGTTGAAAAAACGTTGCCACAATACACCGCAATGACCTGAGGAAATTGTTACTACGCAGAATTTAATAGTTACAACGATGAGCAGTGCGAATAATAACAATCCCAAAACTTTGTAGGTAAGATGGTGGTCGAAACTTCTTCGGTGTTTCTTCACCTGATCTTCATTTTCGGATACCATTATTATCCAGCCTCCAAAATTAAGTTTTTTGAGGAGAATTTTACGAATTCACTATTTCTTTATCAATTTTACCGTCTTGAAAATGCAGTACCCTATTACTGCAGTGAAAATAGCGATCATCGTGAGTTACTGCAATAATAGTTTTGCCTTCTTGTTTCAGTCGGGGAATCAATTCGAGATAAAAGTATTCACGGAAAATCGGATCTTGGTCTGCAGCCCACTCATCGAAAATATACACGGGTTTGTCTTCCATCAGCGCCACGATTAACGCGAGGCGTTTTCTTTGTCCGGTGGATAATTCAATATTGGTAAAGCTGTCTCCTTCCCGTTTGGTCTTGTGTTCCAGATGGAAAAGTGCCAGCAATTCAGATGTTTGAGCGGGGTCAGTTTCAAAAAGTCCGTACAGTTTCTGAAAAATATAGAAGTCCGAAAAAATGGCGGCAAATACCTCACGATACGCATTGTTATACTTGAATAATACTGTTTTTCCGTCCTGTTTGATAATTCCCTGTTCCGGCTTGTACAGACCTGTAAGAAGTTTTAGGAAAGTAGTCTTACCGCTTCCGTTACCTCCGCAAATAAATACCACTTCGCCTTTTTTAAGTTCGAAGGTAAATGGGCCGGCTGAAAAAGTGCTCATGTGGTCAGAATCGTAATAAGAATAGAATATACCGTCCATTGTTAAGTTTTCAAAGGTTGGAGGATTAAGCGCTTCTTCCGGTTTATCACTTTCAAAATCAATGCCATTTTCCTGAAGACGTTTGTCGATAGCTCTGTCCAGATCCCAAATACCTCGAATGGCAACACTTACTTGCGTATTGTAGTTTAGTGTCCTCACCAAATTTGCCGTCGGAATAAAAACGAAGAAAATAGCAGCAACAAGCTTGAAGGTCATATTGGATTGTCCGAAGTAGCCCTGCGTAAAAACCGGCATAATAAAAACTATTATAGCAATGAGAACATAGAAAAAAATCTGAACAAAGGCGTAACTGTTTGAGAAATTCTTTCCGGCGTCTATTCTGCTTTCTGCCAACTCGCCGGAAATCCTGAAGAAACTAGCCGACAGATCCAATTTACGCCTGCTGTTTAACAGACATTCCTTAAAGCCAAACAAGAGTCCGTTTAGATTCCCGCCTACTTGTTTGTCATGTTCCGCAGCCTCCTGATAGCAAGCTTCTACTTCAGCGGTTTTACGTACAAAAATAGTAGCCGCTACAGTAAGCATTGAAATACAAATGAGAAAAGCAATCTTTGATAGGAAAAAAATGTAAATATAAACGAGAACAATTAAAATTAACTCCGGTCCTGTAGCAAGGATAAAAGCCCCGGTCTGGGCAATTATGGCAGTAGATTTCATTATCTGACTGTAAACTTGCTCTTTGCCTTTTTGTTCAAAAAATTCCAAATCGCACAAACGCAATTTTTTGAAAAGTGACTGGCGAACTCTATCAACAGAGTCTTCCGTCACCTCAAATGTAATGTCCATTAAAGTTTTGGTCGTGTAGATATATGCTACGAGAACAATTGCAAAAATCAGAAAAGAACTTAGGTCAAATGAGGCGGTGTTGCTGGACGCAGAGTTGTTAACAAGCGCAACAATGGTTGTGCTTGATAATCCGGAAATCAGATTTAAAAGGATAAATCTGCGATTCAGGAATTTGCAGTAGTGTTGTACAAACTCAACAATTGGAATTTTTGCGAGAAAACTATTCAACTACTCTCTCTCTCTTATCAATAGTAAAGAGCAGGAAGATAAGCGAAATTATTGGTGTTACTACCATTGAAAGGAAGAAAAACCCCCAGAAACCAATAAGACGATGACGTCCAATGTATCCGGCAATTATACATAAGAACAGACCAATAGCAATGAGTTCCATAAGTATTTATCTCCTGTACAATGATGTCCTGCGCTAACGGTTTGCGCTTTTCCGGACGTTAAAAAATCTGACGGTTTCAGGATATCCCTGTCAAGACGATAGCTAGACCTTTGCAAAACTCGCTTTCAGTCATTGCGAGGCGTGTGCACGCCGTGGCTCTCTTTGATAATCAACACGTTATGAGATTGCTTCACTTCGTTCGCAATGACAAATTAGGCACTTTTCAAAGGTCTCGATAGCATTTGGTTGAAATAAACATTTGCTAAGATTTGTTGGCACCTGATGTTTATTTCAACCAAATGCATAATTCAAATAAACCATCTTACAGGCATCCCATACAAGAAACGATGGTTTAGCCTGAAACTTCGGAACCTATTTTTTGTCTTTGGTACCCGGTTCTTCTTTAGGCTCGGTTTCGGTTGGCTTTCCCTTTCCAAATTCGGCCACTACTTCTTTGCCTCTTTCGAATTCTTCTTTGAAATACTCTCTCATCTTGTCCGGATCGAAATTTAGCAAAGTGCCGCCGGCTTCGAAATGACGAATAAAGATTTGACCAATGGCATAGGTGCTTGCGCCTGTGAAAATAGACATTGACAGGGTGCCACCAAGAGGTCCTATAACCGGGATAGCTTTAAAAAGGGATCCCATAACGCCACGACTCAGAGAATCTGGAACGATATATCCGAGCAAAGCCGAAATGATCGCCTTGCCGGACTCATCTTTGAAGGGAGTTTCGTATTGCTTGCTCAAAGTGTGGATCATCTTTAATTGTAGACCGCTAATGGCTGCAAGATCCAAAAACGGAACAGGTATTAGGCCTGCTCCCATTGAGAACCAAACGTAATTTCTAACTGTTTTTGTTGACTGGGTTGCTTTTTCAGCCTGTTCTACTGTCATTATTGTTCTCCTTTCGTTTGCCAAATACTGGTACTGTTAAGTTTCCTATGCTCGCACTATCCAATAAATATATAATATTGACAATACTAATACTTTTTGTTTTTGTCAATCATTTAGTATATTCATTTGGTATGTTCATTTGGTATATTAAATTATTGAGGAAACAACAGACAAATGATACTATTCTCCGATAATGAAGATCAAATCAAACCATAACATTCTCTTAATAAACCCATGGATATATGATTTTGCTGCCTTCGACCTGTGGGCCAAACCAATAGGGCTTTTGTATATTGGAAGCCTTTTAAGGAAGAACGGCTACAGGGTTCATTATATTGACTGTCTCGATATCCACACTCCAAATATGGGAAACGCAAACGGTATAGAACCGGCTAAGAGAAAGGCTTATGGAACCGGCAGGTTCTATAAAGAGAATGTGGTCAAACCGGATTGTTTGAAGGATGTTCCTAAAAGATACAGCCGATACGGCATCACTCCTGAAATATTTCGAAAAGAGCTTAAAAATGTTCCAAAACCCACGGTAATATTGGTCACCTCCATGATGACATACTGGTATCCCGGTGTCTTTAAGGTAATAGATATAGTCAAGGATATCTACCCTGAGGTTCCGGTTGTCCTTGGGGGCATTTATGCTACCCTCTGTTATTCACATGCCTCTGAGTATTTAAGGGCAGATTATATTATCAGAGGAGAGGGGGAGACGGAAACCTTAAAATTGGTAGGTGAACTTACAGGGAACAGATTCGAATACCTGAGATCAAGTGATGGGTTAGACTCTCTTCCATATCCTGCATTCGATCTCATGCCGGATCTGGACTATGTGTGTATTCTGACCTCCAGGGGCTGCCCGTTTTCATGCACTTATTGTGCCTCCCATGTCATTTATAAAGGGTTTAGACGCAGAGACCCTATTTGCGTAGCAGATGAAATACAATTTTGGGGGGAGAGGTACGGGGTAAAAGAATTTGCATTTTACGACGATGCCCTTATGTCAGATCCAGAGAAGAATATTGAGATTATCCTGAAAGAGATATTGAGAAGAAAGATATTGTGCAACTTTCACACACCCAATGGGATACACATAAGATTTATGACCAGGGAACTCTGCGGATTGATGTATGAGGCGGGTTTCAAGACAATACGACTGGGGCTTGAGACATCAGATGTAAAGAGACAGCGCTCTACCGGTAACAAGACTACAAACAGAGAGTTTGAACAGTCAGTTTCAAACTTAAGAGAAGCAGGGTTCTTGCCCGGAGAGATTGGTGTATATATCCTGATCGGGCTCCCCGGTCAGAAACCGGAAGAAGTGGAAGATACTATCAGATTTGTCTTGGGGGCGGGAGCAAAACCCATTCTTGCCGAATATTCTCCCATCCCTCAAACTGCCCTCTGGGGAGATGCTGTTGAGGAATCGAGATTCGATATAGCCAGAGAGCCCCTGTTTCACAACAATTCTCTTGTACCTTTCAGATCAAAGCACTTTTCTTTAGAAACCTATAACGAACTCAAACAGATGACCCGCCAGGCAGTCTCAACGCTGTAGTTAAGCAAGTATTATCCTACATCGAATACGAGTCAAACATCCTGCATTCCATTTCTCCTTCAATTTTAGCAATTACCTCCACGAAAGGTTTTAAGGGAGAATGGCTCAGCTTATTTTTTAACAGTTCGTCTATTTGGAAAATCCCTGCAGAATTAGAAATCTTAATTTCAATGCATACCGGTTTGTTTTCACCTTTTTTAATATTTTTACCTGCCGAACGATGGAAGTCAAGGGCGGCTTTTTTACGTCTGTACCAGTGACAGATTATGAATTTCCCTTTTTTGTTAATATTTTTATGTCAAGTTCATCCTTTTCTCTTCCTGTCGCCATTTTATTTCTGAGTAACTTTTCTAAAGATATAACGGGTATTTTTAAACCTTCAATTTCAACATTAATTTTATCTTTATCAGCTTCTTCATATGTAACACCGTCAATCTTCGTGATGATGTCAATTCTACGAGGAATCACACCGATCTGGAAAATGATTCCTTCAGTTGAAAATTCATCAATTCGAATTTGATCAATAGGAGCGCCGAATCGTGCTAATGCTTTATATAATTTCTTTGAATTTATATTATTTGGTTTTACCCAAATATCGATATCCCCGGTAGCTCTAGGGTATCCATGAGTTCCTAAAGCATATGCACCTACTATCATGAAATCAACTTGTTCTTCTAATAATAGTTGCAACATCTCTTTGTAATCTTCGTTTAACATCTTGCCCTCTCACAAATGACCAATTATCCTTCGTAATTTCCCAAATCATTGAGATTAATTCATTCTTTTCCGCTTGAACATGTTCATCGTCTACTTCTTCGCCCATATTAATTTTCTTTACCAATTTTCTGTGCATGTTCATTTTCAAATTTCTCCAGTGTCTTATTTAAAACGACAAATTCAGATGTGCGACCCGCGATGCAGACTATCGTAAAAACCCTCATGCCCCGTGGGGCACCACGAAGCATGAAAATAAGGTTTTATTTTCGTACTAACTCCCCCATGCCCCACGGGGCATGGGGGGTTAGTACGAAGCCGTCAATCTTTTAATTGATCAACAGATAAGCCCATTGCTTTGGCTAATTTTTCAAGTGTAGCAGTTCTTAATGTATTTTCGGTATTTTCCATTTGTGACAAGGCTGCCTGAGTAATACCCGCTTTCTTTGCAATTTCTGATTGGGTGATCCCAAGGTATGTACGCCATGCTTTTACAAGGTTCATTCCTTTTTTAATGACAAGCCCAACGACTTCATGAGGTATTGTGACATCTTCTGAAGGTAATAATTTAATATATTCATCATAGGGTATAACCGCAAAGACAGGCTTACCATCTTGTTCAATATATTGGATATTAGTAGGTATTTTCATTTCTAATCTTGACCTCCTCTATGTATAGAATTTCAAATGATTCAGTAAAGAAAACTCTCCAACGGCCAACTCGAAGTCTAAATTCATCTCGATCTTTCAATTTCTTTACATTTGAGCAATTTGGAAAATTTTTCAAATCATCAACAGCATCATAAATTGTCTCTCTTGTGTGATAATCTTTAATTTTCCGTAATTGTTTGAGAGCCTTTGGTCTCCATTTAATATTCTTAATAGAAGAAAGATAAACTTATAATATAAGCATGTCAAGTATAATTATAAGTAATCAATAAATAAAATTTACCGCTAACAATTAATATAAGTATTACCTATTTTCTTCTCGGTAATGAACTTAGCCGGTAAATTGGAGACGATTATATAATGATTTACTTTGAAATTCAACTATTATTGTGGAAACAATACCGAAAATGTGTTTATTATCACAAAGCAGATAATACCCATAAAATAGTTTTTTTGACATGAAACATGTCTAAGAAGCGAATGGACTGTCCTATCTATCTGTAGACTTAAGATGGACAGAACTATGAAGGGTAGGAAAAGGGTTACGTACCCTTTTATCCGCCGCAATGGCACGACGCGAAGCGTCGGGCCATCGATAAGCTGAGCCGGAGCAGCCCATGGGGTCGCGATAGGCTCTAGCGCCGGGTTATACCTTTTAGTGGCAGTCTTCGCAAACCTCACCACGCAAACCTTCAAAACCCTCGCGCGCGATAATTGGCGCCATGATTAGTGCTGCCACGGGGTCAGCCCACCACCAGCCCAAAAGTGCGTTTAGTGCAAGACCTCCAAGAAGAATAGCCGAAAGATAAGCGCAAATATCAGTCTGACGCGAGTCTGCCATCATGGCGCGGCTTTCCAGGTTTGATGCCGACTGGCGTTTTGCGCGAGCGAGGAGCGGCATGATTATAAGCGAGACGATAGCTAACCCAATACCAACGAAGCTGGTTTCTGGCGACTCATGAGTAAGAAGAGACTTGATGGCTTCAAAAGCGACATATGCCGCAAGGATAAGAAAGCTAATACCCACAAGCTTGAGGGCGATCTTTTCGCGGCTCTCTTCGTGAACGGGAGAGAAAAGTCGCCAGAGAAGCACGGAGCCGGAAAGACTTTCAATAAGAGAATCAACTCCGAATCCTACCAATGCAATACTACCGGCAAACCATCCGGCTCCGATAGCTACACCTGCTTCCACTATATTCCAGCCAATGGTAAAGTATTCAAGCTTTCGACCCTGTTTCAAATGCTTTGTGCGCTCAGCGGAAGAGCAAGAAGAACACTCATTATGATCAGTCATACGTTTCTTTCATTATTGAGATGGAATAATGCCCTAACTAACTTGTGGGCGGGCTATAACCCAAGAAAGTTCTTTGAAAAAATATTTGTCGCAAATATCAGAAGATCAAAAGGGCACTTATATAGCCCATCAAGTTCAGTGAGAGGTTATCGTTTCAGTTTCGAGTAATCATCAAGAAATTGTTTCGGGCTCTGTATCTTAATACCCATATAATCCCTTATTTCTCGTAAAGCTTTGTCCCCTGAAATAATAGATTTTGAATTTAATGCCACTGCACACTCAATAAATTTGTTATCATCAGGATCTTTTTCAACAACGTTTAAATTCGGAGTTTTGGCGGCGAATAAAACATGAAAGCCATGCGCAAAAAGACTCAACAACTCTTCCAGCTCACGCTCATTCTGTAGTCCCATACGGCTGAGTACATCTACATATTCATCAATGATGGGACGGGAAAGGCATAAAATAATTTGGCCGGATTTCCATAAGTCAATGATTTTTCGAGGATTGCCATCAAAGAAAGAAGATATGAAAATATTTGTGTCAACCACTACCCTGATCAATGTTTGGTCCTCACGTCACGAATAACGCTCTTAACATCCTTGGGGCCAACCCCACTTGACGCGAGTTTACCTCCGATACGGTCCCATAGATTACCAATATAAGAATCGATATCTCGGGTTTTGACATATTCTTCGAGCAATTCCCTGACCACTTCACTCAAACTTTTCCCTTCTACCTTAGCAAAATTATTGACTTTGGCTTTGAGATCAGGATCGATCCTAACTATCATTTGAGTTGTCATTATAAACCTCCTCTGATCATGTTATAACATATATACAATATATCATTCGTGCAGATATGTCAATGGAGGAATAATCTTTAAAAAATTTGAGACGATAACGGCGCTAATCAGCCGCCGAGTTTACGAGGTCGGCTGGACCAAATTGTTCGCACATCGTGATGTTAAAGGATAATGATCTAACCGAAAGCAGCTACTGGTACAGATCGCTCTTTTGCAAAACTTTGGCGGTGCAATTTGATGCGTTCAATCTCGTGCAATGTCTCAGATGTTAGATAGCTTTCCCCACAATGAGAGCAGGTGACCACAGGGACATTCTCTATAATAAGCAAATCCGAGCCCTTACCATAACTTCGGGTCACGTGACGAACTTGAGCATCTTCTTGTCCACAAATATCACAAATCATTTTTCACCTCATATTTTGTATACAGTGATAATCACTAATTTGCCAGTGATACTCAATTTACCAATCACAACCGACATGCCGGCTGAAATGGTTCCACCTTCAATAAGGTATTTCCACTCTTCTGTATTTTGGTCTTTTTGTCGTTCAACGATTTTACCTGTAAGAACAACGCGTTCGATGTCAAAAAGGGGGATTTGGGGGACGACCTTAAATTCGTAAATAACATTATTAAACAGTGTGGATATTTAATTATTTAAGGTCGTCCCTCTTTTCTCTCTGCCAACGAGCAAAAAGGTTCGTTCTTAAGTTATACGAAAAAAGAAAACCATTTTTTTCGTTAATGGATAATTTTACCCTTGACATCGGGAGGCCTTA
>QZJR01000099.1 GCA_003599365.1 Deltaproteobacteria bacterium | reverse complement strand
AATAGACCCGATGTAAGGAATTATAGGCAACCTTCTCATTCAGCCTCCTTCAATGTATGACGCAGAAGGAGAACCTGCCGGAAGAATTCCGGTTGTTCCCTGTAATCCGGTCGTCCCATATCCGGATTGTCTATAACGGTTTGAATGCCTGAGGTTAGTTCGTTCAACACCACAATGCGACGTCCGAGAAACACAGCCTCCTCAATATTGTGGGTGACCAGAACAAAGCTGAAATTCCTGTTATGGAAAAGCGCCAGCAGATGGTTTTGCAGGTGTTCACGGGTTATGGTATCCAATGCGGCAAAGGGCTCATCCAGAAGCAACAACTTGGGGTTCAGCAGAAGAGCTCTGGCCAATGCTACTCGCTGTCGTTGTCCGCCACTAAGCTGATGGGGATAAAGACGTTCCAGCTCCTCTATGCCCAGTTCCTTCTTTAAGGCTGCAAGAGTCTTTTCATGAACTCTTATCTTCCGCATCTGTGCGCCCAGTAAGATGTTCTCATTCGCGGTTTTCCATGGGAAGAGACCGTACTCCTGCAAAACTACACCAATTTTATGGGTTGGCGCAGAAGTCGCTTCACCGTTCATGAGGATGCTACCCCTGGTGGCAGGCAACAGGCCGGCAGTAATGAGCAGCATCGTAGTCTTTCCACAACCGGAAGGTCCCACCACGGCGATAGAATCATAGGTATCAAGGCTTATATTCACCTCCTGAAGCACAACCTTAGACGCACCACTATTGGGGAAGACCTTCGTCAATCCTTGAATCTGTAGAAATTCAGGGAAGGTACCCATCTGACACCATCTGCTTATAGTTCATTTCTGCCTTAATAATCCCCTTTTTCCTCAACCAGTTATACACATCCATCACCTGATTGTAGTCCGGCGCCGTGAGTTTTGGAAATTTTGGAATAATAAAATCCTGTTGCAGGGGTTCGGGTATTCTGCAATAACGATTCATGATGGGACGCACTTCTTTGGGATTTTGGTTGATGAAAGATATTGCCTCGTGTACAGCGGCAAGAAATTTTTTAACTTCAGCGGGATGCTCTTTAAGAAATTCTAAACGAAATGCCAGAACGGTGGGTGATATTCCTTTCCCTGCATCATCGGCTACAACCCTGGCGCCCTTCAACTCTGCCAGGGTGACGAGGGGCTCCGGTAGTGTTGCAGACGGCACCTGACCGCTCAGCAGCATCTGAAGCCGGATGGGAATGTTTTTTGTTTCAATCATATTGAGGTTTTCCATTTGTATATCATGAAAACTCAAGATTTTTAGGGTGATGTATTCGATTATGGTATTGGAGGAGCCTGCAACTCCAGCCTCAGTCAGTTCTTTCAATGTCCTGTTCGGCGAATTTGGGGCTGCCAGGATTGCAAAAGTGCGTTGATTATTTGTGGAATTAAAGATGGTCGCCGCCATTCTTATATGTATCCCATTGGCATTGAGTACCATAGGGGTCATCATATCACCGAAATACCCGGAGATTTCCCTTGCGGTGAGGGCCACATCTTTTTCCAGGGCAGAATTGAAAGGAATCAATTCTACTGTGACACCATGTCGAGTAAAGTAGCCTTTCTCAAACGCAACAAAAAGGGGAAGTGTCTGAATCACCGGCAAAGCGCCAAACCGAATAGTTGGAAGAGGGCGCTGACCCTTTCTGGATTTAGCCACGGAATGTGTTGAAATGTTAGCCAACAGCAAAACCAATAATGCAATTACAAAAACGTGCCTTATAATTTTCACTTATCTACCTCCCGGCTTTTTTTTGAATCGTTCTCCAATCCTCTTTTAAAAAGTTCGACAATCTCCTGAATCCACTGATTGGATTCCTCCGCAGAAGCGCCGTGCAACCTCAGCGAATGGTCAAGAAACTGCAAATGGTGAGCCTGTAAAAACCTGTCCAGCACACATTCCAGCACAAACGCAGTTGTTTTTGGGTCAAGGCTCGGCCGTATGTCCCCTTGTTGGATGCCATCCTCAATAAGAGACTGGATGAACTTTAGGGATTCCCTGTGAAGTTCCTTCAGTATCTCGTCTTTATAGGGTGAGTCACCAGTAAAAATAATGTGGTAATAGATACGAGCCAGCCCGGGATAACGGTGGACAAAGTCCACCCCGGCCGCCATTATTTTTTCCAGTCTCCGAAAAAAATTTTCATCCTGGCTCTTATCACGCACGGTCCGCAGATAGTCTTTCACATGGTTGAGTGCTATACGGTATACGAAGGCAAATAGTCCGCTCTTGCTCCCAAAATACTTGAAGAGGGCGCCCTTGGATATACCTGCTTTCTGTACTATTACATTCATGCTGGCCTTTTCGTAGCCCCTATCGGAAAACTCATCAATTGCCGCTTCCAGAACACGCTGCTGCTTCTCAGCATCCAATTGCAGGAACATTCTGGTTTCAGTGGATTCTATACCCATTTCTCACCCTGCCTTTCTATTGGTGACCAGGTGGTCATTCTATAAAAAGCCTTTCAGTTGGTCAAGAGGAATTTTTAAGCTGCTTACAAAAATATCGCTCCTACCTATAGGTTTCCCCTATAATTACACAGCCCAACTATTGAAATTACCTATTTGCAATCAAACTATGAGTGTGGTTTAATCCATATTCAATACACAGTACGATTTTCCCAATTGAATATCTGATAAAGGAGGTCTTTATATGGAAGGTTTAATAAGGTTCTTCGGTTCTAAAAAGGGTATTCTTTGTGTGGGTCTTTTTGTCGGAGTTTTCGCCGCCTTACTGCAAAAATGGGGCAACCCACCCAATATGGGCATCTGTGTGGCATGTTTTGAGAGGGATATAGCAGGGGCACTGGGATTGCACAGGGCAAGTGTCGTGCAGTATATACGACCGGAAATCATCGGGTTTGTCCTGGGGGCTCTCATATCCGCCCTGATTTTTAGAGAGTTCAAGCCCAGGGTGGGGTCCGCTCCCATTGTGAGGTTTATGCTTGGCTTCTTCGCAATGGTCGGAGCATTGGTCTTTCTGGGCTGCCCATGGAGGGCGTTATTGAGACTGTCCGGTGGAGATGGAAATGCTATCCTTGGACTGGCTGGTCTGGCAGCAGGGGTAGCCCTGGGGGTATACTTTCTTAAGTCCGGATATAACCTTGGCAGAAACCATAAGACATATAAATTCGTGGGGTGGATAATGCCTCTTATTATGGTTGGACTTCTAATCCTTCTTATTGCTGCACCCAAATTACCTTCAGGTGCAGTCTTCTTCAGTGAGAAGGGACCAGGAGCGATGCATGCCCCCCTGATTATCTCTCTAATCATAGGCCTGACAATAGGCATCCTGGCACAGAGAAGCAGGTTCTGTACAATGGGTGCAATCAGGGACGTAATCCTGATAAAGGACTTCCACCTTATGACCGGGGTCTTCGGACTTTTGATAGGGGCATTTGTGATGAATATCACACTTGGGCAGTTCCATGCCGGGTTTGTAGGACAGCCGGTTGCCCACAATGACCATATCTGGAACTTCGGGGGAATGCTTCTGGCAGGCCTGTCCTTCGCCCTGGCAGGGGGTTGCCCGGGAAGACAACTATTTCTGTCCGGCGAAGGAGATGGCGACTCAGCCCTTTTCGTTATAGGGATGATAGCAGGGGCTGCTTTCGCTCACAATTTCGCTATAGCCAGCTCCCCGAAGGGTGTAGATTTATGGGGGCCTGGCGCCGTAATCGTTGGGCTTATCTTTTGTGTCGTTATCGGTTTCTCAATGAGGGAAAAGATATGAAAGGAGAGATGAAAATGGCAGAAACGGTAGACGCAAGGGGGCTGTCTTGTCCTCAACCTGTGATAAATGCCCATAAAAAGATGAAAGAGACGGGGAGTGGAACTTTTGAAGTTCTGGTTGACACCGCAACCTCAAGGGATAACGTAACTAGGATGGCAACAAGAGAAGGCTGGAACGCGGAAGTGAGAGAAGAAGGGGAGGATATCCTTTTGGTTCTCAAGAAATGAAAATACGAAGACTCTTTTCAAAGGGATTAGAAAAATATAAGGAAGGAGATTTCCGGGGTTTATTGGTTTATCCAAGTACCAGTGATGTCATCCTTGCCGAAAAAATCCTGAAAGGAGAGGGGTACAAGGTGAGAGTGGTGGGGCCGCCCCCTCACTTGAGGACCGGGTGCGATCTTGTCATAGAGTTCCCACTCACTTTGCAACTTGGCATCGAACGTATCCTTAAAGAAAAGGGGAGAGCCCCCCTTAAGGTCATTCCCATCTCAGATGAAATTCTTGAGCCAATCGACCTCTGTCAAAAAAAGGACTTTGGAGACTACCTGATGATTAGGGCCGCCAACATGAAATTGGTTATTGACAAACGAACAAAGCAGATAGTAAACATATCCGGCGGAGGTTGTCCGGATGTGCCCTATCTGGCTGAAATGCTTATAGGCAAGAACCTGAAAGAGACTCCTTCCCCTAAAGACCTTGGGCATACTATATGTGCCTATGCCCTCCATATAGCCTACGAAGAGATGCTGAAAGAGGTGGATTAATTATGCTGCTGTTAGCAGGAACAATCCCTGATCCGGGATTGCCGCTGATCTACGGAAGGGTCAGAATCAAAGATGGTAGGTTATTTATAGGTGAAAGGTCCTTTTATCTTAATCGTGGCACACCTTCTATGATCGGAACAGCGACTACTGTCTGCCAGATTATGGGATTGGAGGAACCCTATTGTGTTATAGCCGGTGATATAGGAAAGGGGGATGGGAGCAAATTAGTATATAACTATCTCACTGAAAATATACATACTTTAAAACCTACTGTTTGTAGCTTTCATTATATAATGCCGGATTTAATGCTGCATTATAAGCTTTTTTCCGCCTTAAAGAATATTGAGGCCAAACCGTTTCTCATAGCCGATGCCGGGTACATGTATATCGCCAAGATGAGCGGCAATGCCGATTTTTATGACCTATTCACCCCAGATCTGGGAGAGCTAGCCTTTTTGGCAGATGAAAACTCCCCTCACCCTTTTTATACAAGAGGTTTTATCTTCCACAGGCCTGATGAGGTGGAAGATTTTATAACAAAGGCGTACAAGACAAACGGTACACCTCGGTTCTTACTGGTCAAGGGTCATACTGACTTTATATGTGAAAATGGAAGGGTTCTGAAAATGATTGATGAACCCAATATCGAGGCCCTCGAATGTATAGGGGGTACGGGTGACACAATAACCGGTATGGTTGCAGGATTGATCTACGGAGGGCATCAGCCCCTCGATGCGTGTTATATATCGGCTATGGCAAATAGGATTGCAGGATCGTTGGCCAATCCAACACCGGCAACACAGGTAATGGACGTTATTCAATGTATACCTGAGGCACTAAAAACTCTTAGAAAGGAACATTTCAATGGAAGACAAGAAAACACCAAGACTCACAGAAACGGTTAAGGGGGCGGGTTGAGCATCGAAGCTGGGTCCGGGGGATCTGGATAAAGCCTTGTGCGGTCTGTCCTTTATGGATGACCCAAACCTTATTGTGGGGATGGAAAGGGCTGAAGATGCCGGAGTGTACAAATTATCTGAAGATCTGGCAATTATCCAGACAGTGGACTTCTTTACCCCTATCGTTGATGACCCGTATATGTTCGGTCAGATAGCTGCTGCCAATGCCCTGAGCGATGTCTATGCTATGGGAGGAAAACCACTGACAGCAATGAATATAGTGTGCTTCCCCATAAAGACGATGGATATATCCGTACTGAGGGAGATACTGAAAGGTGGCCTGGATAAGATGAAGGAGGCAGGGGTTACCCTGGTTGGGGGGCACAGTGTTGAGGACTCAGAGTTAAAGTACGGCCTTTCCGTTACGGGAACAATTCACCCTTCTAAGGTATTAACCAATGTGGGGGCAAAGGTGGGAGATAGACTTATACTTACCAAGCCTCTGGGTACCGGAATAATCAATACGGCAATAAAAGGTGGAATGGCAACAGAGGATTCCATCGAGCGGGTTACAAGATGTATGGCCGGTTTAAATAAAAGGGCATCGGAGATTATGCAGGAGATAGGAGCCAATGCCTGTACGGATGTGACAGGGTTTGGCCTTTTGGGCCATGCCTTTGAGATGATCCAGGGGACAGGGAAAGGAATGACAATCGATGTAGCCAGTGTTCCTGTACTTCCTGAAGTAATGAACTTCGCGAAGATGGGCATGGTTCCGGGAGGCACTTACCGCAATAGAGAATTCAGGATTAATAAGGTGGATATCGATACAAAGACATCACCTTATATTATAGACATTCTGTTCGACCCTCAGACATCAGGGGGACTTTTGATTGCCGTTTCCGAGGAAAAGGCAGAAGAGTTGGTCAAACGGTTAAGGAAAGAGGGCATAGAGGATGCAGCCATAATCGGAGAGGTAATGGGAGATTCTGAAGAGAGGATATTGGTACAGTAAGAATGAGAAATATAATTGATGCAAAAGGGCTTACCTGCCCCCAGCCGGTAATCAATACCAAAAAGGCACTGGAGGAAATTAAAGAGGGGATACTTACTGTAATAGTTGATAACGTGGCAGCACGGGATAACGTCCGACGGTTTGCGGAAAGCCAGGGCTGCACAGTAATGGTTGAGGAAGATAACGGAGATTATCGTCTTGAGATAGCCAAGGGGTTTCCCCGTGAAGTCGGATCCAAACCCGGAGAAGCCAGAGGAAATGACAATATCGTCATCTACATCAATTCCGATGTAATGGGTGTTGGAGATGAGGAACTGGGAAAGATTCTCATGGATGCTTTCCTCAAAACCATGATTGTTGCTCATCCGCAGCCCAGGAAACTAATTTTCGTAAATAGCGGCGTCAGGCTGGCCATTGAGGGATCGGATGTGGTGGGATATATAAAGGAGATGGAAAAGAAAGGAGTCGAAGTCCTCTCCTGCGGAACGTGTCTGAACTTCTATGGACTCAAGGAAAAGCTCGGTGTAGGAGTGATATCCAATATGTATGATATTATTGAGTCACTTACAGAAGCGGATAAGGTAATAAGTCCTTAATAGACATCTGGGGGGAGTGAACAAGAAAAGAAGGGGGGCTATCAGCGAACCGCCAAGTTCTCTATCTGATAGCCCCGCCACCCTACACAAAAGGGGTTACTACCCCTTTTTTCAGGTTTTTTTTATTTTAGACTGACTTCTTTCAAAAGTCAACTCTAAGATTCTGGGGGATTTTAAGAAACGTAAACAAGAAAGGGGAAGAGAGACGATGGACAGTAAGTTTGATTCAGAACAGAACGTTACTTCATCTGTGGGTGTCATGCCGGTAGGCCAGAATTGCTGGAAACAAGTCTATAGACAGGTTGTGAATGTCTTTTATATTTCTGTATGGAAAAAGGCCTGGCCTTTATGGGCAGGGGCGTTGGCGCTTGCCTTTGCGAATATCTTTATGTTTGCTTACGCACGGGCGATAGGGGTTTTCCCACAGATGGCGATGTGGGGAAGTTATATATATAATATTTTCGGCATTAAAGTGTATGCCCCGTTTACCGCTTATCCCCTGACACCTCTATATCTCGACATGCACAGTCTGATTAATTTCGGAATAATCTTTGGTGTAGCCATATCGGCATTCATTTCCGAAGAGTTTAAGATCAGAACCGATAATTGGAGAGGATATATAATAGCTCTGATAGGTGGAGGTTTGATGGGTTTCGGAACAGTCATAATGCCACCATGTAATGTTGGTGGTTTTTATTCTGCTACCATGGCCCTCTCTTTAAGCGGGCCACTGTCGGCAGTAGGGCTTCTTCTTGGCGCCTATGTGGGCGGTATGTTTCTGAAACGACAGGCAAAAGAGGCTGTGGATGCCCTAGACTTCAGCACATTACCTAAAGGTGAACCAGTGAAAAAAACTGAAGCCTCACTACAGCCATTTATAGGTATGATGATTGGCATCCTTCTTATAGCAGTGTCCTTCTTTTATGTATTAAAGGGGATGTCAAAACCTGCAGGGCTGTTGCTTTTTGGAGCTTTATTTGGTGTAATTTTTCAGCGCTCACGCCTCTGTTTTGCCTCCGCCTTCCGTGAGATATTTGTAAGCAGGGATGGAACTCTAATGAAATGGATATTACTCAGCATCGCTATTGGGACTATAGGATTCACAATTCTAAAATCCCAGGGTTATCAGCAAATGGCTGTTGTATTGCCTGTAGGACTTCATACAGTTATCGGAGGTTTTATATTCGGAATAGGAATGGCTGTAGCTGGCGGCTGCGGTGTAGGTATTCTATGGCGATCTGCCGAAGGATATATCCGAGCATGGATTGCAGTTATAGGAGGCATGTTGACATCAGGCTCGTGGATCCTTATCTATGGCGATTATGTAGGAAAGGGATGGCTTTATGGAAAACCTTTTTCCCTCGGTCATCATTTTGGCTGGTTTGGTGGTGCAGCACTGATCTTTTTGTTTCTTGCCTGCTTTTATATTTTGATCACTTTTCTGGAGGCTACAAAAAATGAAAAAAATTAAAACCATAAAAGTGGGGGACAGCCATTATCAGGTGGATATGAGAGGATGGATGTGCCCCTATCCCAAGTATGCGGTAGAACCATTGATCCAAAAGCTTGAGGACAACAGTCGAATGGATATGCTCGTAGATTGTCCTTCTGCCACTCAGGATGTACCCAGAGTGGTAAGGGCAATGGGCTGCAAAGTCAGCGAGGTGAGCCAGATCGGAACCGGCGAATGGCGGATAGTTATTGTCAAATAAAATAATAATGGTCTTTTTAATTATTTTAAAAATTAATCAGATAACGTCAAATGATCAGGAGGATCAATTAATTCAACCCTCGGATTTTGGGGGATTTGAGGATTCAATCTCAAACCCATGTTGTTAATCCGTAAATTCAAGAGAGAAAGGAGAAAATATGAGCGATTATAATGAGATGTGGAAAGGGTTAGGTCTGGATATTGAGAAGCATGATGTGTTGTTGAATGCCTTAGGGGCGATCTATTCCGATGTTTACATGAATCAAGAGTGCCGTCCAAATGGAATGGGGTATTTTGACTTTGTTATGTCTGAGGTTCACGGGTTGAGGATCAAGGAGCTTTTAGAACATAAAGAAAAGGGCGGCAAAGTAGTCGGGACTTTCTGTCTTTATGTCCCTGATGAGATAATACTTGCTGCCGGTGGATTGAGCGTGGGACTCTGTGGCGGTGCCCAGTTTTCTGTCCCCGATGCAGATGCCGTGCTGCCAAGAAATCTTTGCCCACTGATCAAGTCAGCCTTTGGCTTCAAGATTTCCAAGATATGTCCTTACTTTGAGGTTGCAGATTTTGTTATAGGAGAAACCACCTGCGACGGGAAAAAGAAGGTATGGGAGCTTCTCAATGAGCACATCCCAACCTATGTGATGGAACTCCCCCAAATGAAAAGAGAGACCGACAGAGACCTCTGGCTGAAAGAAGTAAAAGCCTTTATGGAAAAGATGGAAGAAGAGAGTGGTGTTAAGATTACTCCTGAGGTTATGGAGGAGAAAATCAAGCTGGTAAACAGAAAACGGGAGGCAATACAGAGGGTCTTCGATGCCCGAAAAGCAAATCCAGTCCCCATAAGCGGGAAAGATGCCTTACTGATATCTCAGATCGCCTTCTATGACGACCTTGAAAGATTCACGACTAAGGTCAACGAACTGGCAGATGAGCTAGAGGAACGAAATAAAAAAAGGGAAGGGGTATTCGATGAAAAGAGACCCAGGATACTGGTCTCCGGCTGTCCGATGGCAATACCGAACTGGAAACTCCATAGTGTTATAGAAGACAGTGGAGGAGTGGTGGTGTGTGAGGAGAGTTGTGTAGGCACCAGGTATTTTTCTCATTTAGTAGAGGAAGAACGCCCCACAGTTGAAGACAAGGTGAAAGCCATTGCAGAACGTTACATGAGGATTAACTGTAGTTGTTTCAGCCCAAATGAAGAGCGGATCGATGATATAATTCGGTATGTCAAAGACTATAACGCTTCCGGGGTAATCCACTACACCCTCCAGTTCTGCCATACCTACAATGTTGAGTTTGTCAGGGTAAAAGAGGCGCTAAAGAAGGCAAACATCCCCGTATTGGAGATTGAAACGGACTACAGCGAAGGCGATGTGGGGCAGTTGAAGACCAGGGTAGAGGCGTTTATCGAACAGGTATTGTAGTAAAAGGTTACAGTGCAAAATGTGGGGTCTGACCCGACATTTGGGTTATATTGCTACGGGTCTGACCCCAAATCCGCCCATAAAGGAATTTTGAAACTCAACTGAACCCCAACCAGCAGGGAGATGAGCTACAAGTCCCCTGGGAATGTATTTAAACCTTCTTCTTTCGCGGCTTTTAAGAGCCTCTTATCGTAACAGACAAAAATAAAGTTCTCCTGAATTTTTTCATACAGAATTAACGCCGAAGCAAGATGAATGGCATCAAATCCTCTAAGAGGATAGGCGATTGTTAATTTGTCAATTGTTTCATTCAAGTCCTTATTCACATCCACGTGAATAAAACTTTTCCAGTCTTTTTGAAATGAGGTTAGAACCGCTTTGAAAAACCTTTGATCAAATTCTCCTGTTTCTCTCTTTTTTCTGTAAATAGAGGCCAGAGTTTCTGCGTAAGCTACGGTGGAGGTAACTATTGCCGATGTCTTTTTCCATAGCGAAATTACATCGTTTGACCCCTCTTCTTTCAAATATTTTTTTAATAGGGCACTCGTGTCGAGATAGAGAATCATCGGCGGTCCTCGATGGCCATTTCTGAAACCGGTTTGCCAGGTATCTCGACAGGATCAGGAACGTCCTTATCGATCTGACTTGTTGGGAAAGTTATCAAGCCCTGCATGACCAGAGGATGCAGCGACTGCCTCAATGATGTCTTCTGGGAATTTTCATTAATGATGCGCGCGATAACTTTACCTCTCTCGGTGATCAGCACGTCTTCACCTTTCTTGACAAAAGAAAGGTAACTGCTTAATTGATTCTTAAGATCTTTTATTCCTGCAGTTATCATAATGGTACCTCCTGATTTGGGGGCTACTTTGTGGCAATCATAGCTACTTTGGCTGTTCTTGTCAAGACGTTTTTAGATATTTTTTTGTAGCCTTTTTCTCTACAATTTGGTATCTTTTTTCCATAGAGGCTCATCCTCTGTTTAAGGGCTACCCCTATCTATAAGTTGACACCGTCTGCGACGACGCCAACAATGAGGTGAGAGAGATAAACCGGGCCGTTTACGACATCAGTTCAAAACCACCCGGTACGATTTTGAGCGGGAGTAAAAAAGGAGAAACGTCAACATGAAAAAAAGTGCATATCTTATAATAGCGTTGTCTTTATTGATTGTACTGGGAAGCTATAAGGGAATCGCTTCGGCTTCGGGCAAAATCCAGGTTGCCGTCAGTGTTCTGCCCCAGGCTTATTTTGTGGAGAGAGTGGGGGGAAACCGGGTGAACGTCCAGGTCATGATCCCGGCAGGCGCATCTCCTGAAATGTACGAACCGACCCCTCAACAACTGGTCAGGCTGTCCGATGCTGATATCTACATTAAGGTGGGCGCCCCTGCCTTTCCCTTTGAAGAGAAGTATCTCCATGTCATCGCCGGGAAAAATAAAAAAATGACCATGGTGAATATGTCATACGGCACACGCTACCGTGAACAGGACCCCCATGTGTGGCTTTCTCCTTTCTGCGTAAAGATAGCAGCCCGGAATATCTATCAGGCGCTGTCCCTTTATGATCCTCAATATAGAGATTATTACGGGAAAAATTTGGCATCATTCTTAATTGATATTGAAGAGTTGAACCGTAAGAACAGGACATTGCTCGCCGGTAAGAAAGGTTATACCTTCCTGGTCTATCATCCTGCCTGGGGATATTTTGCCGACGAGTATGGCCTGAAACAGATGGCCGTTGAAGAAGAGGGGAAAATAAAGGGCGCGTCTCATATTAAAGAGGTGATTGATACGGCGAGGCGGAAAGGCATTAAGGTCATTTTCGTCCAGAAGGGTTTTGATAGAAAAAGCGCCCGAACAATTGCCCACGAGATCGGCGGAAAAGTAATGGAAGTGGATCCATTAGAGAGGGACTGGCTGAAAGGCATGGGAGCCTTTGCGGAAATCCTCAATCAGGTATTGAGAAAGTAACATGGGACACCTCATTGAAATTACCGATGTATCTTTCGGATATGAAGACATTCCTGTTCTCGAAAATGTCTCCCTGGATATCTTCGAGAGGGATTTTCTTCTGCTCATAGGCCCCAATGGAGGTGGAAAGACAACGCTCCTGAAACTCATTCTCGGTATCATCAAGCCGTGGAGCGGTTCTATCCGCATTCTCAGAGATGTCGCCGGACGACTGGGATATGTCCCGCAGTTTGCAAGTTTCAACAGAAATTTTCCGATCAGCGCCCTGGAGATGGTTCTCACGGGATGTATTGGTCCTCAGAATTACCTCAAGAGGCACACAAAAGACGATATGGAAAAAGCTGAGATGATCCTCGAGAAGATAAATCTACATGACAAGCGGCATGAAAACGTCAAAGATCTCTCCGGCGGTCAAATCCAGAAGGTGCTTATCGCTCGTGCCCTTGTTTCCGAACCGGTGGTCCTGCTCCTGGATGAACCCACAGCATCAATTGACATTACGTCAAAAACCAGCCTCCTGGATTTTCTGAATGAACTCAATGAAAAAATGACCATCGTCGTTGTAACCCATGATCCGACACCCTTCGCCCTTACATACAGGCACATCGCCTGTCTGAACAAAAATCTCTACTTCCACGAAAAGGGGGAACTGGATGCCCATATCTTAGAGAATGTCTATGGTTGCCCTGTAGAACTGTTAGGTCACGGCATCCCTCATACCCTTTTGAAGAAACATTAATGAGTGAGGAGTCAGAAGTCAGGAGTCAGAATCCAGAATAAACGAAGTGTAAGCTTCCAGCAACTTACTGACCTCTTCAAGCGGGGACATTAACTGTGAAGTATTCCTGATCCCCGACCCTTAGCCTATGGAAAATATTTTATCTTACGAATTCATGCAGAATGCCATCTTGACCGGCATTATGGCCAGTGTCATCTGCGGTTTCATAGGACCTTTCATTGTAACGAAACGTATGGTTTTTATCAGCGGCGGCCTCTCCCACACCGCATTCGGCGGATTGGGCATCGCCTATTGGCTGGGGGTAAAACCCCTCTACGGGGCAACCGCTTTTGTTCTCCTCGCTGCGGGGATTATCGGAAATCTGGAAGAAAAGATAAGTGATCTGTTCATCGGTATCCTGTGGGCTGTAGGGGTGGCCGTGGGAATCATCTTTATCCACATGACGCCGGGGTACACCCCCGATCTGATGACCTTCCTGTTCGGGAACATCCTGATGGCGTCACGGACAGATGTCATCATTACCCTGATTTTATTGTTCCTCGTAACCCTGCCGATATTCATCTTCTACAAAGGCTTTGTGTCTGTCGCCCTCGATGAAGAGTATGCCCGGGCCAGGCAGTTGCCCGTAAAAGCGCTAAACATGGGGTTGATTATCCTCATTGCCCTCTCCATCGTGACACTGATTCAGGTAGTCGGTATCATCCTGGTCATCGCGCTGCTCACCATCCCCGTGGCGATTGCCGGTGAGATGTCCATGAATTTCAAGCGGATTATGTTGCTCTCCATCGTATTCGGCATTGTGATCTGCCTTTCCGGACTTTCCCTCTCCTATTTTCTTGAATTACCATCCGGGGCATTGATCATTCTCATCGGCGGCATGCTCCTTACCCTCATCAAAGGAGCCAAAAAGCTATCCTCTCATCGCAAAACCACGGTCTAGGGGCATCATTTATAGTGGGAAAATGGGACAACGGCTTGACACAACGGCTGATTTATTTGACAAAGTGGCAAATAGTGATACAGCTTCCTCATGCCACGGGTAGCAAGGATAGCACCAGAAGAAATGTATATCATACTGATGAGTGGAAATAACCGTCAGGATATTTTTAAGCTTAAAGAGGAGGGGCACTGGAGGAGAAGCTGGAATCGAAGAACATGCACATAAACATTAGTTTTCTTTTGGCCTCAACTCTTTTCCTTGACAAGAAAAGTTAATTCCGATAGTGTCTTTTTTAGTCGGCTCTCAAAATTACCGTCGACATTTTGTTCACTGGAATGCATCGTACATTCCAAAATTAATTAGATAAGGAGGATCTAATATGGTAGGGATTACTTCTTACGGGGCATATATCCCATTGTATAGGATGCCTAGAATTGAAATCGCAAAGGCATGGGGTATCGCTTCCCAGGGGAAAGGAGAGCGGTCCGTTGCCAACTTCGACGAAGACAGTCTTACTATGGCCGTTGGGTCAGCAATTGACTGCCTGAGGGGGATAGATCGAAGCAAAGTTGACGGATTTTATTTTGCCACCACCACCTCTCCTTATGCGGAAAAGATGGTTTCCACAATAGGGGCTACAGCATTGGATTTGGGTAGGGATACACGAACTCTTGATTTCACCAATTCGCTGAGGGCAGGCACTGGAGCTTTAATAGCAGCGGTGGATGCCGTTAAGGCAGGTTCATTGAAGAATATCCTGGTTACCGGCTCTGATACGCGAATGGCAAAAACCCAGGGGGATATGGAACAGACGTTTGGGGACGGCGCTGCTGCCTTAGTAGTTGGAAGTACGGATGTTGCGGCAGAAATCGTTGACAGTGTCTCCATATCCAACGAAATGATTGACGTATGGAGACCCTCTTCAGAGCCTTATGTTCAGGCATGGGAGGATCGTTTTTGTTTCGATGTAGGATATTCAAAGTTGATTCCGGAGGCAGCATCCGTCTTGTTGAAGAAACACAAGTTGGGACCTAAAGACTTTGCCAGGGTTGTCATCTCCGGGCCAAACGTAAGAAGACAGCAGGGTATGGGCAGTGCACTGGGATTAGCACCGGAACAGTTCAAGGATTCCGTACTTCCCCTTGTAGGAAATACCGGAACGGCACTGCCTCTTATGATGCTTGTTGAGGCATTGGAAGATGCCAAAGCAGGGGACAATATCCTTGTATTGTCCTACAGCAACGGATGTGATGCCATACTGTTGAAGGTTACAGAAAACATAGAAAAAATAAAGAACAGGTCTGGAATAAAGGGGCAACTGGCATCTAAGAAGGATCTCCCCAGCTACCAAAAGTACCTGAACTTTAGAGGGCTTGTACCAAAAGCTCCGGCTGCACGTCCTGATCGAAACCCTGCCGCTGCGGTTGCCATGTGGAGACACGCCAAAGACCATCTCGCCCTGTATGGTTCAAAATGTACTGCCTGTGGCACGCAACAGTATCCGCCACAGAGGGTATGTGTAAAATGCCATACCAAGGATCAACGGGAACGGGTCAGATTGTCCGATAAAAAACTGAGCATCTTTACCTATACCCAGGATAACCTGGCAGACTGTATAGACCCGCCAGCGGTTGTAGGCGTTATAGAATTCGAAGGGGGAGGAAGGGCTGCCTTTGATATGACAGACCGTGATCCTTCGGAAGTCAAGGTAGGGATGAATGTAGAATTTACCTTCAGAAAACTCTATTTTAATAGAGGAATCCACAACTATTTCTGGAAGATTAGACCAGTACGGTAAGGAGGGAAAAATGGTAGGAAGTATAAAGGACAGGGTTGCCATTGTTGGAATGGGATGTACAAAGTTTGGCGAACGCTGGGATGCATCTGCCGAGGATCTAATCGTCGAAGCCGCCTATGAAGCGTATGAGGATGCAGGCATTGATCCCAAAGATATTAATGCGGCCTGGGTTGGGACACTATGGGGGCTTACAGGCATGTCCGCTTCTAAACCCCTTAAACTGAATTACATCCCAATTACAAGGGTTGAAAACGGATGTGCCACTGGATCGGAAGCCATCAGGAATGCGGCCTATTCAATAGCCGCAGGGATAAATGACATCGTTCTCGCAATCGGCTTTGAGAAATTAAAAGACCAGGGATACAGTGGTTTGGATCTCCCCTTTACCGCATCGGGAGGGGGTCTTATGGACGATGCTGCAGGTATAGCGCCCACAACCACTGCACCGGCAATGTTTGCGGTTATGGCCACGAAATATTTTGAGAGATACGGCTTGAGTCCTGAGGAAGGCAAGAGGATGCTTGCCCGTATTTCCTACAAGAGCCATAAGAATGGGGCGTTGAACCCCAAGGCACATTTTCAGAGAGAGATAACCATTGAACAGGCAATGAATGCGCCTATGATCTCGTGGCCTTTAGGATTGTTTGACTGCTGTGGGGTGAGCGACGGTGCAGCTGCAGCTATTTTGGTAAGGGCTGATAAAGCAAAGGATTTCCGCAAAGACCCCATGTATCTCAAGGCCCTCCAGATATCCATCGGTGGCGAAAACAGGCTGAGGGATGACTATGATTATACACACATAGAGGAGATATACCAATCCGGCATCGCTGCATATAAAGAAGCAGGGGTAACAAAGCCCAGAGAAGAGATAGGTATGGCAGAAGTACACGACTGTTTCTCAATCACAGAAGCTGTCTTCATGGAGGATCTCCAGTTTAGCCCCAGAGGAAAGGTGAGGGAAGACATTGAATCGGGTTTTTTTGATCTGGACGGGGGTCTGCCTGTGCAACCCGATGGCGGATTGAAGTGTTTTGGACACCCCATCGGCGCTTCCGGTATAAGGATGCTGTACGAGATGTACACACAACTTCAAGGCAGGGCTGGAAAACGACAGATAAAGAATCCTAAATTGGGTCTGACCAGTAACCTGGGAGGAGAACCGCCAGGATGCTGCATCAGCACCTTCCTGGTTGGTGGTAAATTAGGATAAAAGATTTGCTGACCTTACCGTCCCCGCTATTCATAGCGGGGACGGCAGAAAACCTAAGAAAAGCTATTCAGAGATTAGGAAGGTTTTTCTATAATCTCAGCAAGGTGTTTTCTGGCAAAGCCAATAGAGGGGTCAAGGCTCAGAGCTTTTTTGAACATAGGGATAGCCTTTTCTATCTCACCTTTTTCTCTGAGATTCACCCCTATATTTGCATAATCTATAGCAGAGTTCGGGTCTATCTCCACGGCTCTGGAGAAGCATTGTATAGCATCACCATATTCTTTCAGTTTGAAATAACAGTACCCCATAAGGTTATGAATGTCCTTCCTTCCCTCCTCCGCTTCCATAGCCCTTTTAAGGTCTAAAAGGGCATCTTCATACCTCTCCATCTCTTTATAGCAGGAGCCCAGGTAAAAGTGGATACTGCCTAAGTCTCCTTCCTGAGGTTGGGATGTGAGTGCCTTTTTGAGATAGTCTAAAGCGGGATCAAGGTCTCTCATGCCAAGAAAGCAGAGCCCCATATAATAATAGACAGGGCTCTTTTCGGTGAAAAATTCTTCTGCACGATTCATCATCGCAAGTCCATCACTGTATTCCTCCAGATTTATATGACTTAGCCCCGCATAAAAATACACATCCCCCAGGGGAAGCTGGTCAGACCCCATTTTTAGGGCATCCTGGAACCTGTCAATTGCCTCTATATAATCCCTGAGACCGAATTCACACAGGCCCCTATAATAATAGATCATGGCTGAAGAGGGGATATGCCTTTCTGCCTCTTCCAGGGTAACCATTGCCTTCTCGTTTTCGTTTCTTTTGAGATGACACAATGCCTTGGAAAGGAGGATAGTCCCCATATCCTCAAATTCGGTATGTCCTGTCAGTACCCTGTCGAAATGCTCCAGCGCGCTTTTGTAGTCTTCCTGTTTGACCAATTCCATGCCAATATGAAAGGAAATGCTAAATGCCTCTTTTTCGCGGTCATTTATCCTGAGGGTATCTTTCATAAGAGATACTGATTCTACAGCACAGTTCAAACAATCGCTCCACTTGTTTTCACGGGTTCCGAATGTCATGAGCAGCTCAGGCAGACTGTTCATAGAGTAAAGGTTTGAAACAGGCTGTTTTGAGGATACGGCATTGAAGCAGGTGTAAATATTCCCATCTTTTTCTCTCAATATAACAGAAGGGCATCCTTGAAGGGGATTCTTTATCGGCGCACTGGCCCATACCATAAGGTCATCGAATACAGAATGGGTTCCCAGGGTATTCATAAGCCTTTCCAGCTTATTTCCCCCACCCAGTTCCAGATAAATCCTTTCTCTGTCACTCCTCATAATCCCTTTGATTCCGTTAGGGAGACTATTTTCTGTGATGTAGATACTGGGAATCATCAGCCGATCCCTCAGGAAATCCAGACATCTGTTGAGGGCGTTCACATCATCCTTCTCTTCTGCCACAAGGATGGGTAGAATCATAATACGGGATACACTCTGGTGAAGGTATCCTTCTCTGTTAAAAGGGCTGATTATCTGGAAAAAATCGTTGTAAATACCTCCCAATAAATCTTCAGAGGGTAACGGATGAACAGGATGGATGTTTATCCTGTAAAAGGAGTACCTTTTGAGAAACAGGGCAATCTGTTTTATCGTTTCCCTCACGCGGGTAAAGTCCCTCGCCATATCTTCCGCAATAATGTATACGTCTGCAGATATATCAAGGTAAGGGAAAAGACCGGTATAGTATTTCTGAAATTCATGAGAAGAATGCCCGTCTCCCCGGTTCAGGATAAGATACAATTTCCTTATTGAACCCTCTGTCATGATAAAAACTCTTTCTTTCCCCTTATCCCTTGATACAGATGTACGTGGCGTTAAATTCGTTGTATTCTGAACTGTCAATAGTGAAGTCTTATGTCCTACACCGGAGATTCGAGCGCCTGCACGATCATGGTTGCTGCTTTCTTGCCCGAAAGGAGCATGCCGCCAAAGATCGCACCCATGCGGGGACCGCCAAAGGTTGCATTTGCCGACATTCCGGCGACGTATAATCCAGGGAAGACCTCTTTGGTGTTCTCCAAGGTAAGCGTCTCGGCCCGGTCAGACCACATGGATTTCTCGCCCTCGATCTTCCCGCTTGCCGTATTCAGTTTCCCCGGAACTTTTTCCTGAACCACCTTGACAACCTCAACGGGGTGGCCGGAGGCATCCAGCACGAATCGGGATCGAACAGCCAGTGGATCTACATGCAGACCGGCAATGTCCACCGCAGACCAGTTTACGACCACCCCCGTTACTCTGTCGGGGCGCATCAACACATCCTCCACACTGACGCAGTTGAAGATCGTCAGTCCAGCTTGCACGGCTCTGGACACAAGAGTTGAAATCGCTTCCACGGAATCCGCAGTGTAATACCCCTCCTGATACTGACTATACCGAATGGAGAACTCATCGAGAATCGGGACTGCTGATTCCTGCACAACTATTTCGTTGAACATCATACCGCCGCCCCACATCCCGCCACCGGCACTGAGTTTACGTTCGTAGAGAGCCACTTTCTTGCCGGCTTTTGCCAGATAGTACCCGGCTACCAACCCAGCCGGGCCACCCCCAGCAATAGCAACATCTAATTCCAGATGATCGAGGAGTTTCCGGGAGAATCGCTCGATTATCGCCTTTGAAATTACCACTTCGTCTAGTTCCATTTTGCTTCCTTTCTTTTTCCTGTTGTTTTGGCTTAACAATTAATTCTCTAGTTCTGTTTAGTAACTATAAGTCTATTTGATAATACACCCTATGAAACCTTTCTCTTCACCCCATCAAGGGATTCCCTCTCCCATATTAACCTGATTTTCTTAAGTTCCTCAGAGGACAGATATTCTGTTTCGTACTGCCTCCCTATAGACATATATGCAGGTATGTCCCCTTCCAGTGGTCGAACCCCATATTCCCGGTAAGAATTAAAGACATCCGTACCAAAATATACTTGCATCTGCTGGGAATTAGAATTTCCCCTGATCTTTACATCGTTATCCTTAAGAAACTGTAATGTCTTCATGGCATCATCAAAGGTCTCATTGGGAAGACCATACTGGGTAAATAACTCTACGTCTATACCATTATTCTGGGTCAATTCTATTGCCCTTCGCATGTCATCCAGAGATATGTTTTTTTTGAGACTTTTAAGTACCTTCCCTGATGCCGATTCCAGCCCGTAGGCAACAAGGTAAACCCCGGCGGCCTTCATCTTTTTCATAAGCTCGTTATTGACAAGGTCCGCTCTGGTTTCCAGCCATATCTGTATTTTAAGGTTCCTTCGTAGGATATCTTCCATCAGTCGATCTATCCTGTCAATATTGATGGAAAAACTCGGGTCTGCAAACCAGAACTTTTTAATGCCTTTCCGATAAATCCATTCAATCTCTTCTATTACCCTCTCAACAGAATGAAATCTGACCTTTCGTTTAAAGGCATTAGGTGTATAACAGAATACACATCCATAGGGACACCCCCTTGAAGTAAACAGGATTGCCTCTTCAAGATTAGAGAAATCAATAAGGTCGTTATGAAGATACGGAGAGGGGTATCTGTCCAGATCGCTGTAGGCTTCTACGCTGGGACCATCGTAAAACAAACCGTCTTCACATTTGCAGGAACTCCCTGAGATTGCAGTGTTGTCTATTCCATCTCTAATGGCAAAAGCTATGTTCAGAAGGGCGATTTCGCCTTCCTCTCTACATATATAATCGATAGACCTCATGGGTTGAAGTGCAGAAGATGGCATAAAAGTAGCCTGAGGTCCACCTATTGCAATCTTGATCTTCGGATCAAAGGACTTTATGTAATTTGCCAGCCCGATAACAGAGAGGATGTTCCTCTGATAGGTGGAAAACCCTACCAGCGCCGGTTTGAAATCACAGATATAGGAACTGAGGAGATGGAGAGAAAAAGGGGTGTTCTCTCCAATATTCATAATGTTCACATGAAACCCATGCCCCCTCAAAAAGGCTGCAATATAGGCGATGGAAATAGGAGCAGATGGAGGGATGAACGGATTTATTTCGATTAATAGTATGTTCATAACAAAAACTATTTAATCAACTCTATGGGGGTAAGTCAATGAAAAAAGGAATTGGTTTGACTTTTCGCTTGACATGGTTTTTTTTTATGCTAGCATTGTATACAAAAATGGGTGGGAGATGAATCCCCCTCAGAAAATAAAGTATAAAAATATATTAAAGAAGATTTATTAAAGACACTTCAGGAAGGAGGTAAGTCTGAATGGCGGAAGGAAAAGTTTGTGGAAAATGCAATGAAAACGAGGCAAAAGAGAAATGCAGTGAATGTGGAATTGACATTTGTGAAATTTGCTCAGTGGAAATAGCTCTAGATGCAACTCATCCGGCAGCAAGGATAAAGGGTTATTCCAAACCTGGCGCCCTTACAGCCGGTACTGTAAAGAAGAATGTTTGTAAAGACTGCGTTTCCGAAGTTGATGTATTTGAATAGGAGTTCAATGCGCAGCCCCTTTCTCTATAGGTACGCTTAATAGTGTAGAATAGAGAATGCTGAGGATGTGGACAATAAACACCTTTAAAGCAGCTAAATGATTTTATAGCCTCAAGAGTTAAACACATCTCCTTTAGTTTCAGAACTAATTTTTTACCTATCTATAAGCCCTGTTAGAGATTTCTTCTCTAGCGGGGTAAGTTCTCTGATGTGGGTTCCCAAAAATAGGCGCCGTTAAAGGTGTTTCTATGACAATAGTTGCTTTATGAGGTGCTAATCATAAACATAACAAGGGAGGTAAATCAATGGGAGAGGATCAAAAAAAGGTCATTGCTAGAGTTGTCAATACTGATGTCGATGTAAGCAAAGCAGTGAGAGATATAAGAGGAATTGAGGATATGATTAAAGAGTCAGTCGAAACTACCTGGTCGGAGAACCTGGTTAACCAAATGAAGGTGTGGTTAACGCCTTACCCACATGCACATGACATAGCAGAGTGGGACAGATTCCTGCTGGAAAGATTCCCCCCTCTTTACACTGCTACCATAAAAGAATGTCAGGACTGCTTCCAAGGGCCTTGTAATCTCGAAAAGGGTAAGGGGAGTTGCGGACTCAATCTTGAGATATTTCAGGCAAAGCTCTCTCTCCAGTCGGCAAGCAAGGGGCTCGCAATACATTTGTCGACCTGTAAGGAACTTTTGGATCACTGCATAAAGGAGTTTGGAAAGGATAAAGAGATAAAGTGGGGAAACAATATAGTTTACGGTTTAATGAACGTAAATATACTTATCTCTGATTCACCGAAAAACCTTAGAGAAGTGAGAGAGGCGTTAACCTACGCCGAAGGTCAGCTTTCAGAACTTTTAACAGCAGCAAATGTTGGCAGAGAAAGCAGTATTGTTGATTTGGAATCAAAGGTCTTTCATGCCGGTTCTGTTCTTCTCTTTGTCATGGACCTCACTGAATGGCTTAAGTACAATTTCTTTGATTTTGTCTGGGCTCCAGATAAGGATTTGATGGAAATACCTGCCTTTCCGCCACCTACTACTGAAGGTGGGCTTGGCTCGGTAGACACATCGAAACCTGTCCTGGTATTTATGGGTAATGACTTTTTGCCTGCGTGGATGGCAGTAAAGTACATGAAAGATAACGGACTGGAGGGTAAGATAGAGGTTACAGGAATCGGTTCAACGGGACATGACATGATTCGTTTTTATGATAAGGCTAAGGTACTTACCTCTCCCACCAGGGCTAATAAGGTCTTGAGACTGGGCATGGGGGATGTGATTGTCCTAAGCGATACATGTTGTAAGATTGATGTACTGGAAGAAGCAATTAAGACTGATACCAGAATAATTACAACCAGCTTCAACCATACATATGGTCTGGATGACAGGGCCCTTGATTCAATAGACGAGATAGTCAATGATCTTGAAAAAGGGACTTCTATAGTTATGATATCAGACCCCAGGAAGGCCGGTGAGGTTGCCGTTAAACTTGTACAGAAGATAAAAGGAAAAAGAAAGAATAGCTATCTTCTGACTGCAGAGGATATAAAAAGGTATGCCTCAAAATGTACAAATTGTGATGCCTGCTCCAGGGCATGCCCAGCCAGTTTAATAAACTGTGAAACCTTAAAAGCAGCAAAAGAAGGAGACTTTGCCAAGTTGGCAGATGTTCACGTGAAGAGCATGTACTGCGGAAAGTGTGAACAAGCATGTCCTGAAGGCATACCCCTCATGGATATGTTTCTGTCTGCCAATCCCCAGGCAATAAAAGAAGACTATTTTAAGATGCGGGCGGGTAGGGGACCTATTACCAATCTGGAGGTAAGGGATATAGCTATAACCATGTTCAGTATGCCCAGTGCTGTGGCTATAATAGGTTGCGGTAACTACCCAGGGGCAGAGAGCGAAGTGGCTGAAATGGCTAAAGAGTTTGTTCAGTCTAATTACTCTGTTGCCGTTGCAGGGTGTATTGCCCAGGATGTTGCCCGATATAAGGATCCTAAAACAGGGAAGTTCCTATTTGAAGCATATCCAGCCCTATTCAATCCCAGATGTCTGACCAACTGTGGTGGATGTTCGGCACAAGGCCTTGTAGCAACCGCCCCGTTCTATAAACTAGGGTACCTTGCCTTTAGGAATCCTTATAAGTCTACTTTTGCACAGGAGGCTGATTTTATATATAGGTTTGCGACTGCTGTAATCCTGTGGGGCCCCGCCACTGATCTTGCTTATGCCGTTGCAGCAGCTCATGTCAGAGCAGGGATTCCGGTTATCGTAGGACCAAATGGATCGAAGTTCAAACGATACCTATTGGGGAATAAATACGATAGGAGTAAATGGTGGATGATACATGGTAATACCGAAGAGAAGAAAGAAACCGAACCTACACCAGAGCACATGTTGATCCCGGTAGAGACCATCGATGAAGCCATTGCCCTTGTGCCAAAACTCAGCTTTACCCTTCAGGAGATGGAAAATTCCCGCCAGAATAAATTCGATCTCTATCTTAATACTTACAAAAAGAAATTTGGTGAATGGCCCGACGATTGGCACCTTTTTGTAAGAAAAGAGATGGAACTGCCAATTACAAAGAAGGCCAAGATAATCAGGCTATTGGAAGAGGAACATGGTTGGGAGATTGATAAAAAGCGGGGGAAAATCCTTAAGTCCAGACACAGAGACGGTAGATTGCTGGAGGTAGGGGAGTTCCTTGAACAATATGGGTTTAGATCAGGCCAGTATTTAACAGGATTGAATAGATTTGTCTACAAACCAAGATCAGACAGAAAATAAAAACATACATTTGATCGGTTTTTAAAAGAAAGGGGAAAAGAGATGATGTTATCACCCAATGAAGCAGCAAAATTTCTTAAAGAAGAGAAGAAAAAGCTTCTAGTGGCAGGGTCAATTTGCAATAATCTGGAGGTTGGTGGAAAGAAACTGCTGGATTATGTTGTAGAGATAGCTAAGTTAACCGATACACCGATAGCAGCCACTGGCAATACAATGTTTCAATTAAAAGACAATACGGAGATAAAAGCTAAGAAGATGATGGCTGCTGATCTGGTAAATTTTTTAAGGGTCGAGAAATGGGAGGAGCCTATTACTAAAGAGAGACCGGAACTCTTGGTATTCTTTGGCTATTATCCAGATATAGCAAGGATGTTAATCTCTACAATAAAAAACGGGAAAACGATGATATTGGATAATAGGTATATGGAAGGCGCTACATATTCCGCCCCTGACCTGTCATTCGATGAGTGGGCTGAATTCTTGAATAAATTGATTGACAACCTTAAAAATTAGATTATACATACTAGTATACATATATAGTATGTGTGGATAATTGATTGATACCAAGAGAGCTTGGTGAATTGTTATAATTACAGCCTGGATAAATTACAGCCCAGGTAAATACCATGGAAAAGGAGGTAGGTAATGGTCAAGATACCGGAAGGTAAGATTTATCATGTTCCTGAAGATCTTGAGGAGGCGTTGGAGGAGATTGATTTAGATATCAGT
>QZJR01000020.1 GCA_003599365.1 Deltaproteobacteria bacterium | reverse complement strand
ATAAAAACAACTAAAATCAACAACTTTCTTCAGCTTTCAAAGAACACTATCAATGTTTACGCGGGTTTCATGCCGCATTTTTCAGGATGAACTAATTAGTTTGATAAAATTTCATATAAGGCTACATTTTTATATAGGATCTCTCTGCCTACAGACTCTGAGGCTAGGATACCGATTCCTTCAAGTTTTTTAAGATACTTGCTGGCGGTGTTTCGTGAAGCAATCTTCTTTTCTTCAAGAATTGAGATTTTGCAATAGGGCTGGCTAAAAATTACGTCTATAAGCTCGTGGGAATAAATATCTTTTGCTTTTGATTTAACTTTTTCAATTACTGCGTTATAGTTATCGAAAATAGCATTTACCGTTTGTAATGTGATAACGGATGTCTCTTTAACCGCATCCAGCATGTAAAGAATCCAACTTTCCCAATCGTTGGTTTCGGTAACTTCTCTTAAAAGTCTGTAGTAATCATTCTTATTGCTGAGGATATATTTTGAGAGGTAGAGAATAGGAAGGTCGAGAAGCTTTTTCATACAGAGATACAAAACATTTAGTATTCTGCCTGTTCTGCCGTTACCATCACTAAACGGGTGAATGGCTTCAAATTGGTAATGAAGAACAGCCATTTTAAGCAATGGATCTATATCTGTATTAGTTAGAGCAACATTAAACCAATTATCGAGTTTTTCTGAAAGAACTGCCCCCGGTTTCGGCGGTGTATAAACAACTTGTGTGTGGCTTCCGATATAAACTTTTTCTGTCCGGACTTCTTCTTTTTTTTGTGTAATTGATCGAAAAATATTTACTGCAAGTCCGATAGAAAAATCAGAGGGTGACTTTAGTTGATTGAATGAATTCCAGAGAGCTTCTCTGTAACGCAAAACTTCTTTAGTCGCTGGATCGCTGGTTGCTGCAGAAGATGAGAAAGCTTTGTAAAGTTTATCATTCGTAGTAAAAATATTTTCGATTGTAGAGCTGTCTTTGGCTTCTTGAAGAACCAGAGTATTAATAAGCATAAGCGGGTTAGGTATAACCGGCAGACGTCCTTTCAGTTCCGCCAAGGCTGCACGGGCTTCAGCAAGTTTTTTATAGATGTTTAACTTCTCCCAGTTCGAAGCATCCGGCAGAAGTAAAGGAAGATCATTGTAGGGTTGGTCTTTAGTGTAGCTCATTTTTCCTCAAACTAATTTTTGCAAGGTTCTCAATTCTTTGGTCAATTGGCACATAAAATCTTCCGGGGATTTTCCCATGTTTCTTCGGACTTGTTCGTTGAGTCACCTGGTTTCAACTCCATATAAGTTTAACCGAATAGGTCAGTCTTAAACAAAAAAGGCGCCCCCCTCTCTGCTCTCCGTAATCTCAGGAACTGAAGAAAGACGCCTTCATAATCACCCATCTGTATTTAGGGTTCACAAAATTGTCAATGTTTATCGATCATCCACTTACCTATACCTCAATTACACGGTAAAATCCAGTCTTTTTTGTTGTTTTATCGTAGGGGTTTGTATGTAATTACAAAAAACTCTTGACGCATTGCATTATAATTGTGTGTCGGGATTTGCAGCAAAGGAGGTACAAGTATGCAGTCTCAGTTAACCGTCAGACTTCCTGGTGATCTTGAGCGTGAAGTTTCGAACTACGCAAAGAAACTTCGGCTTAAGCGGTCGGGCATTGTAAGAATGGCACTGGAAAGATTTTTACGAGAATCGTATGTCCTGGAACAGGATATGTCTTACAAAAAGGTGAACCTCATCGGCGTTATTTCATCCGGGGTATCTGATCTCGGTTCTTCGCATCGCGAGCACTTATTAAAGCGGATCAAAGAGTATGCGTAGTCTCCTACCGGTTACAGGAGCTTTCGTGGCATTGCTTGACAAGAGTGAAAAGAACCATGAGCACTGTGCCGATTTCTTCAAAACCTTTACAGGTGAGGTATTCACAACGGAACCGGTTTTGACCTAACCTGTTGAAACCCTGACTTTTTTTACCTGTTACGCCAACATGATAATGTCCTAATTTACAGATGCTATACTGCCCTCTTTTTATATCAAAAAGGAGAGCTCACCGGCAGTAGCGGGAGCGCAGGCACTGTTTAGGAGAGATGGTTCAGATGAATGGCTCGCATCATAACTGGCTTTTGGAGAAAGTATCCTGTTGTTAGTCGTTATCGTCATGAAAAAATTAGAGAATCACTGTTAACGGAAACTTAAAAAGCGGACATTTCTAAATTGGCTTGACAGAGGGGAGGGAGGATTTTTCTTGACAAAAAAAAATGTTTATATATATTAATTACTTTTCCTATGCCTAAGCAGCATAGTTGGACAAAAATACACGGGTAACAGTCGGTTATGAGTATTATTAAATGTAGGTTTCTAATTTGATATTAAACATTGAAGAGATACCTATCGGCGGTTTAGATATAAAACAAACCCTGGATCAGGATTGGCTGAAAGATACCCTCCGGGATATTAGGGAGACAGGAGAATGTAGGTTTTCTGCACCTATTTCATTTGACCTAAGGGTTACCAAATCAAGCAGAAATGTATTTGTACATGGTAATATTGCTACAAACTTGGTGATGAAATGCAGCAGATGCCTAAAAGACTTTGATTATCCTATTCTAATACATAACTTCAAATACACCTTTTGCCCAGCAGAAGACAAAAGGGTTGTTGACGATTTAGAGCTTAGCGGTGAAGACTTGGAATTTAGTTTTTACCTTGGGGAAGAGATAAATATCGCTCAAGTGATTCTTGAACAGGTAACCCTTGCTGTCCCTTTCAAACCCCTGTGTCATGACTTATGCCGTGGCCTCTGCTATCAATGTGGGACGGATTTGAACAAAGAGAGATGTGAATGTTCGAAGGAAAATAAATTCAATATTCGATTTTCGAAGCTCCGAGATCTTAAGGTTGAAAGCATAAAGTAAGATATGTTAGGAAAAGAGCTGCTAAGGAGATTAACCAATGGCTTTACCAAAAAGAAGACACTCCAAATCACGAAGGGATAAACGTCGTACACATGACAGATTATCCTCACCTCAAACAACACTTTGCCCTCAGTGCAACGAACCCAAGCTTCCTCACCGCGTTTGCCTTGGTTGTGGTACTTATAAAGGCAAAACCGTATTGGAAGTAAAGGAAATCTGATGGACTCGTAAAAAGTTAAAATTGGGATGGCAAAGTAAAAAGCTCCAGATGCAAGGCGCGCAAATCCTGAGGAGTGAGGCGTACTTAGGGGTACACCGCAACGACGAAGGATGCAGTGCAACGCCGCAGATGGACTTTTTGCGAAGCCATCAAATCTGATCAGGGAGAATTCATGAAAATAGCAGTAGATGCTATGGGGGGTGATTATGCGCCCGAAGTAACTGTAGAGGGGGCAATCCTCGCAGCAAGGGAATTTAACACCCATGTTATTTTAGTGGGGAATCAAGAGGTAATTCAAAGAGAACTCCTGAAGCATAATACTAAAGGCCTGCCCCTATCAGTCAAACACGCATCCCAGGTTATAGGAATGGGAGAGTCTCCTTCTGAAGGGCTTAAAAAGAAAAAAGACTCCTCCATAAGGGTTGCCTTTGAGTTAATAAAAAGTGGAGAAGCTAACGGATTAGTCAGTGCAGGAAACTCTGGCGCTGTTCTGGCAACGGGTATCTACATTCTGAAAAAACTAGAGGGGGTTGATCGGCCGGCAATTGTAGCCCTTTTGCCTACACTGAAGGGGGTGTCTATCTTATTAGACGGTGGTGCCAATGTGGTTTGTAAATCCTCCCATTTAGTACAGTTTGGCATTATGGGAAATGTTTATGCCAGGTATGTCTTGGGCAAGCAAGACCCAAGGGTTGGGTTGCTAAGCAACGGGGAAGAAGATAGCAAGGGGACCGATCTAACCCGGGATGCCCATGCTGTTTTAAAAAATAGTTTTATTGACTACATAGGTTATGTAGAGGGTATGAATGTTTATGATGGAAGTGTCGATGTGGTAGTATGTGACGGATTTGTGGGGAATATAACCTTAAAGATAAGTGAAGGGTTAGTTTACGCATTAGGTAATATATTTAAAACAGAGATGGGCAACGGTCTCCGTTCAAAATTGGCTTACATTTTAGCTAAGAAGCCATTAAATAATATAAAAAAGAGATTCGATTATTCAGAATACGGGGGGGCCCCTCTTTTGGGTATAGACGGTATAAGTATAATCAGCCACGGCAATTCGTCGGCCAGGGCCATCAAAAATGCCGTCCAGATGGCTACTCGCTTTGTTTCTAACAGGGTTAATCCTCATATTATAGAAGACCTTAAAAGGAACCAGGAGTTGCAGAAATCAGCCAAAATATCCCCTATCAAGATTTGGGAACAGATTAAAGAGAAAATAATTCACGCTGAAGAAAAATGGAAGGATAAATAAATCAATTAGGAGTTATTTATGGATTATTTTTTGACAGAAAACCAGATGATGATAAAAGAACTGGCCAGGCAGATCGCAGACCAAAGGATTATGCCTGTTAGGGCAGAGCTCGATGAGAAGGAGGAATTTCCATGGGAGATTATCAAGGTTCTGGCAGACTCTGATCTAATGGGGCTATGTTACCCTGAGGAATATGGAGGGCTTGGAGGGGGGACATTTGAGAACTGTTTGGCTGTAGAGGAGATAAGCAGGGCTTGTATTGGTGTCTCTGTATGCTATGCCGGCAGTGGACTTGGGGCATATCCAATCCTTCTGTTTGGCTCAGAAGAACACAAAAAGAAATACATACCAGATATAGCCGGTGGAAGAAAACTGGCGGCTTTTGGTTTAACTGAGGCTAATGCGGGAAGCGATGCTTCTGGAATTCAAACCACGGCCGTATTGGATGAAAATGAGTATATTATAAATGGTACAAAGCAATGGATCACCGGTGGAGGCGAAGCTGAAATATATACAGTAATAGTTATGACCGACAAGACTAGAGGAAGTCGTGGGGCAAGCGCCCTTATCGTGGAAAAAGGGACTCCTGGGTTCACTTTTGGCAAGAAGGAAAAGAAGATGGGCATCAGGGCATCTGCTACAACAGAATTGATCTTCTCAAACTGTCGGGTGCCTAAAGAGAATTTAATTGGAAGAGAAGGGATGGGCTTTGTTGTAGCCATGAGGGTTCTAGACAGGACAAGGCCGGGGATCGGAGCTCAAGCCATCGGACTCTGTCAGGGAGCCCTGGATGCAGCAGTCAGCTATGCCCGGGAAAGGAGACAGTTTGGGAAACCGATTATCTCTTTTCAGGCTGTTCAGCATATTTTGGCTGATATGGCTACCCAGACAGAGGCTGCCAGGGCGCTGGTTTATTCTGCCTGTAGATTTATTGACAGCGGCGCAAAGGATATATCTAAGGTGTCTGCCATGGCGAAGGTCTTTTCCAGCGATGTCGCTATGAAGGTTACCGTAGATGCTGTTCAGGTTTTAGGTGGATATGGTTATATGCGGGATTATCCAGTGGAAAAGATGATGCGGGATGCAAAGATCCTTCAGATATATGAAGGGACCAACCAGATTCAGCGTAATGTGATAGGACAGGAACTGATCAAGGAATATGCAGGGAAGAAAGAAAAAAAATAAGAGAGTTTGCAGTGAATATAGTTGTATGCATAAAGCAGGTTCCAGAAACAACAAGCGTCAAGATCAATAAGGATACTAACACGCTTATGAGGGAAGGGGTGAAGAGCATTATTAACCCTTTTGACATGTATGCTATTGAAGAGGGGTTAAGGATAAAAGAAAAGTTTGGCGGAAGAGTTAGCGCTGTTAGTATGGGCCCCCCCCAGGCGGAGGAGGCTTTGAGAGAGGCGGTTTCTTATGGAGTTGATGATGCTTTTTTGTTAAGCGATCGGGCATTTGCCGGAGCTGATACCCTGGCTACCTCTCGTACGTTGTCTAAGGGTATTAAGAAAATTGGGGATTTTAACCTTATTATCTGTGGGAAACAGGCAATTGATGGAGATACTGCCCAGGTAGGACCTGGTATTGCTGAAAAGCTGGATATACCTTTTGTTGCTTTTGTCAGGAAGATAAGAGAGATCGGTAATCGCTCTATCAAAGTCGAGAGGATGATGGATGATGGATATGATGTCATGGAAATAACTCTCCCATCCCTGATAACGGTGGTAAAGGAGATTAATGAGCCGAGAATGCCTTCTTTAAGAGGGAAAATGAAGTCAAAGAGCATTGATATACCTACCTGGGGGCTAGCGGATTTAGAGATTGGGGAGGATAAGGTTGGGCTTAAAGGGTCTGCTACTCAAGTAATAAAGGTATTTACTCCAAAACGGGGTGGCAGGAGAGAAATGTTGGAAGGTTCAGTAGAAACCCAGGTAGGCTTGTTGATTAACAGGCTGAATGATTTAAAGGTGGTATAGATATTGGTTAAAGTCGATATTGAGTTATGTACAGGATGTGGAGTCTGCGAAGAGGCATGTCCTTTTGGGGCTATTAAGGTTCAAGATGATGTGGCATCTATAGATGAGAGGTGTAATCTATGTGGTGCCTGCGTTGATGTTTGCAGTTTTGAAGCTATTTCGATACAGGGGTTAAGAAAAACAGGCGGAGAGGGTAACGACCATAAAGGGGTATGGGTATTTGCCGAGCAAAGAAATGGCAAGATAGCCAGTGTTGTTTTAGAGCTTCTGGGAGAGGGAAGAAAGCTGGCTGATAAATTGGGAGTCGACCTTTCTGCTGTCTTCTTTGGTGACAGTGTGGAAATGCAGACCAATGAACTGATATCCTATGGTGCCGATAAGGTATATGTTGCAGATGCCCCAATCCTTCGAGACTTTAATGATGAGATTTACAGTAAGGTTTTAGTTGATTTGATTAATGAGTACAAACCGGAGATCGTACTCTCCGGGGCTACTGCTGTTGGGAGGTCTTTCATCCCTGAGGTCTCTGCCAGACTAGAAACCGGTCTGACGGCAGATTGTACTGCTTTGGATATAGATACTGAAAGGAGGATTCTGCTCCAAACCCGCCCTGCCTTTGGAGGGAATATAATGGCTACCATTATTTGCCCTGATGAACGCCCTCAAATGGCTACTGTTCGCCACAAGGTGATGAAAAAGGCGACGTATGATACGAATCGAAAAGGAGAGGTGATTAAAAAGGATATCAATGGTTATGGCGTGAATCTCCGCACAAAGGTTCTTGAGGTGGTGGAAGAGATTGGAGAAACAGTAAATATAGCTGAGGCAGATGTAATCGTCTCCGGGGGAAGAGGGCTTCAAGAGCCAAAGAATTTTAAACTCATTGAAGAATTGGCGAAAATTCTGGGCGGTGCTGTAGGTGCCTCTAGAGGTGCTGTTGATGCCGGTTGGATACCTTACTCACACCAGGTTGGTCAAACAGGAAAGACGGTTTGCCCCAAGCTGTATATTGCATGCGGAATATCAGGAGCGGTTCAGCATTTAGTCGGGATGCAGTCATCCGATGTTATTGTTGCTATTAATATAGATAAAGATGCCCCCATTTTTGATGTGGCTACTTTTGGTATTGCCGGGGATGTATTTGAGGTTGTCCCCGTACTCATTAAAAGATTTAACGAAATAAGAGGATAGGAGTTGCCCGTGGTTAAATCAGCATTTATATTTCCTGGGCAGGGTTCCCAGTATCTTGGTATGGGAAAGGAACTCTATGACAATTTCACAGTCGTAAGGGAGACCTTTGAAGAGGCAAATGATTCTTTAGGCATGGACATAAAAAAAATCTGTTTCGAAGATCCCAATGGTGAAATAGGGTTGACAGTTAATACTCAACCTGCTGTATTGACAGCCAGTATTGCTGCACTCCGGGTTTTGAACCAGGAAACGGATATACAGCCATCCCTTGTTGCCGGTCATAGTTTAGGAGAGTACAGTTCTTTGGTTGCGGCTAAATCATTGAGTTTTTCTGATGCCGTGAAGATAGTTCAGCAAAGGGGAAGATTTATGCAAGAGGCAGTACCGGTAGGTACCGGAACTATGGCAGCTATTATAGGGATGCAGGAAGAAGTTGTGGAAAAGATTTGCGCTGAGGTAACAAAGTATGGAAATCTGGTCTCGCCGGCCAACTACAACAGTCCTGATCAAATTGTTGTCTCTGGAGAATCCACAGCAGTTCAAAATGCCATTGATTTAGCGAAAGAAAGAGGTACCAGGAGGGCCGTTGTTTTGAATGTCAGTGCCCCTTTTCACTGTAGCCTTATGAAGCCGGCTATGGAGAGGCTTGCAACTGAACTAGAGAAGTTTTCTTTCAAGGATATACAGACCCCTGTGATTTCAAATGTTGATGCCGATATAAATACCTCTAAAGAAAGGGTTAAAGAACTCTTAATAAGGCAGGTATGTAGTCCGGTAAAATGGGCGCAGTCTATGAAAAGGATGATTAAAGAAGACGTAAATGTGGTTATTGAAGTTGGGCCCGGTAAGGTTCTGTCAGGATTAATGAGGAAGATTAGCGACAAGGTAAGGATACGAAATGTGGAGGATATTAAAAGCTTAAAGAGAGTTCAAGAAAGCTACAGTGAACCACCTTAATAAGTAGTCATCGCGAGGAGCGATAGCGACATGGCAATCCCATAAGATTGCTTCGCTGCGCTCGCAATGACATCCTTCTTGTCAATTTATTTAATTCGTTCACTATAGAGACTAGAGAAGAGATGGGGGAGTTAGTATATGGATTTAAAAGGCAAGACGGCAGTAATAACCGGATCTGCTCAGGGTATTGGTAGGGCAATTGCTATCCTATTGGCAAAGAAGGGAGCGAACATTGTCGTCTCTGATCTGAATTCTGAAAAGGCCCAGGAGGTCGCAAGAGAGATTGAAAAAATGGGAAGGAGATGTCTGGTTACCATAACCAATGTGGCTGATTTTAAAGAGGCCGAGCAGATGATAAACAAAACAATCGAGGGACTAGGCCGTATTGATATCCTGGTGAATAATGCCGGGATAGTTAAAGACAGTCTTCTTTTGAGAATGAAAGAAGATAGCTGGGATCAGGTTTTGAGTGTGAACTTGAAGGGTACCTTTAACTGTACAAAGGCAGCAGTCAGGTTTATGGTAAAACAGAGAAGCGGAAAGATTGTAAATATTGCATCCATTTCAGGGGTAATGGGGAATATTGGTCAGGCAAACTATTCCGCTTCCAAGGCAGGGGTAATTGGTTTTACAAAAACTGCAGCAAGAGAGTTTGCCTCAAGAGGGATAAACGTTAATGCTGTTGCTCCTGGTTTTATTGATACACTTATGACCCAGTCTTTGCCCGAGGATATTAGAGAAAACCTGAAAAAACAGATTCCTGTTGAGAGGTTAGGTACGCCTGAAGATATAGCTGAAGCTGTTTACTTTCTTGTCTCCGATGCATCAAGTTATATTACCGGTCAAGTAATCAATGTCAATGGGGGTTTGTATATGTAGGACTGTAGTAATTTCCTATCTTAAGTAAAGAATAATTTTATAGGAGGTATAAAGTTAATGGGGAAAGAATCTGTTGAGGCAAAAATTAGGGCTATAATAGCCGAACAACTTGGTATAGATGAAGATGAGATTGTTAACGAGGCGTCTTTTGTTGACGATTTGGGTGCGGATTCATTGGATTTGGTTGAGTTAATAATGGCTCTTGAGGAGGAATTTGGTCAAGAGATATCCGATGAAGAAGCAGAAAACATTCAAACTGTTCAAGAGGCGATTGATTATATTTCCGAGCATCTATAATTATGGAGATATTTTATCAGGATCATCCCAAAATTAGTTGATCGACGATAAGGATTCGAGTGGTCCAGGGTTCAAGGATTCAAGTGAAATGCTTAAAAATTACAAAGAATTAAAGGATGCTGAAATCCCTGATAAAATCACTATAAAACAAACGCTTGAATCCTTGAACCCTAGAATCCTTGACCACTTTCTCACAACTAATTGGGAGAAGAATCTTTAACTTTTTGGAGGTGCTACCTTGAAGAGGAGGGTTGTAGTAACGGGGTTGGGGGCAGTGACTCCTTTAGGGATTGGGGCAGAAAAAACATGGAAAGCATTATGTGTAGGAAAGTCAGGGATTGGTAGGATTTCCCGTTTTGATACAACTAATTTTCAAACAAAGATCGCTGGTGAAGTAAAGGATTTTGATCCGGAAGACTTCTTAGATAAGAAACAAGTAAGAAGGATGGACTCGTTCGTCCATTATTGCATGGCATCAACTATTATGGCTATGGAGGATTCAAAACTTGAAGTTGCAAACCAAGATGCTGAAAGAATTGGGGTTCTTATAGGGACAGGACTGGGTGGTTTACCAACCTTAGAGAAGAATCATACCTTGCTAATAGAAGGGGGACCTAAAAAGATATCCCCTTTCTTTATACCCATGATGATTGCCAATATGGCACCAGGACAGATAGCTATTCATTTTGGGGTTAAGGGTCCCAATACCTGTGTTGTTACAGCCTGTGCGGCCGGTTCTCATGCTATTGGGGATTCATTCAAGCTAATACAGCGGGGTGACGCAGACATTGTGATTACCGGGGGGACAGAGGCAACCATAACCCCTTTAAATATCGGTGGCTTTAATGCGATGAAGGCTATTTCCACGAATAACGATGAGCCTGAAAAGGCCAGTCGCCCTTTTGATAAAAATAGAGACGGTTTTGTTCCGGCGGAAGGTGCAGGGACGATTATTTTAGAAGAGCTGGAACTGGCACTTAAGAGGGGGGCCAATATCTATGCTGAAATTGTTGGTTACGGACTAACCGGTGATGCCTTTCATATAACCGCCCCTGACCCCCAAGGAAGCGGGGCAGCCAGATGTATGAAGATGGCATTGAATGACGCCAAGATATTACCCTATGAAGTGGATTATATCAATGCCCATGGTACCTCTACACCACTGAACGATACGATAGAAACCATTGCCATAAAGACCGTCTTTAATGAATACAGCAAAAAGGTTCCTGTAAGTTCCACTAAGTCTATGACCGGCCACTTACTTGGTGCGGCAGGGGGGGTTGAGGCGGTCTTTACAATTCTGACAATTCGTGATGGGATTATTCCGCCTACTATAAACTATGAGACTCCCGACCCCGATTGCGATCTGGATTATGTCCCGAATGTAGCGAGAAAGGCTGATGTTAAGATAGCTGTTTCTAATTCCTTTGGTTTTGGCGGGACCAATGCTACGCTGGTCTTTAAGAGGTTTGAAGGTTAAAAAAGATGAGAATCATTATTGGCTCTGACCATGGAGGTTTTGAATTAAAGGAGTCTATAAAACAGTCTTTATCTAAAGATATGAAGATAGAGTTTTATGATGTTGGTACATTCAACAGCGAATCTGCAGATTACCCCACCTTTGGCAGCATGGTTGCCCAAAAGGTACAAAGGGGAGAATTCGAAAGGGGGATTCTTGTCTGTGGAACCGGGATTGGTATGTCCATAGTTGCCAATAGGTTTCCTAACATACGGGCTGCCCTGTGTCATGATACATATACTGCAAGAATGAGCAGAGAGCATAATGACTCCAATATCCTTATTATTGGCGGAAGAGTTACAGGGAAAGATGTTGCCATGGAAATAGTTAAAGTATGGTTCACCAGTGAATTTCAAGGAGGAAGACACCAGCGAAGACTGGAAAAGATAGCCGATATAGAGAAAGCTATTTGTGATTCTCAATCTACCAGGCCTGCGGAGAAATAGATGTCGATTTTAAGAGAGACGGACCCAGAGATTGCAGATGTCATTCAACTAGAGACGAAAAGACAGGCATATAGGCTGGAGTTAATCGCTTCTGAAAACTTTGTAAGTGAAGCAGTATTAGAAGCCCAGGGCAGTATTCTGACCAACAAATATGCGGAGGGGTATCCTAAAAAGAGATACTATGGAGGATGTGAATTTGTAGATAGTGTTGAAAGCCTGGCTATAACCAGAGCTAAAGAGTTATTTGGGGCTGATCATGTTAATGTTCAGCCTCACTCCGGGACACAGGCTAACATGGCCGTTTATTTCTCTGTACTGAGCCCAGGAGATACCATCATGGGGATGAGCATGACCCATGGCGGACATCTAACCCATGGTAGTCCTGTTAGTTTTTCTGGTAAACTGTATAATGTAATTACCTACGGGGTGACCAGAGATACCCAAAGGATCGACTTTGATGTAGTAGAAACGTTAGCCAAAGACAATAGACCGAAGTTGATAGTGGTAGGAGCCAGCGCCTATCCCAGAATCATCGATTTCCCCCGCTTCCGAAGGATTGCCGATGATGTAGGGGCATACCTTATGGTGGATATGGCTCATATCGCGGGATTAATTGCATCTGGCTTACATCCTGACCCTGTGCCCCATGCTGAGTTTGTTACTTCTACCACTCACAAAACACTAAGGGGACCTAGAGGAGGGTTGATTTTATGCAAGAAGGAATTTGCCAGGGTTATAGATAGCCTTGTATTCCCTGGAATACAGGGTGGCCCCCTTATGCACATCATTGCTGCAAAAGCAGTTGCATTTAAAGAGGCGCTTTCACCAGAATTCAAGGATTATCAGAGGCAGATACTCAGCAATGCTTCCACCTTAGCTGAGGAACTCCAAAAAAGAGGATATGAGTTGGTAGCAGATGGGACGGATACCCATCTTGTACTTATGGATCTGACCAAGACCGATCTTACGGGTAGAGTTGCAGAAGAGGCATTAGACGAGGCCGGTATTACAGTAAACAAGAATGAAATTCCCTTCGATAGCAGGGGGCCGGTTATTACCAGTGGTATAAGGATTGGGGCATCGGCGGTAACCACCAGGGGCATGAAAGAATCTGAGATGAAGGTGATTGCTGATTTTATATCACAGGTCCTCAGTGATGTGAGCAATAGATCTAACCTAAAAAGGATTAAAGACATGGTTTTCGATCTATGTAAGAAATTCCCTCTGTACCAGGATAGGCTAATAGAGTAAACAAATCCGCTGGAGTTTTTCCGGATGTCGAGACCAAGCTGGGAAGAATATTTTATGGATATAACCTTTTTGGTAGCAAAACGGGCCACATGCCGTAGGCGCCAGGTAGGGGCTGTTTTAGTTAAGGACAAAAGGATACTGTCAACCGGGTATAATGGGGCGCCCATGGGGCTTGCCCACTGTTTGGATACTGGGTGTTTGAGAGAGCAAAACAATATTCCTTCCGGTGAAAGGCATGAGTTATGCAGAGGTTTGCATGCAGAGCAGAATGCTATAATTCAAGCGGCTTACCATGGTGTTAGTGTCAATAATTCAATATTGTTTTGTACCAATCTTCCATGTATTATCTGTCTTAAGATGATAATCAATGCGGGAATCAAGAAGATTGTCTACAAGGATGGTTATGCTGACGAGCTATCTTATGATATGATAAGAGAATCCGGGATTGAATTAGTAGAATACAGAGTTGAAGAAAAGATTTGAGATTTTTATGCCTCTAAGAACTCTTTTGTTTTTTGTATTATCCTTGAATAGTCATAGGGGTATCCATACCAGTTTATCTCTGGATCAGCCCTAAACCAGGTCATCTGGCGTTTAGCATACTTTTTTGTGCCTTGTTTCACCTGTAACATAGCCTCATCTAAAGAAAATTCCCCCAAGAGATAACCGGTGATCTGTTTATATCCTAATCCTTGCATCGAGTTTAAATCCCTTGTATATCCCATATCCAAAAGGCATTTTACCTCATCCACAAGACCGATGGCAATCATCCTGTCAACCCTTTTTTCTATCCTTGAGTAGATATCCTGACGGTCTATATAGAGTCCAATCTTGAAAGTATCAAAGGGAGAGTCTTTGAAGCTATGTTTCTCGTGGTATTCAGATAATGGTTTTTTGGTTAACCGACAAACCTCTATCGCCCGTATTATCCTGGAAGAGTCATTTGGGTGAAGTCTTGCAGCGGTAACCGGATCTAGCTCTGATAATTCTCTATAGAGACAGTCATTACCTGCAAGTACTGCCTTTTTTTTGAGCACTCGTCGGAGTTCTTGATCAGCCCCCGGACCTTTGAACAAACCTCCAGTCAGTGCCTTGATGTAGAGCCCTGTACCCCCTGCTACAATAGCAACTTTGCCCTGTCCATCAACGTTGGAGATTGCCTCTCCTGCTTCTTGTCTGAACAAGGCTGCGCTGAACTCTTCATCAGGATACAAAATATCTATCAGATGATGCTTTACTTTCTTCTGTTCATCAGGCGTTGGCTTTGCCGTTCCAATGTCCAGGTACCTGTAGACCTGCATAGAATCGGCGCTTATGATCTCTGCGTTAATCCTTACAGCCAATTCTAAAGCCAGTTGAGACTTACCAACAGCCGTGGGACCAACAATTGCTACTATCCTGGTTTTATTCATTTATGCGAGACCTTTACGCAACCTGCTGAGAGCTTTGAAGAAGTACCCCTGAGAGCGAATTCATAGATTTTTTGGGGAACCCTTCTTAGCGAGCGTAATGTAGAAAATTCACATGTTTGAGCCCGAAGGGTGAGTTTGTGAATTTTCCATGGAGCGAGCTTAGATGGGTCAAAAAATGTATGCTGAAGCGAAAAGGGGTACTTCTTCAAAGCTATCTATACAACTTTGTTCAAAGGATACTCTATAATCCCTTCTGCACCGGCTTCTTGCAGCTTTGGGATCAATTCACGGACTACATTTTTATCTACTATGGTTTCAACTGAGTACCATTCCTGCTTATAGAGCTTTGCTATGGTGGGGGCCTTTAAGCTTGGAAGTATTTTAGTAATCTTCTCAATATCCTCCTCGGCAATGTTCATCTTTAAACCAACCCTACTCTCCGCCTGTAAGGCACCATTTAGCAAAATCCTAATCTGTTCGATCTTCTTCTGTTTCCATGTGTCTTTCATGGAGTTCTTATCGGCTATCAATTGAGTATTGGATTCCATCAATTCATGGACAATGCGAAGACCATGAGCCCTAATAGTACTCCCTGTTTCGGTAACCTCTACTATTGCATCAACCAACCCCTCTACTACCTTAGCCTCAGTAGCTCCCCATGAAAACTCCACTTCTACATTTATGTTTCTGTCTGAAAAGAATTTTTTGGTGAAATTAACAAGTTCTGTTGATATCCTTTTCCCTTCTAAATCCTCTAATCTTTTAATCGGTGAATCCTCCGGCACAACTAAGACCCATTTTGTCGGTCTTTGCGTTACTTTTGAATATATCAAATCCTGAACAACGACTACATCAGATCCATTTTCGAGAATCCAATCCTTCCCCGTCAACCCCACATCCAGGGTTCCCTTTTCTACATACCGAGACATCTCCTGAGCCCTAATAAGAGCACATTTAATCTCTTTGTCGTTGATTTCGGGAAAATAATTCCGGGAATCAACCAGTATTTTCCAACCGGCCTTTCTAAACAAATCAATTGTAGCCTTTTCTAAGCTTCCTTTAGGTATCCCTAATTTTAAAATACTCATACTAATCGCTCCTCCAGCCTTTATAATATCTCAGCAATTCTACAACTCCCTCCCTTTTTCTTCTCTCCGGGACATCTCGAGGATTTCTCTGATAAAAGGAAGGAGATAAATATCTTCTGTATTGAAAGAAGAGAGTGCCCGAGCCAGGATTTTTATTTGGCTGTCCACCGGTTCAGATCGGGTCATAAAAATCTTATAGGTTTTTTGGACTTTGCAAAGCCCTCCCCTGACAGAAAACTCTTCATCTCCCAGTTTTTCATAGACAATCTCAATACCGAGCCTTTCAGCAAGATCCTCAAGATATTCCAAGACCTTTCTAGGTTGCATGTTCATTAATTTATCAAAAATATTCCATACTTGTCTTTTTGAACTCTTCTGTGCTGAAGAGAAGCTTGTAGTCTTTGATCCCTGTTTTCTCTGATATCCTCTTCACTATCTTGAGACACCCTTCTCTTGTTTTCGCATGAATCATGGTAAAAAGGTTGCCATTCCATTCTGGTATCGTGTGTCTTTCATAACAATGGGTTACCTCCTTAAAGGATGCCATTATCTTTCCCACTCTTTCCACATCCTTGTCCGGAACTGCCCAGACTGTCATGGCATTAGCGTTAATGCCTACTCTTCTATGCCTGAGGGTGGCACCAAAGCGTCTTATATAGCCTTTATCTATTAACTCTTGGATCTTTTTTAGCAGGTTTTCTTCTGATATGCCAAGTTTCTCAGCAATATCCAGGTAAGGGCAGGGAGTTATGGGTAAGTCCTGTTGAATCTCCCTGATTATCTTTTTGTCCAGATCGGTTAAGGACATAGATAGTCCACCTTATCGGCTATTTTTTTCCATCTGTTCCTGATACTGGCGAACCTGGTACATGAATGCCTCCAGTCTTGTCTGGGCACCGGTATTTTCTTGCCCATCATATGCCATATTGAGGACAGGGATATGGTTTTGGTCATCTCGATACCGCTTCAGTATGGCACTAACGATGGTGCCAGGCATACAGGTAAAGGGCATTACATTTACAATGCCACTTACCCCTTTTTTATAAAAGTCCACTGCCTTTCCTATGCTTAAGACTGCTTCCCCTTCAAAAGAGGAGTCGATATAAGGTTTTGCCAATTTTAGAATTTGTTTGGTACTCGGCTCCCGGAGGTTCTTTATTGATCCGTCAAATGCCGCTTCCAGTCTATGTTCGTCCCGTTTTTGAAAGAGTTCTGTCAGACAGGTGCTGAGGAAACCCCTATAGTTCTTATTACTAAGGCTCCTCCTCTTTGATGTGAAGTTAGTATAGAATACCCATTCGGAGATGGTGGGAAGCCATACCTCTCCACCAAGACTTTCAATCTTTAAGGCGATATTTTCATTACTGAAATTGTTTGAACGGATATAAATCTCTCCCACTATCCCGATAACAGGTCTTTTTTCTGAATTATTTAACTCTATGCTGTCAAACTCTGCCCGCGCCTCCTTCAAGGTTTCAAAGATGTCCCCTTCTTTCCTTATAACATCAGAGATTTTTTGTATGAAATACAGATAGACCCTTTCGGTTTCTCCCTGAATTTTCTCGTAGGGTCTTATAACCCTGAGCCTTTTCTCGAGAATATCAACAGCTATTATGCCCTGCCATGCCAGTCGAATAAGCCTCTTTCCGACAGCCTGCAATTCCTGATAAATGGTTTCGTCTTGATTTAGTGCATAGATGGGCACATCTTCATATCCCAGCTCGTCCAGGATCAGGCGGTGAAAACGGTGATACTGACCGAAACGGCATGGCCCATTGGCAGAGGGCATAAAGAAAGCAGAGCTTTGACGATTAAAATCAGGGTCTTTTAATAGCCTTACCATGTTGCCTGTAGTCAGTACACAGGGATAACATTCTTTACCGGAGGTCAATTTTCTTCCCAGTTCCAGGGTCTCCTCATCGGATTCCGGTATTACCGTTGAAGGCACACCGCATGCTTCAAAGGCGGCAGAGAGGACAAGGGCATGATCAGACATATAGGGGATGTAAATCTTTCTTTTCTTGTTTTCCTTCCTTTGGGTAAGGGTGGTCTTTCCCTTTTTTCCAACTTCTGTTTGCTCAGCAACGTTCTTCAGGGTATCAAGGAAGGCCTCTAAACGGGTAATAGCACCAACATCTGCACTGTGCTCGTCTACCTCTATCTGAAGGTATGGTTTCCCTTTTAATTTATTTCTGAAGAAATGTAATATAAAGGAGTCTGGCCCGCAGGCAAAATTGGTGATATACAGGGCGTATAGATTTGGATTGTTCCTTATTGTATGGGCGGCGGTTAAAAACCTCTGTCCATACTTCCAGTACATATCTCCTTCTGCCTTTGCCAGATCACTGTCTCCTAAGGGCAGGAAGTCCAGGGGGATTGCCAGAACGCCTAAATCTCTAAGTTTCTTTGGTAAGTCCATGTTGATGCCGGAATCACATCCATTATATGGCCGACTTACAATGACTATTGCCTTCTGTCCTTCTTTGAGATTGGCGAGAATCTCAATTCCTCTGGCCTGCAGGGCAGAGGAAAAATTATCCTGAACATCCAATGCCTTAGAGATAGCCATCTTGACCTTCTTCGATGGTATCTTTAGCTCCTTTGCCATCTTTACCAGAGGCATCTCTAAGCCAACCCTTCCTATCCCAAGGTCAATTACGGGTTGGAGAACCTGCACTCCGTGTTTTTCAAAGTTGATAGCGGATTTCACAGTATAGGGAAATGCCTGTACATAAGGGCAGTTGTAACTCTGTTCTATGTCTGGATGCATTCGTTTCATGTTAATAATGCTTGGCAAGAATATTCTCTTCACGCCCTTCTCTATTAGCTCCAGTATATGTCCATGGGAGACCTTGATGGGAAAACATGTCTCGGCTACAACACTTTCAATCCCTTGACGGATGATTTTTTTATTGCTATTTTCAGTAAATACTACCCTGAATCCCAGTTCATTAAAGAAGGCCTTCCAAAGGGGAAGCAGCTCATGGAAGAATAGTATCCTGGGTATCCCTATCACTCCCGCGTTATCATCCAATCCGTAATCCTTTTTGTTTATGTTTAGAAGCAGCTCTTCCCTCTCGGCAAAGAGATCCGGCAGGTCAGTCTCCTCTTTCTTTTCTTTGTTCACCTCATACTTTTCACACCTGCTCCCGTAAAAAAGAGGGTTCTCTCCTTTAACAGTTAGCTTTCTTATCTCGCACATGTTGGGGCATCCCTGACATTCGAAGGAAGAGAGGTCATAGCTCTTCTCACTTAGATCAAACCCCTTGAATTTACTTTCCCTGTTCTTATTCTCCTCCATAGCAAGAATGGCAACACCTATGGCCCCTGTAACCTCGTTGTTTATGGGAACCTTAATGGGTTTGCCAAGTATCTTTTCAAAGGCAGCCACTACCCCCCGGTTAAATGCCGTTGCTCCCTGGAAGAAGATTTTTTCTCCTATCTTTCTATCTCCTACTACCTTATTCAGATAGTTTATAGCTATTGAATAGCTTAGCCCTGCAACCAAGTTCTCCTTACTGGCGCCTCTCTGCTGATGATGAACAAGGTCGGACTCCATAAATACAGTACACCTTTCACCAAGGGAAACAGGAGATGGGGCGCTTAAAGCCATGTTCCCAAACTCCTCCTTGATGGAAATTCCCAACTTTTCTGCCTGTTCCTCCAAAAAGGATCCGGTGCCCGCTGCGCAGACTTTATTCATTTCAAAATCAACTATGGTACTGTTTTCTATGCTAATATACTTTGAATCCTGGCCACCAATCTCGAATATGGTATCAACATCCGGATCAATATTAATAGATGCTGTGGCTTGAGCGGTTATTTCATTCCTCACGATATCGGCCCCAACGAAATCCCCTGTCAAATACCTTCCTGAACCTGTAGTCCCCACACCTCGTATAGTTACATAATCACCTATTTCTTCTCCAACTTCCATTAACCCCTGTCTTATTGCCTCTATAGGCCTACCGGCGGTCATCAGGTATCTCTTGGAGAGAAGATGCTTGTTTCTGTCTATAACCACTACGTTTGTGCTGATGGATCCTACGTCTATGCCCAGGAAGGCATCAACCTTATCCTCTTTTTTCGAGGCGCAAGGGTTGGTTGTGACCTCTGCCATTCCCTTTTTACTTTCTTCTGAAAGGGTAAGAGGACTTAATCCGATACTTTTCCCCTGATGGGTTTCAAGGTAGTTCTGAAGCCTTTCTAACCCCAGAAATGGGACTTGCTTAGCCGGGTCTTCCATAGCAGCAATCACAGAGCCTATGGCGCCCATTGATGCAAAATGCCCTGGAATGATAAACTCCGCTTCCTCTAATTCTAAGACGTCGAGGAATGCCTTTCTCATGCCCACATTGGCTGCTACTCCCCCCTGAAATGAGACAGGGCGGGTAAAGTTTTTGCCTTTTCCAATATTGCTTTTGAAGTTCCTTGCCATAGCATAACATAGACCCGCAACGATATCGAAGTCTGGAACAGCTCCTTGCTGTAAGTGAATCATATCGGTCTTGGCGAAAACACTGCACCTTCCGGCAATCCTGGGAGGGTTCTCTGATTTTAGGGCCAATTCGCTAAACTCTTCGATACTTAAACCTAACCTATGGGCCTGTTGGTCCAGAAAGGATCCGGTACCAGCGGCGCATATTGTATTCATGGCGAAATCTGCGATCCTTGTCCTCTTCCGGCGCTTGTCGTAGTCAAGTAAGATGAGTTTAGAATCTTCTCCCCCAATCTCAATGAGTGTTTTTACCTGGGGATAAAGGCGCTCTACAGATTTGCTCTGGGCGATAATCTCATTGACGAAGTTTGCCCCTATGAGTTCTGCTACCAGCTTGCCTGCTGTGCCCGTGAGGGAAGCAGCCATTATTTGACCTTTTTCGATGCAGGAAAGAATTTCTGTAAGAACCTTTTTCACTGTTTTTAAAGGTTGCCCCATTGTTCTGGTGTAGTGCTCCTCCAGAATATCCCTGTTTTTATTCATCACTACGGTGTTGACACTCACTGAACCAACATCGATACCTAAATAGATAGGATTCGATTTAGCCATACCGCCACTCCCTTGCTATTACTAATTGGCAAATGCTAAATACAAATTAGGATAAGTTAATGTTCGCTCAATTATACTCTTTCCTATCGTTCAACCTTGAAAGTTCAAAGTACCCTTTATGGGCATTATTAACCCAATTCCCATTCCTCATGAAATACTTTTTTAATTTCACGAGCACCGTGCACAACGGCAAGTATTTCAATAGTATCATCATCCGTAAGCCTATAAACAATCCGATAATTTCTGTAAATAACTTCTCTAAAGCCATAACCTTCAAGTTCTGGCACAATACGACCGCACAGTGGCATTATCTCAAGTTTTCCGGTCGCTTTTCGATAGACCTCATCCCTGTCTTTGCTATGCCACAAAACCTTACCGCCTTTAACTTCCAAACTTTCATCTGTTTCAGGGTCATCAATAAGAACCCATTCCGATTCAAACTTAGCCTGGATTTCTGTTACTCTCATAATTTCCGTCATTAACCTCGCCTCCTTATTGCATTTTCCATTTGCGTCGATACCCAAAATGTGAACACCGTCTTATTCTATATATATTCCAAGGATCTATTATTATATTTAATCTACTGCCTTTGTCAACACCTGTAGTCGTTCAAGCGGAGCGGCATTTTGGGTATCGTTTCGCGGGTTTGCGAAGTGCGAAAAATTTGGGTGAGCGAAGCGAACCGCAAACACGCTGTTAGGTGCTGTGCCAAGCCTTCTCTGGTTCAAGGATAGTCAGGTAAATACCTTACGAATGGAAGTACTGACTTTACAGCATCATAAAAGGCTTTGTCGGCTGTCCAGAACTCAGAGTTGCGCAATTCGGCAAGGGCAGCGTAAAGCGAGTCATAGATGCGCTCTTGATTAGATTGTCGGGCTATTTCTCGTGCACGACGAACCATATCGCGATGAGTGACGACTTGTACTCCGACTGCATAGAAAGCTGCTAATGATGCATCTACCGCTGCTATGGTTGCACGCCCAGAGTAAAGACGGCGCTGCAATACACTCTCGACTTCGTATTCCAAAAGGGGCGGCCCAATCAACATGATACCTTTTATTTGGGCATCACTGAGCAATTGCCGTGCCTTGCTACGGAACGGCTCGCCCTTGACCACCCATTTGATAGCGACGCTTGTATCTATGACTTGCTCGGCCATATTTGCTCATCCCGCTCTTGACGCATTTGGCGAATCTCTTGAGCCGCATCAAACTCGCCTTCCCACATATCCGCTGCCGCATCGCACAATGCTAAGAGTTCATCGGCATCTCGCGCACTTGTATTCAGCGGCGTAATACTTAGACGCTCAGAGATACGCGCTATCAGCTTAAGTTGATCACGCACCGGCAGCCGAGTTATTTGTTGTTCCCATTGCTCTAATGTTGTCAGGGTAGTCATCTTCCTTCACCTCACATAATTTTTGTTGGGCTTGGCATTGCGCCTAACGGGGCTGCGGCTTGCCGAAGTGCCCGAAGGGCATTTGGGAGAAGCCGGTTAGCCGCCTGATAGGCGGCGTCGGCTTCGACTCGGCAAGCCGCAGCCCCTTTATATGAAGCCTTTTTATTCATATTTTACTTCAATGCCATCAATTTTATTCAATCTGAAAAAGAAAATAAATCGCTTAATTGAATCACTATCTGATTTAACCTTCTTACTCAGTTTCTTATATCTCCTAAGAAGATATTCTTCTAAGTCACCGGGAAAAACAAAAGATACGCCGGAAGTCATGTTGAAATCTTTAAACGGAATGAGCCTAATAAACAATAATAATCCAAGAATAGCGGTTTTACTGAAGGCAATGTCTATTAGCTTTATGTTATCTTTTTTGTTCAAAATGTCATTCAAGAGTAATGTATTTTCTGCTTAAGAGATAGAAGTAATTTTGAATAGAGAAGTATATGACGAGAGTAAAGCATCCAATATGTCTTTCTCTATCTCATTTTGCCAGCCTATCTTCTCCCGATAAATCTCGATGGTATTCTTATTATTCACCCTATATTCGTTAAGAGCAAAATCCATTAAAACGCTTGTTTCATTCTCGCTATCAAATATCAAGGTACCGTCACGAACAATACCAAGTAACCTTGCTGATTTCATCAATACATCACGGTCAAGACAGGTGTCTATTATTTTATGATTTAGTTCCATGCCGATCTTCCTATATGTTTCATATTTTTCAATAAGGGTCATAGTAATTTTCTCCTCATAAAGGTTTCGTTTAACGTTCTTGGCGGAAAAGAAGCCCAAAGGGTTTAGATGTTAGTCTTTTCCGCCATGTTATATGAAGTTCGGCAACACTCTCTCATTTGTTAACCCTTCAAACAGAGGCTATCTCTACTTTAGGTCTAACTAATCTGGACTTTCTTACAGGAGCAAGTTTTTCAACTTTCACAAGCACCAGCGGCTGATCTTTTTCCCTCCTTGCCTTTGCTATTTTAAGATTTTCCTCTGCCAGTTCCTGATCATATTCAGGTAGAATCACCACTACCGCATCCTTAGGTATACGCTTCGCAACTTCAGGATGCTCTAAAACATACCTGCTAAACTCTGTGGTAAGCACTAAATTTTTCTCAAATAGTTCCTGCTTGTTCATTTTGCTTCATCTCCTTTTCATATCTTTTACGATACCACTCCCAGTTTGACTTAATATCAAACTGGGCAAAGCTTAATGCCTCATTATAGTCCCAATAGGAAAGAGGCACTTTCTCTACTGAACCATCTGGATGCATTCTATCAAGGTGTGCAAACCCATGGGCAGTATCATATCTCATAATAGGATGCCACTTACCACGAATAAAAGCCTCATATTGAACCGTGAATTCTGTTATTTTTTCCTTAATGCTGAAGTGATAATGTCTAATTCTATCATCGGATGTCAAAAATGCTACAAAACTTGTTTCACCCACTTTTTATTCTACCTTAACTTCAAAAAATCTTTTTATGTTGCCACGAATTTCATATAACTTGTTTGTAGACGCATTGCGTCTATTTTTCCTATGGGTAACATTGTATACTGCGTCTATCCTTCCGAAAGGGATATTTTTACGCAGTAGGTATGTTGCCTATTTCCTATTCCACTATTTTTTCGTCTTCTTTTTCAACCCCTTTCTTTAAATCCAGATTATCAAGCGGGCTTCGTAACCTGCCAATGTCCCGCGTGCTGACATGTGTGTATATCTCCGTTGTCTTGCTGCTTTTGTGTCCAAGAAGCTCCTGTATATACCGAAGGTCCGTGCCGTTTTCAAGGGCATGAGTTGCGAAACTATGCCGCAATCCGTGTATGGAGATGTCCTTCTTTATCCCTGCTTTGTCCTTTGCTTGCTCGAATATGGCTTGCGCTGTTCTTATCGACAGATATCTTCCGTCCCTTGCACCTTCAAAGAGCCATTTTGAGGGCTTGTATTTTTCGAGGTATTCATCAAGGGTCTCCAGCGCTGTGTGAAAAAGCATTGTGTATCTGTCCTTTCGTCCCTTTGCCCCTTTGATGTTTAGCAGCATCCTGTCGCGGTCTATATCTACCACCCTGAGCTTGACTACCTCGCTCACTCTCAAACCGGAAGCATAAACAAGCATGAGAAGTGTTCTGTGTTTGAGGTTTTCCAGACATGTTAAAACCCTCGCTACTTCTTCCTGGCTCAGCACAACAGGCAGTATCGTATCTTTCCTCGGTCTTTTGATCTCATAAAGAAATTTTTTCTTCAGCATACTTCCGTAATAGAACTTAAGGGCATTAATTGCCTGATTCAGGGTGGCGGCGGCGGAGTCCTTTTCATCAGCAAGATAGACAAGGTAGTTCTTGATATTTTCCTCTCTCACTTCATCCGGCCTTTTGCCGGTAAAGGATAGGAAGTCCCTATTAAAATAAAGATATCCTTTTATTGTCTTCCGGCTGTATTTACGTGAAATGAGTTCCTTTCTTAAATCTTCAAAATCATAAAGTGATGAAGATCGCGTTTCAACCGCTCCTCCAAACAAGGAGGTATCTAACTTAATATCTTCTCCGTCAAAGACCTCTTTAATCTTCTCGACAATCCCTTCGGAATACGGCACACTCCAGTATTTTTCCGCAGGACGCCACTTGCGGCCATCAATGGTTTTTACCTTTGAAACAAGGAGGAGGTCATAAGGGAAGGAAATTACTATTATCCCAGAAGCATCTCTATTAATCGTTACTACCCCATAACTGATCCCTACTCCATTGGAAAGATGAGGTTTGTATGGTTTAATTATTGATTAAAACCCCAGTAGTGTCAAGGGGTTTTTCAACCTTATCCCCTAACTCTCTCTCGTATGGGGGGGGGCAGGAGAGAGAAAAGGGTTTAGCTGAGAACGGTGAGCTATTTAATGATTCTGCTAATGTTTGCTCCAGAGGGGTTCTTTAGGGAAAAGTTAATTAAGTAAACATTGACACTCTCGTAAAAAGTCCCCAAAGCCGTCACTCCGGCGAAAGCCGGAGTCTAGAAGTGCTTGAATTTACTGGATTCCGGCTTCCGCCGGAATGACAAGAAAAAGGGTTTCCTGACTTACTACGAAAATAGAGTAAATAACGTAATAAAATCAACAAAAGCCTATTTTCATGCTTCGTGGTGCCCCACGGGGCATGGGGGTTTTTTACGAAGCCGTCAACATTAAATCCAAATTAATTATTGTAAGAATCTATCTCACATTTCAGGTCCCTGGTCATAAGCTCAGTCACAACATCCCTGGCAGGTTTATCTT
>QZJR01000045.1 GCA_003599365.1 Deltaproteobacteria bacterium | reverse complement strand
ATTGATCTGGGAGGCACAGCCACAGGTGAACATGGGGTTGGAATAGGGAAGCGCAAATTCATGGCTCATGAACATGGACCGAGTCTGGAGGTAATGAAACGAATCAAGACCCTCCTTGATCCAAATGGGATAATGAATCCCGGGAAGGTCTTCTTTTAACCATGATGCAGATTGCGAATCTTGATAGCAGAATTGTCATTGTAACGCCCATTGGCAAATCTATCCCTCTTAAATTGGGTGAGATTGTGAAGGCGGAAATAATAGATATTCTTGCAACCGGCGGGATAACCCTGAAGATAAAAGGCAACTTCATCACGGCAAAGACAGAAATTCCGTTGCAGAAAGATTCTGCCGCTTTTTTCAGGGTATTGAGCAAAGATAATCCGAACAAAGAACTGACGCTTCAGTTTATGGGATACTCTGACGAATCCATTAGCAAACAGCGATATTACCATAAAGATAATGCTGTGAACAGGATTTTCCAGGAGTTGTCCGCAACTTTTTTAAAAGAAGGCAGAGGAGCGAAGGATTTTTCTACGGTTGTTGAAAAGATTCTTAAAGCATTGCCTTTTGATATTGATATTGATTCTTTGCCAAAGGATTTAAAGGTTCAAATACAGAGTATGTTCCAGGAGAAACTTGAATCAACAGACTTTTTTCAAGTATTTCTGCCCTTTGGCTGGAAGGAGTTAAAAGATGGAGAAATAGCCTTTAAAAGAGGGGATAAAGATGGGGGAAACTGTACCCCATATTCCTGCAGAATAAATCTTGATCTAAAAAGCCTTGGAAAACTTACCATCATAGTTTTAATGCTTAACAAAGAATTTTTTGTATCTTTCAGACTTGAAAACGATAAATTTCAATCAATTCTCCGTTCGCATATGGGAGAACTTAAGGATAGATTCAACGAAAGCGGCTTAAATCTCAAGGCAATCAATTTTTTGGACAAAGATAGTTCTTTAGACCAATTGGAAAAACTTGAATCCTTCGAACAGATAATAAACATCAGGATATGAAGACAGAAAGTCGTAAGAAAGCGGCGGCCTTAAGGTATAAGCCTGAAAAGGATGCTGCACCGAAGGTTGTAGCGAAAGGAAGCGGCACGATAGCAGAGAAGATATTGCAGATAGCCTTGGAGCACAATATTCCCCTCAAGGAAGATCAACAGCTTGTGGAGGTGCTTTCAACCCTTGACCTCTATCAGGAGATACCTCCTGAGCTATACAGAGCAGTTGCAGAGATACTTGCCTTTGTGTATTCGATGACGAAGAAGGCTTAACCATATCTATCCCTCATAGCCTCTATCACGGTGTTTAATCTATGTTTATAGGTATGTTCTTTCAGAACCCTCTGCCTTCCCATCATCGTTATCGCCTTACGCGCCTCGGGATTATTCAGGTAAAATCTCACCAATTCAGGTATCTCATCCTTATCTTTATAAGTTACAACCTCTTTTCCTACATCAAAGAGTTCTTCAATTGCTCCCTGATGGTCAGTCAGGAGAAAACCGCCGCATGCCGGAACGTCAAAGACCCTCTGATTAACAGCCTGTTCCATCTGAAGGCTTGTTGCATTGAAGTTTACCTTACAGGCATTATAAAAGACAGGAAGTTCCCTATAGTAGTTCAGTGAATGCCCAAGCCTATGCCCATTACCTAATAGTTTCTTCCAGTCTTTATCTCCATGGATACAGGGATTAAAATCCTTAAGCATCTCGATGCACGAAAGGCGATAAAGCAATGTTGCCCTCCATAGGGTAGCCGCCTCTAAAAAAAGCCTTACTCGTGGTGTGAGAGATTTAATCTTTTCTAAATCATCCTCATCTATAGTCTTCAGCAACTCATCAAAGGGCATCCTCGATGAACTCAATAGTTCTGCCATCCTTTCAAGGAAGGGATGAAGCTCTTCGGGAACTTTTTTGAATTTCTCCACAACCGAGTCTACCATGGAGTTGCCGACAAAGCCCACATCAGTACCGTATCTTTTTATATTCAGTGGACTTAATTTGATTGGTCTGAAAACATCTTCGTCGGTAGCAAGAGGCAAATATGCCACCTCCTCAAAACCCATTGCCTCCATATCCTCTATATAGCCTTTGTCCCATAAGAATATAGAAACATGCGGAGAAACATTTCTGTTAAATGCCTTAACAATAATATTAGGGCTATCAACATACCAGGATGCAGCAGGCATCTCTATTGTTTTAAAGAATGAGGCCAATTCTCCTGCCTCATCAAAACCCAGGTGGTTTATGGTGAGGAAGAAGTCAGGTTTAAAGTCGAGGATATTCTCCATCAACCTTGTAATCGTAACCCCACCATCCTCTCCTTTTCTTATCGGGAACTTCACCACCCTGTGGCCAAGACGTTTAATCGTCTTTTCCACCTCATGGGTCAGGAAATAGCCAAAGTCAATAAGGGCGACATTGAGGAGACCATTTTTGAATTTAGGATATTTTAGCCTATCCCAGAGTCTTACAGATGTGGTATTCTTCAGCGCCTTAAGGATAGGGTGGTAATGGCGAGGAAAGGCAGATATGGCGGGGGATAAAGGAAAGACTGTGAGGGGGGCCATTCCGGCATTCATCTGCTCCCTGGTAATCTCCTTGATCGCATCATCGGCAGAAAGCCCGACGATCAGTTTGATCTTATCCTCAAGGTCGGAGACCTTTCCATACTTTTTTGCAAGCTCGTATATCTCAGGTACGGTCTCAATTACTATAATCTCTGTATCAGGAAACCTTTTTACAAGCTCAAACAGATGGTACCCGAGTCCCAATCCTAAAACCACCAAAAGCCCTCTGCCGTCAAACTGAAACGCATCAACAATAGCCTTCGCCTCTCCTTCCGGATCATAAATGCTGTGCAGGGTCTTTAAAGAGCCGTCATCACATGCAACCCTCAGGGAGAGATTACCGTTTTTAGCTTCTATCAAAGAGATATTCTCATTAAAAGTAGTAACCATAAATACCCTAAACTGCTGTCTTTAGTTCTTCCTTAAGCCTATCAGACTCCTCTTTACAAAAGATGGCCTTTCTTTCTTCATCCAATGCCTTATAAGACAAGCTTAAACACTTATATACAAAAGATCCCTGCTCTACCGAGACAGGCAATCTTTCCGCTATCAATTCCTCGAGAACTTCGGCAGCCTTTTTATATTTCCCCTGAGGGATGCAGGCCATGGCAAGCCACATATAGTAAAGGGCTTCATCTTCTACGGGAAGAATGGATAGATAATCATATAATTTCCTTTTCTCCAGTCCTTTTCCGAATGTCTCTTCTGCAGGTTTATGCTTTTCAAGATTTAAATAGAAACTTCCCAGTGCATAGTAGGGGCTGGCATGCATCGGGATAAGTTGAGCTGCCTGCTCGACACCATCAAGAAAGGCCGGGAAATCACCCTTGCCTGCCCTGTAATAACTCTCCATCAATAGCTCGTATGCCTGGTTTTCACTCTTTAAGTGCTGTAACTCTACATCCATTCCATCAATATAGGTATCCAGCCAGTTATCTCCTTCGTGTTCTTTCAACGCCTCATTTATCCCCATAGCGTAATAATAATCTGACAGAATGATGTAGCACCTCTCCAAAAGAGAAGAACCGGAAAACTTATAATTGTTCCGTATACCTTCAGGCATCTTTTCAAGCTCGTCGACAAGTTCCTCGGCACGCTCAACCAATCTTTCCTTCCCTAACAGATGGCGCACACAACTCATTTTAATGGGATTAACATCAAATATGCCCGGATGTATTTGAGACAGAATAGCCTGCTGCCTTCCAACCGGGATCTGTCTTTCGAGAAATCCTTCTAAATTTATCCGGCGGTAAAGATCAGCAACTGCATCACGGTTATAAACGATGCGATATTTATTTAACGAAACCCTAAAACCAAATTCTAAATCTTGAACACCATGCTGAAGGCCTTCTTCAAACAGCCCAACATTCTGAAAGATATCTCTTTTCAATGAAAGATTGGGTGTATAAAAATATTCATATTCCACATTCTCAGAAGATTCGATGTCATTGTAATCAAATGCAAACTCATAACCATATTGAATCAAGGGACTTTTTAACAAAAATTTCATAAATGGGGTGATTTCCCCTATTCCCTCTGGGGGAGAAGCTGATATGCGACCCAATACCGCAATATCCTCTCCGCTATACTTCTCGTGTGTTTTCAAATGTTCACTTATCAGGTTTTCATCCGCAATCACATACGGAGATGTCAGGAGAATAAAGCTGCCAGCCGCCTCTACTATTCCCCGATTTATGGCTGCTGACCATCCCTTATGTGACCGGCTATAATACCTGAATTTACAGGGAGCTTTTATTTTATCAAGAGCTTCAATAGTCCCGTCTTCAGAACCATCATCCACGACGATAATCTCAAGCTTTTTATAGTCGGCATCTTTTTGATTAAAGAGAGACCCCAGGCACTTAAGCAGCTCCTCCTTGTTATTATATGACGGGATCACTACACTCAGAAGCTTTGCTTCAGGATTTTCAAATCTGATCTTATTGGTTTTCTTCTTCAGCCCCGGATTTAAATGCCGGACGAGAGTGTCTTTTGCGATCGCTATTTTGCTGCCTTTATTTACAATCTCCGAGATAAGTCCGGTTAAATTGTGATACTTATTTTCTCCAACGGTAGAGCAGTCAATGATTATACAGGGAACATCCACTCTGTTAGAAAATACATTTAAACCTTTATTTTTGTTGTAAACAGACCATGCGTCGCTTTCAAATTTATATGCAGAGTTGTACGATAATTCTGCGGCTGCCGGTGTAGTTATTCCGATTTGGGGGTCCTGTTTGAAATGAGCTACTAAGCGTCTGTCCCAGAGAGGAGGCACAACTACGGTCGAATCCATAATTGCAACATATCTGCTCTGGCAGTGTTTAATAACACGACAAATAAAAGCTGTAAGTTCCTGTTCATTTTCATATATAAAATAATGTTTAAATCCCCTCTCCAGCTTATTGCCGATACCATGATCTGCCTTACTGTCTATAGCAACAATTATCTTTGCGTGGTTTTGACCGGTATTATTGAAGAGGGTTCCCATGGAAAATTTTGCGATTTCAGGAACATCCTTGACCACAAAGACAACGGTAAGTTCCGTCTTATTTAAAGATTCAACGGGGATTGAATCCGGATAAAGCCTGAACCTCCCCAGATTTTTATCTATCGGTTCCGGCAGATTATTCAGTGCCTTAAGCAACCCCTTTTCAAAAAAATTATCAGAAGGCGATTTCGGTAAAACTCTTATGTTTAAATCGGGCAACATTGATAAAAGAAACTCCGCTTTTCCAGGATCGGAGATGACCATATCCGCCTGTTCATAGGCATATACTTTGTTATTCTCTGCTGTAAATGCACTTATCATTATTACGCTTTGAGGAGAAAGCTCACGGATAGTGTTCAGATAAAAACCGGCGATTTCCGGTGATTCAAGCAAAACTACGTCAAATTTGTGATGTGTAAAAACTGTCTCCACGACCACAGAAGAAGCATACCGAGAAATAGACTTTGGGTCTCTTAAAATCTGTTTCTTCAAACCTTTGACATCATAAAAAACAATTACCCCTTTTTTCCTTAAGTTCTCGATATATTTTCCTTTTTCAACCCCGCTTCTTGCAAGAAAGACAACTCGATGATACTTGGCTAACACTTTTATCATCTGATAAAAGTTGTTATCTTCAGGGTTTATATCATACAGCGGAAGGTGTTCTGCGATTATTAAGATGGACTTTTCTGTAGCAGGGCTAACTTCTTTAAAAACATGTCTTGGTGTTTTATTGATCGGATCTTCTGATTTTATTTTAGCTTCCCAGCTTGCAGAAATCACGATTGTTTCTTTCAACCTTTCAGATGCAAATCCCCATTCTGAGTCATTGAAGATTATAGGCCGCTGATTTCTATTCATCTCAGATGCCCATTCTTCAAGTTGTGAAATCTTAATTTCAGGAATGTTTGCCGCTTTCAGGTCTTTTGATAATTTGGCAGCAATTTCAGCTATCATACATGATGAGTGTTCTATGTGATATGTCCGCATTTGGTCAGGAAGTATCACCTGCCCAATTCCTGCATGATAAGCCATTAGCAGCAGCAGCGAATCTATATGAGCCGAATACATGTCAAACTCAGGATACCCATTTAAGAAATGCCAGTCCTTTACAGACATCAGGGTAAAATCTCCACAGGCATTGAAATGCAGGCGGGTAGAATCAGTATTGAGTCCGGCATAAGTTGGGAAATATCTTCCGGTCAGAAGATTATGTGTACCTTCTCTGGAATTAATTCTGATTACGTTTTCCTGACAAAATTGAAGTTGCTCATCTATTGGAGCATTCAAAGGTATATCTTCAGGAATATCGTACCTGTCAACTCGGTAGACATAATTTTCAACCAGTTCGTCAGATGCTAAAAACTTGACAAGTTCATCGGAAAACAGCAAATCAATATTAGTGGCGAGCAAAAACTCAGCACGTGCATATCTGATTCCAACATTCTTGGCAATCATCTGATATAAGGGCAATTTAGTGGCATACTTGTATCGGTTATGTATCCCTGGAGGAACTTCGAAGAATCTCACCGTGCAGAATTCGTTTTTCTCAGGCCATTTCAAAACCTCAAAGAGAGGTGGTCTGTCAGTTGGTGGATTCCACTCAACAACAATTAGTTCTGCTTTTAGCTTATGCCTTTCCGCCTGGTTCAATAGGCCGTTTATAAAAATCTGCATCCGCCGTAAAAAACCGCCACCATGATTGTCGTTGCGGGCGGTGACAACAATGCTCAGTTTAGGTTTAGCTCCGATATGTGTCATAGTACCCTTTGCTGCGCTCATTATAGTTATTACTGCAAGGCAGCAGTAATAACACGATCATCGGGATGGTTCCGAAGATAGGCGGCGTAAATTTTCTCTGCATCCTCAAATTTCCCCATGCTTTTCAAAAGCATGCCACAATTAAGAGTCGCTTCACGGCTATTCGGATCCACCTTCAGAATATTTATGAAATAGCGTAATGCAGTCATAACCTCTCCCTTTTGCCAGTGAATGACCCCGATATTGTTGTATGTGAGCATATAATCAGGGTCTTTCCTCTCGGCTTCTGTAAAAAGCTTCATAGCCCCTTCTATATCGCCTCTGCAAAATAGGGTTTCCCCCTTGAGATTGAGTTCCCTTGCCTTGATCTCATCCCTCATCAATGACAATGGTTTTGCTGCGCCGGAGATCCAGCCTTTTTCGGTTAATTTCTCTATGGCCTTATTAAACAGATCTTCCCAGTTTGGGATATCCTTTAGCAGCCCAGGATATTTAAATATCTCTTCCCCAAAGGAGAACCCCTTCGGCTGCAAAGCCTGCGGTTGAATAGGGACAAAATGCACTGGGAAGTCTCTCTCTATACACCAGTCTACAAAATCCACCAGACGTGGTATGCTGCTCTTCATAACTACCGCGGCAATATTGACTCTCCAATCCAGGTTGTACTTCTCAGCGGTTTCTCTGAATGCCATAATATTTTGCTCTGTCCGGTTCCACGTTGCTCCCCGCCTGATCTTTTCGTAAGCATCTCCAATGGTATCCAGACTTACACACAGATTAATCCTCTTCATTGATCTCAATTTCTCAATATAACGGTGAAGCAATGTCCCATTTGTAAAAAGAGATAATTTTAAATCCGAATAATCTGGATCACTGACCATCATCTCAATAAGTGCACGCGCATTGGGGAGCAGGAAAGGCTCTCCCCCTATGACGGCTATTTCATTCGCCACCATCAGATATTCTTTTAAGCCTGTCAGTATCTCCACAGGTAGGAGTCGTTTATCTATCCTGCGCAGATTCTCCTGACTGCACATAATGCATTTCAGATTGCAGAGCAATCCAAAGTTGAAGTAATATTTTACAGGGTAAGAGTCAATAATTATCATCTTCTTTTTATAATTGTTAAGGGCATTGCTCCAGTTGTTCCTCTGTTTTTGATTCAAATAATCCGGCATGGCAAGAAATGGTGAAACAGACCCGTACCTGATATACTGGCAACCTTCACAGCCTGTGCCTAAAATGTTGTTAGAAGCTACAACCTTCCTGGTCTCCTGCATCTTCTCGCCGTTCCAGTATTTATCAACGCTGAATGGTTCATTCAAATCCAGACATGCCTTTTCAAATCTGTAATAACAACAGCAGCCTACACGCTCGTTGTACTCTATCTGCATCTCAAACCATGGCTGTGCGCAGTTAATCATCCTGTATCCATCCTTTCCAAATCTCGCCTACAAATCATAATGTGAGCGGCATTTGTATCGATTCGGGCAGACGATAAAGATGCATAGCATCGTCTTTCTGAATTTTAAGTACAAACTCTCGGAGCTTTCTGAAAATCTCAATAGATTCTTCTAAATGTCCAAGCTCGGTCTCTATCATCTTTACTGCCAGATTGGTTTGCTCTGTCTTTAAATAACGATTGATTCTCGGTATGATGTCTTTCAGATGAGGCTGCTCAATAACAGCATTTCTAAGGGAAACACCGAGTATTTGAACCCTTTCAAAAATACTAATTTCATAAAAATTATTGTTAACAACAGCGCCGAAATACGGATAAGTCAACGTGCCCATTACCTCATTTAGGGTGAACCAGAACCAGTGAGCACCTGTTGAGAACAGGTCGTTTCCAAGCATCTCCTGCATCTCTTTGTATTTCACCGCATCTCTTTTAATCTCAATATCGAAACTGTGGTCTGCCGAATCGAAAGATATTTTATTTCTTGATATAAAGTCTACAATCGCCACTGCTTGTTCGACTGTTGAATCAATGTATCCAAGCCTTATGCGCGGGCCCGACCAGTTATTGCCTCTCCACAAACGATTCCCTTTATATGATGATGTTTCAGGAGGCTCATACCTTGCGTCGGACAGGTCATGCATAATTACGAGATTGGGTATTCCGGCTATCTTCGGCATAATTCTTCCCAAAACACATTCAGCGACATCATATCCATGCGCATCCCATAAAACCAAGCATCTTTTTACGCCCTTTAAAATGGAATCGTAATCAAATGTGAGGATATTTCCTTTCAGTGCTTTAAGAGGCCTGAACCATTCTTCATCAACCTCCTGAAGAACACCCCACTGGGTAACATTTTCCCAGTCATCAGATATACACAGACTGACTACATTGCAATTAGCGCCTTCATTCCTAAGTTGATTGGCAACTTCCGTGAATGCGCATGTAGAGTTACCTTTGCCTCTTCCGAGTTCCAAAATTAAGTCAGGTTTGAATTCAAGTGCAGCAGCCATGATCTGCGCCCATTGAACGGGCCACAGGTCGGTCTTTCTGTCTACGGCTTCAGCAAGGGCAAGTATCCTTTCGTGCAGTGACTTTAATGTATGACGCTGATTCCAATAGGCTTGAGCAGGCGTGAAGTTATTGTTCCCGGGCAACTGTTTCATATGGTTTTCCTTCCTATATATCTATAAAATTCAGGTTTTGACTTTTTACAAAGCCATCAATGTCTCTAAAGCAGACAATATTTCCTCATCTTTTGGATTTCTCTGTAAATATGATGAATAAAGCCTCTTCACATCTTCCATCTTTCCTGACGATTTAAGCACTTCACCGCAATTCAGGATGGTATCTCGGTCATTGGGATCAATTTTCAGGGCATTTGTAAAGTGTTTTAATGCCTTTTGTGTTTCTCCTGTTTGCCAAAACAAAACCCCAAGATTATTGTGTGATACCGCAAAGTTTGGATCTATTTCAATGACTTTTTTAAAGATTGTTAATGCGCCTTCAAGATCACCCTTCCTGCATAGCTCCTCGCCCTCCTCGTTCAGCGCCGGTGCCTTTTCCATTAATCCGCCGTTTTTGATTATCCTCGTTATGGGCTCCATTTTTTTGGGGTTATGACCGACAGTCTTGGGGCTTTTGCCCTTATTCATCCACGCTTGTATATCTTTTAGAAGTGCCTGAGCATTTGGATGGGGTGAGGAACCGTCAATTTCCTTTTCCAAAATCCGAGCGGCCTCCCCAAATCGCCCTGTCCAGGCCAGGATAACACCCTGTGCATAATACACCCCTGTCATGGAGGGGCATAAATCAGAGGCGCGCTGAAAACATGCCATAGACAGATACATCCTGCCTTTTGCATACAGTTCACCCCCTTGCTTGCAAAGCGTAATCGCTTGTTTCTCCACTCCTGTGGTAACTTCTTCTTGATTATGCAGTATTTCAACCGGACTATACTTAATATTTCCGCATAATCGCTCAAATTCCTTTGCATCGAATGGTAAATCGGGAAGTCCTTTCTTTTTCCATTCAAAAGCAACAGATTTTATTCTCGGCTTAAAAAAAAGATCTATTTGGTTTTTATTCACCCATTTTATTAACGGTACTACTTCACAAAACCCAAAGAACGAACCTCCTTTCCAATAAGACGCATAGTGGCCTTCAAAACACTGTAGAGGATCAATTTCATTGATGACAGTATTTTCAAAAAATTGGAGAGCATTATTATTGGACAGGGTTATTGGGCTATACCATAGATCATCAACTATGACGAGGCTAGCATCCGGTAGCACGGGCAAAGCGTTCCGGAGAATGTGCTCCATGATCGGAATGTTGGGTTGGTCATGAGCGTCCACATAGAGTAATACTTTGTCTTCTGGTCCCCAAAGCTGGCTAAAATCTGTTTTTAATATATCCTGCTCAAGCAGTTTCACTCGGGACAGATTGAGTGGGAGTACCTGCCGGCTCTCCTGAAGTGGATTGAATGAAAGATCAACAGCAATGATTTCCGCATCAGTAGCCGTAGACAACCATGTACGCAGAGACAACCCTGAAGAAGTGCCAAGTTCCACTATCTTTGCAGGCTTATATTGATCAAGCATATCAGCCAGATTATTCAATGATTCGGGAGTCTGGTCACGGTAGTAAAGGCGATTTTGAGTAGAAGCCAGTTTTGAGATCCAATTCGAAAACTGAACGTCATAAGAGGGAATTGGAGTGAAATATATTACCTTAGGTGCAAAAAAAGGTGACCTCTTAACCTTATCGTCAAATATTTTTTGCAACCCCGATTCTCCCTCAGACCGTAGAATAGCTTCTCCTGATGATCGTCTTATCCATGGCTCTATCAATAATAATTTGCGAACAAATATCAGTGTTTCCCGAGCAAAGGATTTGAGCCCTAATTCGCCGACCATTTCGATGGACTGATCCAGGGCAGCTCTCCATTCAGGAATATCATCCAATAACCAATTATAAATAAATATGTTCTCGTCCTTGCAATCCGTGAAAAACATAGGGGAAAAGCCCACATCCGCATTATGGTCAACTGCGAATCGCAGCATTTGTGGTAATTCCAGAATATTGCTTTTCATCACAATATGTGCATGATATGTCTTCCACCGTCTCCACTTGTCAGCCGCGATAATTCGCTGAATAGTTTCCAATATTGATAGCAATTTTGTCCATCTGCCCCCACTCCGGATATTTTCATATGTTGCAGAATTACATCCATCCATACTTATGGCAAAATAAGCGTTTTTAAATGTCTTAATCTCATCCCAATATTTTTCAAAAAGCAGGGCATTGGTCTGAAGATTTAGCTGACATTCCCCGGGACCGATTTTGCTAAATCTCTTTATGATCTCGAGCGATTCAGGAACAAACAGAGGTTCCCCACCCACAAGCACAATCTCTCCGGCATGCTCGTAATATCCTTTATCAAAGAAGTCATCTATAAAAAACCGTGGGAATCTCGTAAAATATGTTCGTGGATCATGATTTTGATAACACATCTTACATCTAATGTTGCACTCATTAGTCACATCCATTCTATACGAAACAGGTTTGGACGTTAATAAAGTGTCACCCTTGACGTAATGCCCGTACGCATCTCTATAGTTTCCTTTTCTCTCTGCGTCTGTAAAATTGAATTCAGGATATGCTTTCCAATTACCATGAAGGCGATGAATGCAAAATTCACATCGCATGCCCTTTAAATCACCGGATGCAAGTTTACTGCGGAGACATTGATATCGTTTTCCGTTCCATATTGAAAAAATATCTTCCTCATGGATATTTCCTATAGGGCCCATTATGCAACATGGTTGAATGTCGCCTGTATACGTTATATCCGTTTGAAACCATGGAAGACAACATAAAGGATGCTTTTTGTCCATTAATAACCCCGTTTATTATTTAGGCATCTATGAAGAATTGTGCAATTCGACCTTCTCCTATGAATCCATTGTCAGCGCCCCATTTTCGGACATAAAAACATTTATCCCGCAGAGTAGCGCTTGCCTTACAGACCATTTGCCTGTATTCATTTTGAAGATCGCTTTCATCTGAAACCCCCTGTACAGTGTCAATCATTTCAAGCACGGCCTGAAAAATCTCATCATCGGTATTGTCAACATATTTCCAGCGCGTCGTATCTCTATATGCAGCATGGTATTTTTCCGACAACATGTCCGAAACAGATAACCGCTGACCGGTCTCGCGATCAATCACATGCTTAGTTATAAACAGCCCATCACTTCGGATAGGATAGGCACCGAACGGGTCTATCGCATTTACGGTTAAAAACGGTATGTTCAACATCTCACCCGCTTGTCTCGGACCAGCCTCTCCTGTTATAAGAAAGTGACTCTTAGTCAAGCAAAATAATTCCAACAGGTCGGTTCTATAAGGTGAATTGGCCAAATCAACCACGCCTGGGCCAGATACATATGTGACACCTGGTGCGCCTATGCGAACTACAGTATAGTCATTGGATAATAGGTGTCCTACGGCCTTTTTGTAAGATTCAATTTGAGCATTGGTTGGATAATTCTGCGTATCCAATTTAGCTTCCGAGTGACCAATTGTCCGGTACCATCCCGGTTCGCGAACGTGAAGCGTTACTATCTTTGCATCCGGTGAGATACCGATTTGTTTGGCAACTTGGGCAACCTCGTCAAGTCGATGTTCAGGAATTTGAATCGGAAGAGGGTCTTTAATAAGCAATCTTCGATAATAAGGCCATGTCGGAGTACCATCGTTTATCTCTTTGCAGTATTGCTTCAATGGCAAGTCTTCTTTGCGTATCCTTAAAACCTGATTACATTCTAAATCAAATATCCCCATGTTTATATTCTCTTTCTCTGGCGGCTCAAAATAAACAAGACTTCCTTCCCTCTTTGCCAACTGAAGAGTCATATGCATGTCAAGGCAAAGATGCCCAAATGAAAGCTGGGGAAACTTTGTAATTCGAATCCTATACTTGCTGAACTCGAACAATTTTGAGTGAAACATTTCTATATTCATGGCCGTCTACGTCCCATAACGCCTTTATCCATCAAATACTTTTCTATTCCGCTTTTAATACCTGTAAATATTATGCCCGGAAACCTTGCCCTTAGAAAAGTCATGTCAAAACCAATATATTTCGGTCTATTATTGTATGAACAACCGTCCGGGACAACCTCTATGGATATGCTTTCTCCCATGCGTGATGCAATCATTCTTGCAATTTCTAATATGGAATGGCTTTCCCCACTGGCGACGTTTACTGTAACGTCTGCTTTACACAAAATCGCTTCAGCAATTAACTTCGCCAAATCGTCAATGTATACGAAATCTCTTTTGGCACTGCCGCCGTCATATACGATAATCTTGCCATTCAGTTGAGCAGAGGTTACCATGGTATCTATTACGCTTTTACCATAATCCCCATGGCCGTACACTCCTGGAAGGCGGAGAACAGTTAGAGGGATTTCTTTTCTTGAACCTAGTCCCCTCAGAAGATATTCGCTTACGAGCTTTGAAATAGCATAGTAGTTATTCGGATTCGGCAAAAGGGTTTCCGTTATCATGACATCCTCAGGTACATTGCCATACACTTCAACCGTACTCAAAAAAACGACCTGGGAAACAGGCTTTTCATCAAGAAAATTACAGAGATTTTCAGCCATCTGGATATTTTTAATCATTGAATCATAGGAATCTGCTGTAAGCCGAGTAATACCGGATGCCATTACAATGACATCCTCCTCAGTCACCTCGGAGAGTCCCGACATGACCGAATCTGGGTATAGCAAATCACACTTCGCCGATGTATTTCCAATAATCTGTCCTTGAACATTTTTAGAAAATGTGGTCAGTAGATAACGGCCGATGAATCCCCCAGCACCAAGAATAACAATTTTCTTCAACTTAAAACACCGCCTAACTCGAAGGGTTGCAACCATCCGCATCGGTTGCAGGCCTCTACAGAACCCTTGTCTCGTATCAATGAACGGAAACAACTATAAATCTCACTGTTTATGATTTTGGAAAGCGACACTTCCTTAACATTACCCATAGAGACAGCCAAACAGGGAAAGAGCTCGCCGTCTGAGTTAATGTGAACACTTGACCAGGGAAATTTGCATGGCAAGTACCTGGAAGGGATATGCTTTGTTGCGTTCAAGCAGTCAATGTCATTTAACTGTTTTCCCGATGTCAGCGAAGCAACCTTAGGGTGCAGAAAGCCAACGCTCCCTGTTTTAACATTATATTCACGAACCTTCTCTAACTCTTGTTTAATAACTCCAAACTTTTTGTAAGAGGGGACGCCGTGTTTTATGAAAATATCATCGAGTGAGAACATATTGTCTGCATGCTGTATGGGAGATCCTTTTAAAAACTGGAAAGTATGATAATCACATCCAATATCTTCTACACAGTATTGATGTATGCTTAATAGTTCATCAGCGTTTTCATCCAGAACAAGCGTTTTAAGATCGAGTATGCAGTCGGACCCGAGTTCATCCCTGCGACTGACAAAATGATGCATTATACCTTCCACATGTTTCCATTGCTCTTTTTTTACATCCCGCAATGTATTGCCAATGTTGTCAACAGAAATAGATAGAACCTTAAACTTTGGAAAAGAAAGTAAAAAATCTATAAAATCCTCATTCAGTAAGATACCATTAGTGATAAGGTTACAATCGAAGCGTTCGGCAATGTAAGGAAAAAGCTCTTTGAAGCCAGGAAAAATTAAAGGTTCTCCTCCTGTCAAAGTAACACGGGCGTAGTCGGGAAGCTGCTTTCCTAAATTTATCCAATCTTCCTTTTCCATGCTGTTCTTGTGGTAATTTTTTGCCTGGTAACAGAAATGACACCTTAAGTTGCATAAATTGGTCAGTACGAAGACATATCGGTGAGGAAGCATACCCGATGTATTGTATGCAATCTCAGTATACATCTCATGTTTATTGTGGAAATCCTCTTTTTTATAATATTCAGATGCTTTCATATTTGATGAAGTCGTAAAAAGTCTGAAAGTGCCATTTTTGTCATTGCGAGCAAAGCGAAGCAATCTATAACTTATTGATATTATTTGAGATTGCTTCGTCGCTTTGCTCCTCGCAATGACCGGCATGGACTTTTTACGAAGCCGTCATATTTGAATGCTCAAATAAAACAGTCTTTTTCTTTTGTTTGCACGAAAAGGTCATTAGTTGTTCCTTTGCCCATGTATAAAGGTTTAAGCACTTGATTGAACCTTATGTAAGGGCAAGAAGGGCAAGTATCTTGAATAAGCTTTTTGTAGAATTTCCGGCGGACAGAACTAAACCAAAAGTTCTCAAAGTTTTGATTCATAACATTCCCGATTATATAACGAGAATGATAGCGGGTATAGCAGCACGGATAAATGTCCCCATGGGCGTCAAGGTAGGTTGTGTGGTTGGAATAGAAGCAAACCAGTTCTGGATCGCTGCATTTTCGAGCATCTTCTTGCCGCACTTTGTCCATATAAACATTAAAATGATCATTCTGAATGTCCTTCTGAGCATTTTTAATTTTACAGACAACATCTTTGCTGTAAACATTTGCCTTCATACATTGCTTTATGGGAGTATCCGGACGGAATGAAATACTATCCAAACCGAGTTCTTTTGCCAATTGGGCGGCAGGAAGTATGTCATTGCGATTATTCCCCGAAACAACATAACTGGCATTGAAGTCGGGACATTTGGCTTTTTGTCTTCTTGCCCTATCAATTCGGCGCACATTCTCTTGAACACGTAAAAATATTTTTCGTGAATCTCTCCCATGAGGATTATGTACTGATGTGTATGTATCAAGTGTCCCGGCATTCATGCTCCATCGGAGCCAACTGGATTTAACCAGAGTATTTATGATTTCATTGCTCATTGGCATAGCCATATTTGATGTTAGGCCAAAAATGAGCCCCCTGTCTTGCACTTTTTTTAACACTTCCAAGATATATGGATACATCAGGGGATCACCCGCTCCGGTAAAAGACCAAGCTTTTACTCCTATATCAGCCATTTCATCAATTATAGCCAAGAGGCGGTCAAGATTAAAAACCTGTCTGCCTGTAAAATTAAAGGAGGTCAAGGTCTTGCGTTTGTTATCATTATGCCACCAACAAAAACCGCACCTAAAGTTACATACTTCGGTTGGCTCAATGCGGACATGTATAGGGATACAATCACCCCATCTTCCCGCTTCTATTTTCTCAAGTTCTTCCTTATGCTGTAGAATACGCATATCATCATAGAAGCCCATACCGTTCTCCAATTACAGATCGAAGGTAGCTATTGTATTTTATACGAACATCATGTGTTTATCATCAGTATCTAGATATTCTAACAACATCCTGTTTTGCATGTTCACCATACAGTGATGAGCGCAATGCAAAGAGGGATTAATCCTAAAAAATTTTTTTTTATCTAAAGACCAAACCTCTTTAAGCCTTTGATTTTTTATAGAACAAATTAAACCTTCGTCAAGGTTATAGGCTTTATCATGGCAGCTGTAGACATTACAGTCAGCGCCAATAACAGGACAGATTTGCATGTACGGACACCATGTATAATCTTTCTTAAATGTTTTTAATTGACTGTGATATGAGTCAAAAATTTCAAATGCCTCATTTGAAAGCGATTGGATTGCATTATTAATTTGTTCTTTTACAGTGTTGAATATCGGTTTATGATATTCATTATTCCTCTTGCCATCATTGTCTACTATGCACGGTGCAACCTTGACGCTTTGGAGACCAATGTCTTTCAACTTTTTTATTAACTCAAATACCTTTGTTGCATTTTCGATATTGACAATTATAGATGCGCCTAAATAACACTTCCCCCCTATCTTGGCGAAGCTCTCAAGATTTGTCATAACTTCCGAGAATTCACTGTGTCCAACCCTACGGTACTTCGAATAACTCTCATTATCCCATCCATCGATAGAAACTCTGATCCAGGTACCATAATGGGCAAATAGCCCGGCTATCTCCCCCTTCAATCTTGATCCATTAGTTAAGGAAGCAAACTTAATAGGTGTTTGAGCTAACTTTTTAACAGCTTCCAGTAAATGAGGATAACAAAATGGCTCGCCGCCACCGCTGAAAGTAACGGCTTTTACGTCCATCTCTTCCAAATCATCAATGATTTCCATCATCTTTTCTTTCGGAATGGAGTCACTAATCTCCATATCTTTGCCTAGTTTCTGGTTGCTCACCCTATAAGCACAATAGTGGCAGTTGTGATTGCATACATTTGTGGGCTTTATCCTGATATGGATGGGAGGCAGGATTTTATCTACTGATTCTGGAATGGAATCAATTTTATCCTTAAAATGAAAAATCTTCATTTTTGTGTATAAAAGCCCCATAGAAATCTCCAATAAAGACTTTATTTAGCAAACTTGACGGACTTGTAAAAAATCAAAAATTGGGATGGCAAAGTAAAAAGCTCCAGATGCAAGGCGCGCAAATCCGAAGGAGTGAAGCGTACTTAGGGGTACGCTGCAACGACGAAGGATGCAGCGCAACGCCGCAGATGGACTTTTTACGAAGCCATCAAACTTATGGGATAAACCAATAGTAATCTCCCGTATATCCGGCTTCTGCAAAAAACATTTTCCACTCATTTACATGCATGAATGTTCTTGCAGTCAGATTCCATGCAAGCATCAGTTCCTTTTCTTCGTCGGTTCGGTATGCATCAACGGTGATAAAACTCTTGCCTTTCATAACTCGTTCGATTTCCTTTAGAGCTTGCAAACATTCTTTTTGTTCCAAGTTATGAATTGTATTAATGGAAATTACAACATCAAAAGAATTGTCTACAAACGGAAGCCTGTCGGCATTTCCCGCCTGGACATGGGGTTTCATATCTTCAATAGCATGTTTAATAGCATATTCGGATATATCTACCCCTTTTACAGTGATACCAGGTATTAATTCCGCCATATCGTGCAACATGAATCCTTTAGCACAACCGACATCCAATACGGAGTTGGAACTCGTTAATCCAAAATACTTTTGAAAGGTAGGAATTACAGGCTGCCAGAATCTTGGATTATAATAATATCCACCATAGCCATGTCTTCGATCACCATCAAAGAATTCCTTGCCAAATCTACTGGCAATTCTTCGGTCTTCTTCCGTTTTTGTTGCACCACGCTCTTTTATATTTCGCTTGATTTTTGGATAGTTTAGTAATAAATCAATTTCCTGCCCCATCTTTTTAAACCCTTAAATATCCAGCTTTATTATCAGTTATCCATTCATCAATTATCTCATTGAAAGGTTTGCCGTCGTAATATGGATCGTAAACCTTCATATTTATCAATTTCATAATCTTCACATCATCCTGATCGCAACAATGTGAATGGCCAAGAAACTCAAAATGGTTATTGGCGCCTGTTCCGATAAGCTTTACATTCAACCCCTGCAAAACGATGTCATTCCTGACTTGCTCAATCGCTCTGAATGCAATAAAATTAACTATCGTGTAAAATATCGGAATCAATCCGCTCATGCTCATTCCGGCCGTAATTCCTGTGGTTCCCTGCTCCATAACGCCACAATTAATCACTCTATCTGGAAATTCGCTTCTTAATTTATCTATAGACGCAAAACCCATATCACCAACCAACAGGTAATAACGGTGGTCCCGACGAAAATATGGTAACAACGCATCTAAAACATTTTTACGATAATTGTCCATTGCTTCTTCCCAGCTTCATTTCTTCTTCATTAGGTAGCCTAAAATGAAATTTCGGTATATTTTCCATACATTTTAGTCCAAATCCTTTGACGGTTTCAGCTATAATCACATTGGGCCTGCCCTTTTTTTTATGTTTTTCTTTTCGAATACAATTAACCAGTTTGACAACATCATGACCAGGACATACTTTTGGTTTAAGCCCAAAACCAATGAGCCTGTTAAACAAATCGTTATTGTGTCTATCAAGAACGTTAACAATGAAATCCATCGCCTGAAGGCGATTATTATCTATAACTATGGTTAGATTATCAATTTCATGCTTCACCGCAAATTGAATTGCCTCCCAGGTCGTGCCCTCCTGCATTTCACCGTCACCAATAATACAATAGGTATGATACGATTGTCTCTGCAAACTTGCCCCAAATGCCATTCCTGCCGCCACAGGCAAGCCATGCCCCAAAGAGCCGCAGCCAGCTTCAATGCCATATTCCACCCTTCTTTCTGCGCACCCGAGCAACGCGCTGTTTTGTTTATAAAAACACTTCCACTCTTTCCGGGGAATTAAGCCTTTGTCCGTCAGAATCGCATAAAGTGAATAGCAGCCGTGGCTTTTGGAAAAAATCAATCGGTCGCGATTTTCCCAATACGGATTTTTCTCGTCATATCTCATCACATCATAATAAAGGGCAACCAATATATCCACACAAGATAAAGAAGATGCTATATGTCCGGCACCATTTGTTACTGAAACTGAGACAACATCATTTCGTATATAATCAGCCTTTTCTCTGAGAAAAACTTCTCTATTCATTGTAACCTCAAATAAAATTGATGTGTTGAGGCGGGTGCTTCAATTCCCACAAATATCTATTTATCTCATCCATCCTGCAGTTTACCCTGCACTGATTCGTATTAAGTTCTTTCTCTGCCCATCCAACCGACTTGGCCCTTTTCTCCCCTTCCCAGATATCCTGAAAGCTACTATCATATATGTTTCCATATCGAAATCTTTCATCACCAAGATAGGCACTGCATCCCCATACATTGCCTCCTGCATCGATATATGACCAGAAAGGGAGGGCAAGACAATATTTGTAATTCCGCAGACCTTCGTCCCACTTTCTCATTGCGTCTATTCTAAATATGATACTGAAATCTTTAGAATTAAATTTTGATAATTCGTCTGATAGGTGTAAATATTTACTGTAGTTAATGCCTTGGTATTTGGTTGTTTTGCTCAGAAGGTGTTGCGAATGTGGCTTTATAACCAGATAGTCGACTCCTATGTTTCTTGCAATCTCTGCCAGAAGCAATACCTCGTGCCTGTTTTCAGGCAACAGGAGCATCTGCATACCCAATGTACACTTATATCCTTTTTTATCTTTAATCTCTATGGCATCAGACAAGTTCTTGATGACTTTATCAAGATCAGAAGCCCTGGCCCCGTGAATTTTTGCGTAGGTTTCACCTGTGGCTCCGTTGATGCTCACCTTGATCCATTCAACATCATTTAATATCTTCTCCGCCAGAGATTTTTTTAACAGCGCTCCGTTAGTTGTTATCGCCACATCTATCCCGGACTCCTTGGTAAATTTGATTATGTCTGAAATCTGCTTATGCAAAAGCGGTTCCCCTTCACCCGCATACATAATACTCTTAATGCCCAACTTTCCAATTTCTGGGAGCCTTTCCTTAAGCATACCAAAGTCCAAATATCTCTTGCGATATTCCATAAAATCAAGGGCACAAAAGGTACAACGATGGTTACATGCACCCGAAAGACTCATTTCCAAATAAATAGGAGAAATCGAATTTCCATTTAACCAGTCGTTTACTCTTGGAATATGGTACATAAGTTTATGGCTGTCTATCTTGTATTTATCCATCGATTCCCACCACATTCAACTGGTTGGAATATAGAAATCCTGTAGTTCTCTCTGCCACAATGTCCACCCAATAATGCAAAATGGCTGCGTGGCAGCTCTCAGCCATACCGTATGTTTGTGCCGGCACATAATAATTAAGATTTCCTTGCAGTCGAAGCATATTGCCAGGTTCCATGGCGGAAAAGGTGACAATGAATCCTTTACTGACCGTTGCTTCCTGAACTGCCCGGATGATGTTAGGCGACTGGCCTGAACTGCTTATAGCTACAAGCATATCACCCGTTACCATTCGTCTACGAAGAGGCTCTGCGAAGACCTCTTCATAACTAAGATCGTTGGCAATGGCGGTAATCAGGGAGAGGTCTGAAAATACTTCCGTATGAATGTGAGCATTCTTTGCCAGATCTGCTGCTATATGGCTGGCCATGGAGGCGCTGGCCCCGTTACCGATCAAGAAAACCGTTCTCCTACCGCTGCGAACCCGAAGAGTGCGGTTCTTCCATTGAGCGAATGATGAATCCGTATCGGTTTCTCGACCGTGCCTGTCCCGGGCTGATAATGAATGCAAGGTAGCCCTCAGTTCTTCAACATTACTGATCCAGTCCATTATGTTTTATTCCTGGGCCCCTCTCGATTATATGAAGTAACGGCCGTCCAGAGTTGGGGAATCGTTTCAGTATGGCATCCTCTGACATAAAAACTCTCACCCCCATCCGCCACAGTGCGGACCAGCATAGTCTTCCACGGTCGGAAATAGTAGAGAGGATTGTCAGTTAAAGCCTCTTCGCGGTAGTTATCCGGGAGATCCGCCAAATCACACACAAAAGTCGTAAAATGACAAATCTGCCGTTTCTCCTGCCGTGCGACGTTCCGAACCATAGATAATGCTTTAAGATAAATTTCCGGCGACATAACTGCACTGCCAAAGTTCATTACCACCCCTCCCTCGAGAGATTCCATGACCTTCGTAAACTTAAGGAAATCGGCATAACTGGTCGATCCATAAGCAGCACCATCGCAGTTGGGAAACTGGTGGACTATATCATAACCGATACCGATATGAACCGTTATGGGTATGCCGAGACGATATCCGGCAGCCAGAATACTGATGTCTCGATAAGAGAATTGTTCTTCCTCGATCACCTGACCTACAGCTTCTCCCAATCCGATTTTTTGATTGGCGGCTGTTGAGACAATATCATTGATACGACCCGTCTCCTGCCACAACCCAAATTGTCCTTCCCGAATATAATTAGAGACGCTTTCGGTAGTGGCGCCAATAAAGGCAAACTCAAAATCATGAATCACGCCCGCACCGTTTACGGCAATGCATGACAGATAGCCCCGCTCCATCAGATCAACTAAATACCTCTGGACACCGGATCTGAGAACGTGAGCCCCCATCATCAAGATTATCGCGGAATTACTTGCCTTTGCTGCATGAATTTTTGATGCCACGGCCCGAAACGTCGGCTGAACAGAATCGTGAGCTTTAAGTGGCAAAATATCAGACAATACAAGGTTGTTGTTTCGTTTTTCAATAGGTTCGACTTTTAATCGGTAACGATTGAATTCAGGGGATCGCTTATTCATTGTTAGCGCTCTATTGTCCATCCTTATTTCATAAGAGAAGTAATATATTTCTTCACATCCAATTTATTAATGGGCTTCTTATTACCTAATATACTAACAGCCAACGACCCCACTACATTGCCAAGGAACGCCAGCACTTCGAGTTGAACACCTTGAACCGCCGCAAGTGAAGTTACCGACAGGAAAGCGTCACCAGAACCAACTCTATCGACAACATTTTGAGCCAAAGCGGGAGCTTTCACGAATCCGCCATTTCCATCGGTTATCGAGCAGCCATTTCTACCCTGTGTAACCACGAATTGTGTGCAGTCGACCTTTTTGGCAAAGTTATTCATCATAGAGCGTAAATTTCCATTGCAGTTGCGGATCTCAAGGCGGAATTCATGTTCCGCAATACATATATAATCCGCGCGTGGATATCGGGAAACGGTATGAAACCCTCGATTCCCTGCATTGGCCTGGGTGTTAACCGCCAGAAAAGCCGCTTGATCGGTTAGTGCCTGGACCATGTTTTCGCTTATTGCCCCATGGCCAAAATCAGCTGCGATTACGAGATCATATTTCGGTAGTTCCTTCCTGAGCCAACTGCATACGTCAATATCCTGCTTTGGCGGTAAGCCTGAGTCATCCATCACATAAACTTCGAAGAGCTTGTTAAAGGAGTATCCGTCAATAAAACGCCTTTTTATCAGAGTCGGTGAATTGGGTTTGACCCAAAAGCAGTGAGATATTTTAGGATGAAGCTGTGAACGGATGAAATCTTCGTGACTTTCCCGTTCCCCTATGATTGTTGCAAGCTGCACTGAGCCGGCAAAATTTGCCACGTGATTGGCAACAGCAAGGACGCCACCCGGAAATAAATCGTGGGATTGATACTTTAATGCGAGAGCAGGGTCTTTGGATGACTTACCGATCGTATCGCAGTACTGGTAGTCGTCGAGAATTATATCTCCGATAACCAGGACATTGAGTGAGGCCATCCTATCCAATATCTCCAAAACTTCCTGAAGACTGTACCGTTTTCGAAAAAGTTCAAGGTATTTTTCAATTTCATCAGGTAGGTTTAATAGATAACGGTTAATAAGGTTTGTGGAACTGAATACAATATCTTCGGTAAAGGCCAGACTGGCTCCTATTTCGCCAACAACTTGCTCCTCCTCGCTGATCTTCCCTGTCATGTCGGAAGCTGTATTTTTATATTCCAAACCCTTAGCATATATATGCGGGCGTAAATGTCGCAGTGTTTCTTTAGCAGTAGGCCATTGATTAATGGCCACATAATCCACACAATTCAATGAAGCAATTGCTTCAGCACGTAATGTTTCTGTAAAGGTAGGTCTATTAGGTCCTTTATCAACATAGCGATCAGGAGTGACTGTAACAACCAAGATATCACCCATTGTTCGAGCTTGTTCAAAGTGGCGGATGTGTCCGATGTGGAGAAGATCAAAGACACCGTGACAATGCACAATTTTTTTGTTTTCACTATGGAATGCTCTTGAAATTTTTGTTAGTTCGTCAATCGTTTTGATTTTTTCCATCTGTTACTCCTTTTCCGCCCATCGAACAAACTACGCCTGGATATACGGACTTTTTCCTAAACCCAAGCCCATGTATTTTGCTTGGTTCCAAGACCTGTTGCCTGCAATTCTCCAACAGTCAAGCAAAAGCGCATCCTCTGCCAGTGTTTGCTCAAGCCTTTGCCAGTCGAGGCGTTGGTACAGAGGCGAATCTGTGAGCAAAACTACAGCATCCGCACACTGTGCAGCCGTATAAGGATCATCAAAATAATGAACTTTTTCTCCTAAGACTGCTTTAGTGATATCCATTGCTTTGGGATCATGCAGGGCAACCAAATATCCGGCCTGAACAAGCTTTTGAGCCAGAGCGATGGATTGAGACTCTTCAATGATGCAGGTCCCCGCCTTGTAAGATAACCCCAATAGGGCTATCCGACCATTTCGGTTTCTTTGTTTGCTGATGATATCAAACAATCTGTCAACCACCGCGTTGTTGATGGCGACAACCTGGTGCCCCAATCTTGGTTCAACTCCGGATTCCCTGGCAAAGGCTTGAAACGCCTGGTTGTCACGTGGAAAACATGGCCCTCCAAAACCCAAACCTCCTTTGAGATATTTTGAGCCAATCCGTGTATCGGCTCCCAATGCATTTGTAATTACATCTATATCAGCACCGGGAACCCTTTCACAGACGGAGGCCAGTTCATTGGCAAAGCTGATTTTCATGGTCACAAAACAGTTTAGACTAAGCTTTGCAATCTCCGCATTGACGAGTGACATCACTTTAATTTCAGGGTTGCTTTCACAGGTTGAAAGATAAAGCTCTTTTACCATATCGCCTGAGCGCTTATCAGAAGCGCCTATAAGCACCATGTCAGAATTTAAAAAATCTCTTATCACCGAGCCTAAGGCAATGAACTCCGGATTGTACACCAGTCCAAAATCTCTCCCACATACCTTGCCCGACATATTTTCTAACAGAGGTCTAAAACATTTATCAGAAGATCCTGGCATGACCGTAGATACGACATCTACCACATGAAACTCTTCTTTCTCTTCCAATACTGGCGCTAAGGTTTGCAGTACATTTTCAACATATTTATTGCTGAATTTGCCGTCTGGCTGACTAGGAGTAGGTACAATTATAAGTGTTATTTCTGAATTCAAAACAGCATTTTCTATAATGGTAGTTATAGTTAAATTTTTCC
>QZJR01000011.1 GCA_003599365.1 Deltaproteobacteria bacterium | reverse complement strand
AAATTATAGCCGAATTGTGAACTGGAAACGCAGATAATGCTATCCGGAGATTTGGATTACATTGATAGCGATATAATGAAAGTTATCATGGATGAGATTTATGAAGTCGAAAGGATGCTTAAAGTGTTGATAAAATCATTAGAAAACAAACGCTTGAATCCTTGAACCCTCGAATCCTGGACCCCTTTCTCCCAACTAATTGGGAGAAGAATCTTATTGGTTAAAATTTAGCGCTTGGTAAACGGACAATGGCCAACTTCTGCTCCGACAGTGGCAGGGGGGGGTAGTAGGGGCATTAAAACAGTTGGCTTGCCCATATTGGGCAAGCCAACTGTCACGTATTTGAAACTTATTGGCAATTAATGTGTTTTATGTCTTCGGGATACGCATGCCGTAAAATGATCGCAAAACAAATATCAGGCTTATCACAAAAAAGATACTCCCCACCCAGCCTGCACTGCCCCTCATTCCTGGGGCGATTGCAATTTCCATGGCTAAAATGCCAAAAAGGGTGGTAAACTTTATGATAGGATTCAATGAAACTGAAGATGTATCCTTAAAGGGGTCTCCTACGGTATCTCCAATAACGGTAGCTTCGTGCAAGGGAGTTCCTTTTTCCTTTAAATCAACTTCCACCACTTTCTTGGCATTGTCCCAACACCCGCCTGCATTAGCCATGAAAATAGCCTGAAACAGTCCAAAGACTGCAATAGAAATTAAGTAGCTAATGAAGAAAGATGCCGGAGCATTTGAAGCACCCGGCGAAGAAAAGAAGGCAAAGGCCAGGGTAAAGCAGAAGATGGCAACGAAGATATTGAACATCCCTTTCTGGGCATACTGCGTACAGATCTTAACCACCTCTTTGGAACTCTCAGTGGAAGCGCTCAGCGTTGTCTTATCATCGAGCTTTATGTTATCCTTTATATATTGAACGGCACGATAAGCCCCTGTAGTTACCGCCTGGATCGAAGCCCCGGTAAACCAATAGATTACCGCTCCACCGCAGAGGAAACCTAACAAGGTGTATGGGTTCAGTAGATTTAAGATGGTTTCCGGTTCAACCCCTAATGTCTTCTTAAGGAGCAAAATCAAAGCGAAAATCATCGTTGTGGCACCTACTACTGCAGTACCGATTAAGACCGGTTTTGCCGTGGCTTTAAAGGTATTACCGCAGCTGTCGTTCTCTTCCAGTTGATGTTTTGCCGTTTCAAAGTTTGGTTTGAATCCGAAATTCTTTTTAATTTCAGAAGAGATATTTGGAAGTGTTTCAATCAGGGACAGCTCATAAATAGACTGGGCATTATCCGTAACCGGTCCATAACTGTCCACTGCTATTGTAACCGGCCCCATTCCAAGAAAACCAAACGCAACCAGACCAAAGGCGAAAATGGAAGAATAGATCATAAAACTATCAAGGCCAAAGGTACTGGTATAATAGGCAACCGTCATCAAACCAGTGATAGCCATACCGAGCCAGAAAGCGCTCATATTACCGGCCACAAGACCTGAAAGGATACCAAGGGAAGCCCCCCCTTCTCGGGCTGCAGTTACTACCTCCTGACAGTGGGCCGACTTGGAACTGGTAAACGCCTTCACTAGCTCAGGGATAATTGCCGCTGCAAGGGTTCCACAGCTTATAATGATAGAGAGCTTAAACCATAGATTATCAGGATATTGAGAAAGCTGCCAGTAACTGACGATAAATGTAACTATGATGGAAAGGATCGAGGTAATCCATACCAGGGAGGTAAGAGGGGCTTCAAAGTTGATACTTTTTTTGCCTCCGTTGACAGCCGTTGTGATCATTTTATTGATAAAGTACGCGCCGATAGATGTAAGAATCATCAGGATTCGCATTATAAATATCCAGGTGATGAGTTCTGCCTGGTATTGCGGGAAAACCGCTAACACGATGAAGCTGATCAAGGCAACCCCTGTTACCCCATAAGTTTCAAAACCATCGGCAGTAGGACCAACACTGTCTCCTGCATTATCACCGGTACAGTCAGCAATAACCCCTGGGTTTCTAGGGTCATCTTCCTTTATATTAAAGACTATCTTCATTAAATCTGAGCCGATATCCGCAATTTTGGTGAAGATACCGCCACACATACGAAGCACTGATGCACCGAGAGATTCACCGATAGCAAAACCTATAAAGCAAGCGCCGGCATATTCACGGGGAATATAAATCAGAATCGCAAGCATCATAATGAGTTCCACACATACTAGAAGTAGTCCGATGCTCATGCCGGATCTCAAAGGAATATCCAACAATTTTAATGGCTTGCCTTCCAGAGAGGAAAATGCCATCCTGCTGTTTGCAAGGGTATTCATCCTTATTCCAAACCACGCCACGCCATAAGAACCGAGTATCCCAATCACTGACCAGGCTAAAATAAGTAGAACACCATGGGCCGGCATCTGTTGCAAGACACCAAAATAGTAACCGATACAGACGGCAATAAATATCTCCAGAATAAGCAAGAGCTTGCCTTGCTGGAGTAAATACGTCTTACAGGTCTGGAAAATAATCTCTGATACATCTAACATTGACTTATGAGCGGGCAGGCCTTTAACCTTGACGTATTCATAAAGGCCAAAACCCATACCCAGAAAACAGATGAGAAAACCATACAATAATAGGTTGTTTTGAGTCGGGTTTAGGACAGGAATATTGAGCTCTGCTTCACTTGCAAAGAGGGGTGATGCAAAAGACAGAAGAACAAAACTCAATATGCTAACATTTACCCATTGCTTAGTCTTCAGCATTGAAATCATTTTTTTATCTCCTTTTTAAATTTAGGTCTAGTCGTTTTTACTGCTTCTTCATCCTGATCAAGTTGAATCTTCAAAATCTCCTTTCCTCCCAGATTCTCAATGATTGATTTGACTCCGTTACATACACTATTACCTCCTTTTCATTGAATTCTGATTTGTTCGCCCTGAAGAATTTCATCTTTCAGAACGGACTACATAATCTCAGGCCGTCCTTCCCGCTTGGGTGGCAACTTTTATCCGTTGACTATTGGCCTCTTCTTCGGTACTATCATATTGGATTTAGGTTGACTATTAAAAACTAAGGATTTTTAATCTACCAAATTTGGAAACCTATTACAATGATTTTTTCAAAAATATTTAAGGCATAGAACCCCTGATGCAGATCAAGGAAATTGGCATATTAGTTGCATTCTCGTATCTTAGAAAATTCTACCCGCGGCGATATCAGGGTGGCGATTTTTTTTCACCTGAAAATACGTTTCTGAGAGCGTTGAAAATCTACTCAAATTAGTCATTGTGAGGAGCGAAGCAACGTAACAATCTTATGATTTATTAATGGGTGGTAAGATTCCTCACTTCGTTCGGAATGACAAGCGAGGGGGAGCGAAATGACATAGCGGGAAGTTTTTCAAAGCTCTTGTTTCTGAAAGGCGGGAAGCTAGACAGAGTACCTTCTTGAGAAGGGGTTCATTCATGAAGCTCAGGTTGGAAACGATTGGTAATGGAGATCAGACAAGCGGACAAAGAAGGGGGAGAAATCATTACTCCAGACTGTACCGGAAATTTGTGTTCCTTACCCTTATATGTTCCCTGGCTCCCCTTTTTCTGGTCGGCTGGGGTATCTACATTTACTACTCCGGATTTTCCAGGATGAAGATAGAGAGCTACTTCAAGAGTCAGGTTGATCACCACCGGGGAATAATAGAACTGTTTTTAAGGGAACGAACCTCCGATCTCCAATTGGTGGTTTTTACCCAGTCTCCGGATTATCTGCAAAAAACCCCAAACCTCAGACGTATTTTCAACGTTATGAACCGAGAAGGTTCTTTTTTTGCGGACTTAGGCATTATCGACGATCAAGGGAGACATCTTGCCTATATCGGCCCCTACGATCTGATGGGGAAAAACTATTCAAAGACTTTCTGGTTTAATGAAGTCATGAAAAAAGGGGTTTATATCAGTGATATGTTTATGGGGTTTAGGAATGCCCCGCACTTTATCATTGCTGTCCTCCGAACTGACGGAAACAGGAAATGGATTTTAAGGGCAAGCATAGATACGGAATATTTTCGTTCCCTGGTTGAAAACGTCAAGATGGGCAGAACCGGCGAGGCATACCTTTCTAATCGGGAGGGGATATTGCAAACCACTCCCCGTTTCAGCGGTAAAATTATGGAAAATGCACCCTTACCGGCGGTGTTTTTCCGTAAGGAAAGTGGAATCGGTATTTTAGAGACTGACAGAGACGATCCGAACCGGCGGTTTCCACGTCAGATAGTAGCCTATACATGGCTTGAAAATCCCCGTTGGAAGCTGGTGATAAAACAGGATTATTCCGAAGCCTTCAGGGATGCAAATCATGCCAATCGGGCAGCCTTAATCTTCCTCCACTTAAGCCTCCTGGTCATCTTAATCATCTCTGTGATCAGTACCCGATATATGATTAAAGTCATAAAAAAACGAGACGAAGAGGCAGATCGGCTGAACAGGCAGCTCACCCAGGCCAGTAAATTGGCTTCCCTGGGCGAGCTCTCCGCAGGAGTAGCCCACGAGATTAATAATCCTCTGGCGATCATCCTGACCGAAAACCAGGTTATAAGGGATTCGGTTGAGGAAATACTGACTCTGGACGAGAGCTTTAAAACGGAATTGTTTACATCTTTATCTCAGGTAGATGCCCAGGTGCAGCGTTGTAATCTCATTACCCAGAACCTTCTCAGGTTTTCGCGCCGTACCAGATCCCGTCTGGAGACGGTAAATCTAAACGCCTTCCTTGAAGAAATCATCCAGCTTATGGAGGGGAGGGCAAAAGGAATGGGTATCCAGTTTTCTGCCGACCTGGAAAAGGATCTCCCCTCTTTCCTCTCTGACCCCTCTCAGCTTCAGCAGGTATTTTTAAACCTTATCACCAATGCTTTTGATGCGCATGACGGGAAACCTTATGGAACCATCAGTATCAGTACCCGTTTCAATAATCAACGCGAGGGGGTGGAGATTGTGGTTACGGATACAGGTTCCGGTATCCCTCCTGAGAACATGGAAAAGATGTTCGACCCCTTTTTTACCACGAAGCCCGTGGGAAAAGGAACCGGATTAGGGCTTTCCATCACCTACAGCATCATCAAGCGTTTGGGAGGAGACATTTCAGTGCAGAGTGAGATAGGGAAGGGGACCCAATTTAATATCTTCCTCCCTTTCATGCCGCCTGCCGACGTTCAAGAAAATTTGGATGATGTTTTTGTAAATCCCCCCTCTTCTGCCTAGAAAGGAGAAACCGAAAATGAAAATACCCAGAATTCTCCTGGTTGATGATGAGGTGGCATTTGCCAACAACATCCTGAAACTTCTATCTAAAAGAGGGTATGATGTCATAGCCGTAAATGACGGAGCAAGCGCGATCCGTACCATCGGGGAAAAAGAGTTCGACGTTGTAATCCTTGATATGAAGATGCCCGGGATGGATGGTATTGCCACACTGAAAGAAATTAAGAAAAAAGAGCCTCTTGCAGAAGTGGTTATACTTACAGGTCATGGCTCTGTTGAATCGGGGATTGAGGGAATGCAATTAGGGGCATTTGACTTTGTGATGAAACCGGTCAGCATTGACGACCTCCATGAAAAGGTCTGCCAGGCGTACCAGAGAAAGTTGATCGAGGAAGAAAGAGTTAAACAACAGGAATCCGGAAGGTGATATAGTATGTCAAATTCAACGCGTGTTCTTCTGATTGATGATGAGAGACTCTTTGTAGAGTCCTTAACCAAGGTCCTGCGAAAAAGAGGGATGGTAATTTACTCTGCTTACAGCGGATCTGAAGCAATTGCCATCATTTCCATCGAGAAGTTCGACGTCATTGTCCTTGATCTCAAGATGCCCGAGATGGACGGTCTGATGACCCTGAAAGCAATCCGGGATCGAAATACCCTTACACCGGTAATCCTCTTGACCGGCTATCTGGACATCGAACGTGTAACCGAGGCACTGAAGATGGGCGTTACAGAACTTCTCCTCAAACCGTGTCCTGTGGAAACAGTTGTTTCCGCTATCGAGAATGCTCATGAGCGAAAGGCGATAGCGGAAGAGAACAGATGACAGACAGAAATTTTCAGACCTCAGACCTCTAATATCTGACCGTCAACCTTGGGAAAGCTGTATATGCGAAAGATTATTAGCCTGCGGGCGCGCATCATATTGATCCTGTCTGTTCTGGTTTTAACTGTTATAGGATGTGGTGTAGTAACGATCTGGTACGCAGAGGCTATAGAATCGCTTTTTACCAAAGTGGTTGATAAGGATGTAACCGCTTTCCAGGTAGCAGTGAAGCTGGAAACTGCACTGGCAAGGCAGAAGGGATTCACAAGCTATTATTTCATGGATGGTGACCCCGACTGGTTAAGACAACTGGAGCAGAATCACCAGATATTCAATAAAACCCTCAGGGAGGCCAGGGAGTCGGTACAAACAGAGATGGGAAGGAATATCCTGGACACGATCGAGTCGGAATATACCCTTTATAACGATTCACGCAGGCGGGTTATCGGGTTTTATCAGAGTGGGGAAAAGGAAGCCGGTTTTAGTCTTCATATAGAGATTCGCCGGCAGTTCATGGCCATTTATAATCTTTGTGAGCAATATAAGGGTATCCATGAAAAGAGTATTGTCCGGGCCCGAAACGAGGTCCTTTCACGGACTCGATTTAACAATGCTATGATCATGGTATTTATACAGATTGCCGGCATGACCGGGGTATTGCTTGCTTATATCCTGTTTAAACAGGTCTTAGAGCCTATTCGTCAACTGACCAGAGAAACACTTCCCAATGAGGGCGACAGGATTACTTCTTCAGACGAGGTGAAGACCCTGAGCCACCAGGTGTACGGTTTAATCAAGGATGTAGATCAGACGCAGAACAAACTGGCCAGGAGTCAGGCTCATCTGGTACAATCGGAAAAATTGGCCATGGTTGGAAAGCTGGCGGCAGGTGTAGCCCACAGTATCAGGAACCCTTTGACTTCGGTGAAAATTCGATTATTTTCCCTGGGACGTACCCTTTCCCTCTCTGCCGGCCAGAAGGAGGATCTTGAGGTGATTTCCGAGGAGATTCACCACATTGATACCATTCTGCAAAACTTCCTCGCTTTTTCCCGTCCGCTCAAGCCAAGGATGGAAAAGATCAGTCCCTCGGATGTGGTGGATCTGGCCTGTCAGCTGCTCTGGCATCGCTTTGAATCCTCCGGTGTTGCGATAGAACTCAGTCGTGAAAAGAGGCTCCCCATGATTCTGGCAGATCCATATCAGTTGAAAGAAGTCCTGATCAACGTACTGGTCAATGCCTGCGAAATTATGACAAATGGCGGCGTCATTCGGATAAAGGAGGAAGAGGGTCAAGGAGATTCAGGGAGAGAGGTTATCATAAGGGTGATGGACAATGGCCCGGGTATCCCGGAAGATGTACAGGATAAGGTCTTTCTACCCTTTTTCAGCACCAAAGAGGAGGGAACAGGCCTGGGTTTAAGCATTGCCCTGCGAATTGTGGAAGAGCATGGAGGTCGGCTGTATCTCAGGTCACAGGGAGGAGATGGGGCGCATTTCATCATTACTCTTCCCTGTAAGGAAAAGGACGATGGGAACTATCCTGATTGTTGATGACGATCATCAGTTGAGACAGAGCTTTGAAAAGCTTTTGACCGAGGAGGGTCATACAGTATTGACCGCCTCCAGCGGTGAAGCGGGTCTCTCTGTAATAGGATCGGCCATAGCCGACCTGGTTATCCTGGATGTACGTCTACCCAAAATGACCGGTCTGGAGACGTTTCAGGCTATCCGGGAGATCAATCCAAGGCTTCCTGTAATCGTGATGACAGCCTTCGGCACTACCGAAACGGCCATCGAGGCGACCAAATTGGGGGCATTTGATTATGTCCTCAAGCCTTTCGATATCCCCGACATTCTGACCCTTATTGAGCAGGCATTGGAAGCAGGTCGCCTTGTGCGCTCCAGGGTAGAGATGGATGTCGTTCCCAAAACGGAATCTTCCGAGATCATTATTGGACAGTGCATGCCTATGCAGGAGCTTTACAAGACTATTGGCAGGGTAGCTCCAACTGATGCCACGGTGCTCATCCGGGGTGAATCCGGGACGGGAAAGGAACTGGTAGCGCGTGCCCTTTATCAGCACAGCCTCAGGGCAGACAAACCTTTTCTGGTGATCAACTGCGTGGCTATCCCTGAAACCCTGCTGGAAAGCGAACTGTTCGGGTACGAAAAGGGGGCATTTACGGGTGCGGTGAATCGCCGTATAGGGAGAATCGAACAGGCCTATAGGGGAACAATATTCCTTGATGAAATAGGAGATATGCCATTTAGTATTCAGGCCAAGATACTTCGCCTGCTTGAGGAGAAGAGTATCGAACGCCTCGGTGGACGTGAGCCTATCCCGGTGGATGTCCGTATTATCGCGGCTACCAACCGGGATCTGGAGACGGCTATTGCAGAGGGGTGTTTCCGGGAGGATCTCTATTACCGCCTAAAGGTGGTTACTGTCCGGCTCCCCCCTTTGCGGGAACGTCTACAGGATATTCCACGTCTTGCCGATCATTTTCTCGCCAGGTTTGCCAGAGACATGAACATGGATAATCCGGGAATGACCCTGGAGACAAAGGAGATGCTTAACCGTTACCACTGGCCCGGCAATGTCCGTGAATTGTCCAACGCCATACAAAAGGCCCTGATTTTCAGCCGGGGCTGCCCCATTCGTCCGGAGGATATCTCCCAGGCCATTCAGGAGAAAAGTGCAATGATCGAAAAGATAGAAGATCTTTGCCCTGAGGAGACGATCCGACAATGGGTCCGCAGGACACTCCTATCAGGAAATAATGAGTATGTATTTGATTCTTTGCGTGAGCATTTCGCCAGTGTAATCATCCGCGAGGCGCTCGATATCACAGGCGGCAACAGAAGCCGTGCCGCGAAGCTCCTCGGTCTTTCCCGGCCAACCCTCCTGGCCAGAATTGAAAAATACCGGCTTAAGGTAGAAACCTCGGTGAGAACAGAGGAGATTTGATGGCAGGAAACTTTACACATTGTAAAAAATCCTGACATGCCTCATGCAGGGGAAGTCTTTCCTTTCCTGCAAATCGTACATTTTTACACCCATAGAGCAAGCCGTCAGCGATCGGTAATCTCCAGTGCATCGTTTCATTTGAAAAATTTCCCCCTCACCCTAACCCTCTCCCACAAGGGGAGAGGGAACTAGCTTATCTCCCCTTCCTTGGAAAGTATATCGCAATTCCCTTTTTGTCATTTCGAGTCTGCCTCTGGTGGGCGAGAAATCTTAATCGTTAGTAATATTAAGATGTTAAGATTCCTCACTTCGTTCGGAATGACAAGCGAGGGATTCGGAGTGCCGTTTTCCCCTATTGTGATACAGCCTCTCAGGGGGGAGGGTTAGAGTGGGAGTCGGCTTTAGTCAATAGTAGTTGCCTTACGAAACACTCTGCCAGTATTTTCTGTTTTTGCTGAAAGCTGATGGCTGAACGCTTGTTTATAAAAATGGCACGTACTTTGCTAATAGTAGTACCAGGTAAGAATGTGAACCACGGGCATTAAATAGATTAAGGCAAGTCAGGGGTATTTAAAGCAGGGTAGCAATATCAGGTAAAGGAGGTTATTCTATGGCAGAGGTATCGAAAGCAAGGGGGGTAATTAAGTTTCTGTTCTGGACGATAGTGTCGGTAGCGTTATTTTATTACGCATTCCACTCCTATTATTCAGGGCAGATGGTTTCGTGGTATTACTACAAGGCGGGAGCGGAGGGATACGCTGTTCATACAGCATCCTTTAAAGACGCTTCGAAGGAAAAACCGGCGATGTTGGAGATCGGTTCCTTTGAGACCATCTCCGGTCTTCAGGCAGTGCCGGTCAAGAAGGGGGACCGTTTGCCCGCAAACACCGATGGGATCATAAGTAATGAGGTCATAAAAAAGGGTAAACAGGCTAAGGTAGAGGACAGGTATCTAAAGGTGATGGTGCCCAAAGAGGTGAAAGAGGCTAAGGGTTTTAAATACAAGGACACCTTCAAGCATAAAGGTATCAAGACTAATCCCTGGTCCGGGGTGTGGAATGTCGCGATGGTCCTGGTTATAGGATTGAGCCTCGGATTGCTGGCTGAGGGTTTCACCGATATGTTGGGATTCAAGGTGGAAAAGATTGAACATTTTGAAGGCATTCATTAAAGGAGGTTGAACCATGTTTGATTTTATAATTGCAGGTATTCAGGCGCCGCTATTCCTCCTGGTCTTGACTGGCATGACGGTAGGTATGGTCGGCGGTTTTATCGGGGTAGGTGGCGGCTACATGGTTACACCGGCCCTTATCGTATTCGGCTTCCCGGGCTACATGGCCTCGGGGATTGATATGACCCATATCGCCGGCAAATCCGTCGTAGCTACGGTGCGGCACAGGCAGCTCGGTAATATAGACTGGGTCCTGGGTCTGGCGATGGTGGGTGGAACCATGTTTGGGGTGGAACAGGGGGTCAGACTTCTCAACTACACCAAAAAGCTCGGACTTTCAGGTATCATCCTTCTCACTGCTTCGGTGATTATCATGATCGGTCTCTTTGTTTATACGCAGTTAGAGACCCAGAAATCAACCAAAAAGATTGGCGAGCTCGAAAAAGACGGTAGAAAGGTTGGCCGTGAGCTGAGCGTCAGCAAAGGGCCCAGGATATTCCAGAGCATTCCGCTATATCCCATTGTGCGCTGCCGAACGGCCCGTATCGTGGTCTCCATGTGGGTCATCGTTCTTGTGGGCATTATAACGGGGGTACTGTCCGGATTCCTCGGTGTGGGAGGCGGCTTTGTCAGAGTGCCGGCGCTGGTCTATATTGTGGGCGCCTCGACACACATTGCCGTGGGAACGGATCTCCTGGAAATTGCGGTTTCAGGTGGTTATGGGGCTTTGAGACACTCGATGATGGGAAATGTGGATATGGTCGCCGTTCTCTTCATGATCGTAGGTGCAATGTTCGGGGCGCAGTTCGGCAGTATTGCCACGTCCTTCGTACGCGGGCCTGCTATCCGCTACATCCTCAGTTACTCTCTTATCCTGGCTACAACCGGGGCATTTTTAAGACTCTTCTACATGTTGACCGGTTCAAAGCACGAGGTACTCTCCTTCTTTGCCGTGGTCTTTACCCTTGGGGAGATGTTTTTTCTGTGTTTTTTCATCTTATCTCTGGTGCTATTTTCGCTCCGTTACCAGAAGGGGAAACCTGTCCCCGCATGGATACCCCCGCTGGTAGTGGCAAAATAGCACTTGAACTTAGAAAAGGAGGACGGTATAATGAAATGGTTTATAAATAGTATGATTGGGTATTGGGTCCTGCTGCTGGCAATCAGCCTGGGTATTGCCGCAGTGATCTATGAAGTGTGGCTCCGTGATGCATTATTAAAGTAGGGAGGTTAAACAATGACAAGAATTATTGAAAACTTGGTTCTCTACGGGCTTTTACTATATTTCCTCTACGAATCCACGATCAAGGAATGGGATCCGTGGAATGCCTTTGTCGTGGTCTTTGTTCTCTTCGTGGCTGTTGTTACCACCCTGATGCCAAGTCTCCATGCCTCGAAAACCTCACCGGGTGAATACCCTTACGATGACTGAAGAGGTAGATGCCCTTCGGGCCAGGATCAGGGAAATTTATCCTAAACGTGTCATAGGTGATCTCACCGAGAAGGCCTTTCAGCACGAGCTGACCGTGCGCACGTTAGACCTCTACCGTGCGCTCATCAGGATGAGGGCGGCGGAAGGGGAGGTCATTGTGAGGGAGCATCATTTCGTGCGTTCCCATTTTCGGCTGACCCAGTCGGTACTCAGGGAACCTGAGCAGGAGGCTGTCAGTATATTTGCCACGGATCGCCGTCTTTTCCACATCAAATCCGTACTGCTGCCTGACCGCCCGCCCGGCGCCGATGAAGAGGATAATCTTTTAATAGAGGAAGTTCCCTTTGACCGTATCGAGTCGGTACATGTCCGACGCCAGGTAAGAGTAGGGGAGATGGGCGTGGGAGGAACAATAGCGGGCTTTGCGCTTCTTTTTTATCCTTATCTTTCTGTAACCGGTCCTTTTATGGTAGGATTGGGAATCCTGGGGATGTTACATGGCATATTCCTCCCCACAAGGTGGGTAGAGATTAAGACACTTGACCCAGCTTCGGATCCGATCATGGTCTATGCCCTTCGCAAGAAAAGCGGCCGGGGGTTGGTGAGGTTCCTCCGGGAGAAAACGAGGCACCGATGAAAGGGATTAAGGTACTTCTCGTTGATGATGAAGTTGATTTCACGGCCGGTCTGTGCAAGGTCCTCAGCCGTCGGGGCTTCGATGTGGAGGTGGCATCAGATGGGCTGTCTGCCCTGGCTCGGGTTGTTCAGGGGTACTTCGATGTGGTGGTACTCGACGTCAAGATGCCCGGGATGAACGGTCTCCATGTCCTGTCAGAAATCAAGCGCCTCTCACTGCCCACCCGGGTTATCCTCCTGACCGGACACTCCTCTTTAACTGAGGAGGAAAATACCTTGAAGAGCGGAGCCTTTGCCTATCTTTTAAAGCCATACCCGATCCTGAAACTGGTGGAAATGATAGAGGTTGCGGGGGCCAGGAACCCATAAATCCCCTCTCCTTGCTCATATTATCCCAAGAGTAGGTCTTTGATAAACGTATGTTTTCTGTCATTCCGAAGAACGAAGTGATGAGGAATCTTATGTATTGTCAATATGTTATAAGATTACTCCCCTCGGTCGAAATGACAAAATGGGAAGTTTTCAAAGCTCTCGGCAGGTTGTGCAAAGGTCTCAATGGAAGATATAAAACCACCCAACAGTTCAGGAACCACAGTTGAATGGCTGGGCAGGATAGCTGCCAGGCTGTGGCGCAGCATTCTTTTTTTCCTCGAAATAGTCGGCATTCGCAGGGAAGAAAGCGTTGACCAGGCTGCCCAGGTGTCCAGGCTGAAGCTCTATCACGCCGAATTCCGTAAGCTCCTCTCCGCAAACAACAGTTTCCTCGAAACCATGGCTGATCTGGAGCACAAACTCTTGAAAAGGGAATATATTGAGCGCTCTTTCATAAAACGTAAGGTCATGCGTGCCATTGCGGATGTCCACGCCATGGTGGAGAGCCTGAATGTCATCTCCGAGGGCCGCTATCCGGATTTGAGAAAGGTCCTGGAGCAGAACACGGCTGCCCTGACGACTTTAGCTGAGGACTCAAGCCGGCCGGCCCCCGCCGAACTCGTAATGGAGATGTCTGCAATCTACAGAAATCACGACGATCTGGCAGGGGGGAAGATGGCAAACCTTGGCGAGATAAGGAATGTCCTGCGATTACCTACACCGGACGGTTTTGTTGTTACTACCGAGGGTTTTCGGCTGGTTATTGAAGAAGGAGGTATACGTTCCTGGGTGCAGGACAGGCACATGGAACTCCTTTCATCAGGGGATGTAGCAGGAATTAGCCGGGACATTCTAGAAATGATAGAAAAAGTAGAGATTCCCCTCGCTCTTAGGGAAGCCATAATCGACCTTTACGACCGGCTTGCACGGAGAACCGGATCGAGTCCTTCTCTCGCGGTGCGCTCCAGCGCCCTGGGTGAGGACACTGATTTTTCCTTTGCCGGTCAGTTTTTATCCCTCCTAAACGTAGGTCGGGAGGGGCTGCTCAGCGCCTATCTCCGGGTAGTGGCAAGCCTTTACTCTCCTGAAGCGATCCACTACCAGCTCCTCCACGGAATCCTGGGCGAGTCGGCAGAGATGGCTGTAGGTTGTATCACCATGGTGGATGCCCTGGCAAGCGGGGTTGTCTTTTCGAGGGACCCCAACCAGCCCGATTCAGGGCAGGTACTGATCCAGGCTATACGCGGGCTAGGGGTGCCTCTGGTGGAGGGGAAAACCTCGCCGGAGAGCATCTTCGTTTCCAGGGAAAATAGGGGATGCGTGATTACCCGAATCCCTTCACAGCAGAAAAGCCGTCTCGTCTCTTCCCCGGATGCCGGGCTGAAAGAGGAAACGCTCAGGCCGGAGGAGGTCGGGCAGGATTGCCTTACCGATGACGAAGCGAGACAACTGGCACAGTGGGCTCTTAAACTGGAGACCCACTTCGGTGGACCCCAGGATATTGAGTGGGCGATGGATAAGAACAGACAGATCATTCTTCTCCAGTCCAGACCATTACGTCTTTTCAGGCATATTGTTCAGACCGATAGGCCTGTAGACGGTTTCCCCGTACTGGTGAGAGGAGGGGAGGTGGCATGTCCCGGCGTGGGCAGCGGACCTGCTGTACACATAGCTGAGGATGGGGACATGGATAACTTCCCCATCGGCGGGGTTCTGGTTGCCAGACGGTCCTCGCCTAAGTTCATCCGACTTATGTCGAGGGCCAGGGCTATTGTTACCGACTTCGGTAGTACCACCGGACATATGGCTTCCCTGGCACGAGAATTTCGGGTGCCAACCCTTCTGAATACCAGGATAGCAACGCGTGAAATTCCTCCGGGTGCGATAGTCACCGTGGATGCAAACAACGGCTTTGTATATGAGGGTAAGCTTTCCATCAGGGAAGGGAAAGAGGGTGAAAAATGGGGGGTTGATTCAGGGATACAAAAGCCCCCCTCACCAAGGTTTCAACTCCTCGAGAGAGTTATCGAGCTTGTTGCGCCTCTTTACCTGACAGATCCGCGTTCTCCTGAATTTACAGCAGATAAATGCAGTACCCTCCATGATCTGGCCCGTTATATCCACGAAAAGTCCTACAAGGAGATGTTCATGATGGGCAAAAGGGTAGGGGATCTTCGGGCATCCAGCTACTGCCTGGATGTTTTCCTGCCTATTGATCTGTATCTTATCGATCTTGGCGGGGGTATTAAGGGGATGCCCAGGGGGCGGAGGGTAAAACCTTCCCAGATTGCCTCTGTACCCCTTGCCGCCCTTCTCAGAGGGATGCTGCACGAAAAGATACCCCGCTTTGGACCGAGACCCATGGACTTTCGGGGGTTGTTCTCCATAATGATGCGCCATGCTGTGAACAGCCCGGAGGCGGAATCAACCTTCCGTGACCCCTGCTATGCCATCATTTCTGATAATTATCTTAACTACACGGCTAGAGTTGGGTATCATTTCAGCGTGGTAGATACCTATTGCGGCAACACGCCGAATAAAAACTATATCAGCCTGACCTTCAGAGGCGGGGCGGCGGATTACACCCGCCGCGGCCGAAGGGCAAGAGCCATCGCCGGTATTCTCAGGGAGTATGATTTGTCTGTCGAGGTAAGCCGCGATCTGGTCAATGCCCGTCTGGGTAAAGCAACCAGGGAGGAGACCGTCGGACACCTGGAGATGATAGGAAGCCTATTTCAGTTCTTCAGGCAGATGGATGTTGCCATGACTAATGAGGATTCTGTCCAGATGCTGAAGGATGCCTTCCTTCGGGGTGATTATGACCTTGAAAAGCTCATGGGTCGTTAACATATCCTCGGCAGCTGCTCCCCTGCCAGCATATCGAGGATTCTTGTGCCGCCAATCCTTGTCCTCAGGCAGACCCTGCCGTTTAGCTCTGCCGCCACCTCACCGATAATTTCGCTTTCCCTTCCCAGGGGATTCTTTCTCATTCTCTTCAGTACCTCACCGGTACAATCCTGTTTCGCTACTACCACCATCTTACCTTCATTTGCCAGGTATAAAGGGTCAAGTCCAAGGAGTTCACACACCGCTGCCACTCCGTCAGATACCCCTATCTTATCCTCATAGACCATGATACCAAGACCTATACCTTCGGCGATCTCATTTAGGGTAGTTGCCAGTCCACCCCTGGTAGGGTCTCTCATAAACTTCACCCCATCTACCACAAGAATATCAGACGCAAGCCGGTTTAAAGGGGCAAGATCACTTGTAACCTGAGAGCGGAAAGGAAACTCCTCCCTGGCTAAAAGCACAGAAACTTCATGTTCCCCAACACTCCCTGAAATAATGATCCTGTCTCCAGCCTCAATCCCTTTCACGGAGAGGTCTTTTTTTACTATCCCAACACCGGAGGTACTGATATAAATCCTGTCTGCTCCGCCTTTCTCAACTACCTTGGTGTCTCCTGTAACTAAAAGTACCCCGGCAATTTGAGCCGCTTGAGCCATGGATAGGGCTATTTCTTCGAGCACCCGTCGATCCAATCCCTCCTCTATTATCAATCCACAGGAGATATATAAAGGCTCTGCCCCCATAACTGCCAGGTCATTCACTGTCCCAAAGACCGAGAGCTTCCCTATATCTCCTCCCGGAAAGAATATGGGTTTTACCACATAGGAGTCAGTGGTGAAGGCAAGCCTTGTTCCCCCTATTTCAACTATTGCCCCATCATCCTTTTCTGAAAGGAAAGGATTGTTAAAATTTTTAAGGAAGACCTCATCAATGAGACTGTGAGATAGGCTTCCCCCACTGCCATGAGCCAGGAGTATCTTTTTATCCATATTTGTAATAGGCGGCACAGGTTCCCTCGCTGCTTACCATGCAGGGGCCCAAAGGAGAATAAGGGGTGCAACTTTCGCCAAAATGGGGACACTGATTCGGAATCTTTCTCCCCTTCAGTATCTCCCCGCAGATGCAGCCTTCGTTCTCAGCCGAAGGCATTTCTTCCAAAGGAAATACCTCTCCGGCGTCGAGTTCTTTATACTCCTCCCCCATAGCATAGCCACTATTGGCTATTGTTCCGAGTCCCCTCCATTCACTATCCGTTTCAATAAACACCTTATTCAATAATGCCATCGCCCCCGGGTTTCCATCGTTCTTCACTGCCCTTTTGTACTGAACCTCTAAAGCGGCTCTTTTCCCCTTAAGCTGGCACAGAATCATACAGATTCCCTGAAGGATGTCAAGGGGTTCAAATCCGCAGATGACTGAAGGAATGCCATATTCCTCAGCCAGGAAAAGATAAGGATTTACACCGATAATGGTACTGACATGGCCTGGCAGAATAAAGCCATCCACATTTAAATCACGATCTTCTGCCAATAATCTCAGTGCCGGAGGGATCCGCTTATGGGCAGACAAGAGGTATAGATTCGAAATTCCACTTTTTTTAGCCTCTATAGCTGTCACTGCTACAGAGGGGGATGTAGTCTCAAAACCGACAGCCAGAAATACCACCTTTTTATAAGGGTTATTTCTGGCTATATTCAGGGCATCAAGGGGTGAATAAACCACCGCTATTTTTTTGCCTGCCGCCCTTTGCGTTTCCAGACTTGAACCCGAACCGGGAACCCGCATCATGTCGCCAAAGGTAGCAATTATCACATCTTCTATCTCTGACAGGGCAATCGCCTGGTCCAGGTAGGCAGCGGGGGTGACACACACCGGGCACCCCGGACCTGAAAGCAACCTTATTGGCTCAGGAAGAAGGGTCCTGATCCCTGAGCGGAAGATGGTCATAGTATGGGTTCCACAGACCTCCATAATAGTTACTTCAGAATCTCCTAAAATGGATTCGATTTTTTTTGCTAAACCCAAACAAAGGTCCCGATCCCTGAACTCATCAATATACTTCATCTGGGATCATCTCCTTTATCAGGGAAAGGGTCTCCACTGCTTCTTCTTCATCAACCCTGGCAATGGCAAAACCAGCGTGTACCAGGACATAATCCCCTGTAGATACATCATCCACCAGAACAAGGCTTACCTCGATCTTTGCCTCACCGATAGATACTGTCCCCATCTCTCCTATGACCTCCTCAACTAGGGCCGGAACACCAAGGCACATCACTCCTCCAACTTTTTAAGGGCTACCAGTGCCTGCCCCAGAGATATCCCTCCATCATTGGGTGGGACATCGTGGTGGGTGAGGCAAAGAAACCCATTTTTCTTTAATCTGTCAACAGATAAACTCAGCAATCTCACATTTTGAAAAACACCGCCGCTTAAGGCCGCCATATTTAAAGCTGTCTTTTCCCTTATCCATCTGCATACCTCAATGATGATAGTTGAGATGGTGTTGTGAAACCGGGCTGATATTATACCCTTCTCTGTCCCGGCTATAAGGTCATCTATTATGCCCCTTATTACACCTTGAACCCTAATCGTTAAGGGTAAAGTGTCGAGAAACTCAAAGAGGTATTCCCCTTCTTCTCCATGAGAGGCCAGCATCTCCATCTCAACTGCCGCCTGTCCCTCATAGTTTATCCTTTCCTTTACACCCAGTATGGCCGATACTGCATCAAACAGTCTGCCCATACTTGAAGTCAGAGGAGAATTGATTCCTCTCTCTATGATCTGCTTAAAGATATGGAGCCTTTCCCTATCCCATCTTAAATTAAGGCTATGAATCACCTCAAAGGCGTCATCGCCATAACTCTCCAAAAGGTAGGCGAAGGCCATCCGATAAGGCTCTTTGATTGCCTTCTCCCCCCCTGCCATAGGTACATATTCCAGGTGTGCCATCCTCTGAAAGGAACTAAAATCCCCCACAAGAAACTCACCGCCCCATATTCGGGCATCCTCTCCATACCCTGAACCATCAAATATTACCCCTATAACCCTATCCGTTACACCATTTTCTCCCAGGCAGGAGGTCAGATGGGCATGGTGGTGCTGAACCCCTACCTTTTCTCCTTCCTGAGCCAGGGCGTACCTGGTGGAGAGGTAATCGGGATGGAGATCATAGCAGGTTACCTTCGGTCTCAGGTGAAAAAGCCTTTTGAAATCCTCTATCCCTTCCTCAAAGGAACTGAGGGTCTCCAGGTTGTCCAGATCTCCTATATGGTGGCTTAAAAAGGCGCGGTTTCCTCTGGTAAGACAAAAGGTGTTCTTTAATTGTCCCCCGCATGCCAGAACCTCACCTCCGGAAAGGGGCAGTGTTATCGAGAGGGGAACATAACCCCTTGATCTCCTTATCATCATTGGGGCGCCGTCGAATATCCGGGCTACAGTATCATCTGTCCTCTGATGGATTTCTCTGTTATGGAGCAGGAAATAGTCAGCAATCCTGCCTAACCTTAGTATTGCCTCGGAATCGTGGTACGCGATGGGTTCGTCCGATATATTACCGCTTGTCATCACCAGAGGTCCCTTTACCTCTTTTAAAATCAGGTAGTGAAGGGGAGAATAGGGAAGCATAACCCCAAGGTATCTGTTTCCTGGCGCTACACCTTCTGCAATAATATCGGAATCTTCTCTCTTCTTTAGAAGGATTATTGGCCTCTTAGTATCAAGGAGCAAGGATTCTTCCTCCCTTTCCAGATAACAAAAGGCTTTTATCTCTTTGATCCCTTCTACCATCAGGGCAAAGGGTTTATCCTCACGATATTTTCTGCCCCTAAGCCTTGCCACTGCTTCCCTGTTGGTGGCATCACAGGCAAGATGGTATCCTCCAATCCCTTTTATGGCAACAGTAAAACCCTGGAGGATGAAATGGGCTGCCTCATTGACAATGTCCTGACGATCCACCCGTTTTCCGTTAGAGTCGAAAAGGGATATTTCAGGCCCACATGCAGGACAGGCATTTGGTTGGGCATGGAATCTCCGGTTCAAAGGGTTTTCGTATTCAGTTTTACAGGGCAGACACATGGTAAATTCCGACATGGTGGTCTTATCCCTATCATAGGGGACATCCTTGATGATAGTAAACCTGGGACCACAGTTGGTACAGTTAATAAAGGGATAAAGGTACCTCCTGTCCGCAGGATCGAACAGTTCCTTAAGGCAATCCTCGCAGACAGAGATATCCGGGGAGACAGGAACAAACTGACCGTCTTCTCTAATGCTCTCCCTTATCTCAAACCTAGTGTATCCCTGAAGGACAAGATTGTCTTGAACTTCTATCTTTTCTATGCGGGCAAGTACAGGAGGATTTGCAGTAATTTCACTTACGAATTCTTTCAGACTATGGGCATTGCCTTCAACTTCTATCTCCACCCCGGCCGAAGAGTTGCACACCCACCCTGACAGCTCATATTTATGTGCCAGGTTGTAGATAAAGGGACGAAACCCAACCCCCTGGACTATCCCGTTAACTTTAATGGAAAGCCGAATTTTATCTCTTGCAGTAGGGGCAGGTTTCAAACCTGCCCCTACAAATTTCCCAGCCATCACTTTTCCCCTACTTATAGCAATTCATAGCAACAACAGCGCACTTAAGTGCGCTGTTTAAAGGGACATTCCACTAGTGTCTTCCCCCAACCTTTTTAATAAGCCATTCATACCAAACGTCTAAGCCCCTTCCAGTTTTGCAAGAGATCTCAAAGATATTCAAGTTAGGATTGATCTTCAGGGAATTCTCTCTCAGTCTCATGATATCACAATCACAGTAGGGTAAAAGGTCGATCTTATTTATAATCAATACCTGAGACTCGTGAAACATGAGGGGGTATTTCAGGGGTTTATCTTCTCCCTCTGCGATACTCAATATCATTACCTTCATATCTTCGCCCAGCCTGAATTCCGCAGGGCAGACCAGATTTCCTACATTCTCTATAAAGAGGATGTCAATATTTGTCAGATCAAGCTTCTCTATGGCCTGACTGACCATGGTGGCATCGAGATGGCACGCACCACCCGTATTTATCTGGACAACCTCGACCCCCTTCTTATGAATCCTTTCAGCATCCAGTTCTGTCTGAATATCCCCCTCGATGACCCCGATCCCGACCCTGTCTTTTAAAGCAGAAATGCTTTTTTCAAGCAGTGTTGTCTTGCCGGCCCCCGGAGAGCTCATCAGATTCATTACCAACGTACCTTTTCCCTTGAACAGTCTCCTGTTTCCCTCCGCAATCATATCATTGGCTTCTAATATATCCTTTACAATCCCTATCTTCATCTAATAAGCCTCCATCTCTACTACCTGCAATTCCCTTCCGGAAATTATCTCCAGTCTGTTTCTCATACAATTGGGACAGATAAAATCCAATTCATCGAGAATAAAATCCAGTTGACAGTCGTTACACCTATACCTTATGGGAACTGAATCGATCTCCAATACCGCTCCTTCTGCTTTGGTATCTCTGGCTATGATCTCAAAACAGAATTTCAGGGATGCCGGCTCAATAGCCGCCAGTTTGCCTATCCTCATGCCTATTTTAGTGACCCTGGACAGGTTATTTACTGAGAGCTGCTCGTTTACTATATCCATGATATTCTGGGCAATGGACAGTTCATGCATGCTGTCACTCTTGTGGGTTTATCTCCGAATCCTTTGGGCTAGAGACGAAGGGAGGGGATAGGGGAAGTATACAGGTGAAACGGGTCCCTTCTTCTATCTTGCTCTCTACATCTATACTTCCTCCCAGCCGATCAACGACCTCTTTGACAATGATAAGCCCCAGTCCGGTCCCATTCTCCTCTATTGCCTTGGCATTATCCGCCCTGAAGAACTCGGTAAACAGGCGGGGCATATCTTCCCGGGATATTCCGATACCCGTATCTGAAATCTCAAACAATATCTGGTCTTCCCCCTTCATTGCGAGGTTAATCCTGACCGATCCATTTCTAGGGGTATATTTCACAGCGTTAGAAACGAGGTTAGTAAAGATTTCGTCCAGCAACTCCTGGTTTCCAATCATAATATTACCGATTTCCTCAATCTCTGTCTTGAACTCTATTCCTTTCTCAACAGCTTCAGACTGGTATAACTGAACTACCTGTTTAAGTATTACAGAAGGGTTCAGGCTGAGAAATTTTATTCCCTTAATTGCCTTAATATCATGATCAAACCTCAGAATATCGCTTATAAGGTTACCCAGGAGTTCCGCCCTTCTGTCCGTCCGTATCAGAAGTTCCTTCTGCTTCTCATTTAACTCCCCCACATAACCCCCTGTAACGGTTTTCAGCAGGCTTCTAATGGCATTAAGCGGGGAACGAATCTGGTGGACTGCCTTTTTGGTAAACCATGATCTTGTAAGGCTTGATTGGAGATTTTCAATGGCCAGCGCCGTGAGATCTGTCATTAAGGAGAAAAACTTCGTATCTTCTTCATCGAATCGGTACGTTTTGTCACTGTAGACGCATAGTATCCCTGTAGAATCTTCTTCCGCTCGAAGGGGTAAACACAACATCGAGGCTATCCCTTCTTTCAGGATATCTTCAGGGTACTGAAAGTAATCTTTCTCATCGATATGACCGATAGCATAGGGAGACCCCTGGATTATCCTGAGGTTGATAGGGCTTTTTTCAATATCTATGCTTTCTTTAGATGTATAGTCTCTGCTCAGGCCATATACGGAAGCGAATCGAAGTGTCCTCTTATCATCATTCAAAAGCTTGATAGAGCAGCCCTTAACACCCATAATCCTTGTTGCATATCGTGTTGCTGAGTCCATAAGCCCCTTGAGGTCAGAGTGGGAACCCATTTCCTTTACCATCTCATAGAGAGCTGTTAACTTGGTATTAATCGAATCCAGTTCATGGGAAACCTCAAGCAAACTCCTTGCCTTTGTTCTCAGAGAGAGTTTGACAGAGGTAATGAAAAATGCCGAGATCAGGATGGCAGCGGCAAATGTAAGGTATGGAATCGAGATGCCACTAAATCCGTAGCGATAATGCAATAGGTGTATCTGGAACAGGATGGGCTTTGGGGGTAATATCCCTGTGTCCTGTAAGACAACCAGACCTCCAAGGGCTGCAATAACCAGCACTCCATATAGATAGGAGCTAAGGGGGGGGAGGAGGATCCCCGCTAAAATGATATGAAAGATGACAAAAATCAAAAGGGGGCTGTAAGCACCCCCTGTGAAATAAATCAATGTATATAAGCATAGAAGGTCTAAAGAGATCTGGGTGTGGGCAAAGATGGTGAAGGGTCTGACCTCTCTGGGTCTGAATGCCTCCAGGCGCTTCCCTATATAAAGGAATATTGCATTATAGAAGAGGATAAAGACAAGGACAGTGTTTAAAGGAAGGATGGGCAGACTCTGTCCTCCGAGATAGGCCGCCCAGGTTATTGCAATGGCCGTCCCTGCCCCTATCCATCTGAGATGGATAAACCAGAAGACCCTCTCTTTGAGTTCCTGCCTGAAGAAAAGCTGCTCCTTAATCAGGTCGTATCCTACTTTCATAAAGGACAGTCCCTTTCAGCCTGTTATCCAAATTCCTTTTCGCTTTCCCAAGTGTTGCACTTCATTATTGAACTGACGAATTTTAGTATTGTCAAAATATTTTTTCTATTTGGAAATCTTCCATCCTGTCACAGGTACAAACTTTCCAGTACCTGGGTCAGCCTTAAAGACCTTTGCCGAATTCATTCCCTTGTGATTACTGGAACTAAAGTTTACTGGACCGGAGAGCCCTTTCATGTCAAAATCCTTTATGCTTTCCAGAGCCGTTACCAACCGCTCCCCGTCTATATCCCTACCTGCCCTTAAAAGCCCTTCATTCAATACCACAGCAAGTATCCAACCGCATGTGTAGAATTTACCCCGATATGGTTTTTCGGTGCCAGGTGCGTACTTTAGTGTTACCTTCCTCATGAAAGCCACACCTTCGCCCTCGTCATACCAGGAAGCAAAAGGGCTTACCGCATAGTATTTTTCTGCTGCCGATCGGGTCATATCTATAATCTCTTCGGAGGCTGCCGCTGTGTTTCCAAAGACAGGTACATCCATACCAAACTTCTTTAATTCCCTTAAAAGTACAACAGCAGGTTGGGTAAGAAAACCGCACAATACTATGTTGTTTACCCGATGACTTTTCATAGTCATCACCTGGGATGTGGCATCAAGAGAGCCAGGATTTAGTACCTCTTTTGTTACAGGAGTCAGTTTATGGAATTTTAGCCTCTCAATTGCAGCTTTGAGGTCCATTTTCCCCGTCTCATTATCAGGGTAAACCAGGGCAACTATGGGATTCTGAGGCTTCAGATCCTCTATCATGTAATCAATGATAGCTCTCATTGTATTGGGATAGATTTCACTCGCACAAAAGACATATCTTCTGACAGGAGAAATGATTTTCTCACCGAGCGCTACGGGAATGGTTGGGATCTTTTCCTTTTCGATGTGTCGAAAGAGGGCTAAGGCCGCCCCTGAATGTCCAGGACCTATCATCGCTAATATCTTATCCCTGTAGAGGAGTTTTTTAAAAGCGGCTATGGCCATGGGGATTGAATATCTATCATCCTCAACTATGAGCTTTACCTTCCTGCCGTTAATCCCACCATGTTCGTTGGTATACCTGAAATAATTTTTTATGCCATTTGTTATAGGTATAGTGACACTAGTTGCAGGCCCGGTTTGATCCAGTACAGCCCCTATCGTTAATGTATCACTGGTCAATCCTCTTTGGTCATCAGCATATCCATCGCTCATAAAAGTGAAGAAACAGATCAGAACTAAACAAATGGCACAAAACAATTTGGAATTCATTTTCATGATACCGCCTCCTTTGGTATTGCGTATTGTCAAAATATTTTTATCTATTTAAGCCCAGTTAGAATGTCCCGTGTGAAATTCTAACGGGGTTTAAGGATTCAAGGGGTCAAGTGGTCGAGGATTCAAGTGAAAAACAAACACTTGAACCCTCGAACCCTTTGATTTTATTCCTCAACCCCTACTCAGCAGTCCGCCAGTCGGTCAAAGGAACCCATTTTCGGCCGATGGGGTCGGCCTTGTGTATCTTCCATGAGTTCCCGCCTTTATGGCTGGCAGAACTATAGGTGATAGGACCAGAGAGTCCACCAGTATCGTAGTTCTTGATACCCTCAAGGGCATTTATCAGGGCTTCTTCATCGAGATTTCTGCCAGCCCTTTTGAGCCCCTCTACCACCACGTTACTCATAATCCATGCGTGCGTGTACATGCTACCACGAGGGGTGGTTTTTTCTGTTCCGGGGTGATATTTCAGTGTTATTTTTCTCATCTCTTCCACACCATGCCCCTTGTCGTACCACTGCGATACAGCGTGGATAGAGTAGAATTGGTCTGCCGCTTCACCAAGTAAGTTTACATCCTCCGTAAGCATCGCAGCCCAACTGCCAAAGACCGGTATCTTTAATCCGTACTTCCTTAAATCCTTGAGCAGGGGAGTGACTGTTGTAGGAATAGTCCCGGGAAAGACTACGGCATTTGCTTGGTACCTTTTTATACTCATCACCTGAGTTGTGGCATCAATAGCGCCAGGGTTCAGGACCTCTTTCGTTACAGGCGTTAAATTGTATCTCTTAAGTCTCTCTATTGTAGGTGCAAGGTCAATCTTCCCAGCCTCAGTGTCAGCATATACTACTGCAACCCTGGGCTCCTTCAACTTGAAGTCTTTGATCATATAGTCGACAAGAAGCCTCATCTGGTTCGGATAGATATCCATGACGCCAAATATGTGCCTCCTTACAGGGTTAAAAGCGATTTCAGGCGTTACACCCGTCATGGTTGGCAATTTGTCTTTCTCAATGTGTTTCCATAAGACATTAAGGATACTAGCAGATCCAGGTCCTTGTATGGTAAATACCCTGTCTTTGTAAACCAGCTTCTTAAAGGCGGCAATGGCAGGTGGAATTGAATAACGGTCATCCTCT
>QZJR01000095.1 GCA_003599365.1 Deltaproteobacteria bacterium | reverse complement strand
CTCAGTTTCATATCAACAGTGGCTGCATCCATATCGGTAGTCAATAGAGCGGCCAGTCCCGTTGGATTAAAAAAGGTCTTCTCGTGACGGTAAAGAACTGTCTCTCCCCCCACCTTTACCGGCCTGTCTCCATATCCAACCGTGAGCTGCCTTATGGGAGGAGCGGAGGCCTCTGCAAGTTTCTCCTTTGCCTCTTCAGAAACATAGGGACAGGCGGAAAGTTCAGCCTTCCCCGCTGCCAGATTCATCGCAAACGCAAGGCAGGTAGGAACACCGCATTCCTTGCAATTTGTTTTAGGGAGTAATTTAAAAATCTCTATACCTGTAAGAGCCATAACGATCTTTCCTCCTCAACTATTTATACACAGGTAACTATTCAGGTTGTCAGGTTCACAGTTCACGGTTGGTTGTTCTAACCTTTAACCTTGAACCCTGGAACTTTGAACCTGAGTAGTTACGATCAGCCTATAATAGGTTCCATCTTCAGCGCCGGATGATCTTTCTCCTTTAAGAAAGGCAAAATCTCATCTTCGGTGACACCCACCGTTTCGTCGGCTATCCTATCGATCAAGTCGGGGTATCCCAATTCCTCTCCCCGTTTTAATAATCCTTCTCTGAGTTCGTCTTTCAGCCCTTTGGGCATCCAGACCATCCGGAGCAGCCCGCCGTCTCCGGAAATGAACTTCCGCTGGCAAATGTTGTATTTGCTGTGTCCTACGAATCCGGGTGAGGATGCCCCGCCGCCCATAACTCCGGCGAGAGTCGTAAATTTCATCCCCGTAGGGGTCTCTCCAGTGTAGTCCCTACCTACCGTCATCACCCCGTTACATCCGGAAATCACAGCTGCGATACATTCACAGCATCCGCAGGTGGTCATAGGATCATGGACAAGACTATAAAAGTTATAATGGGTTACATTCTGCCGTGATGCCTTATAGATAAAATCATTTACACCCCTCCACTGCCCAAGTTTCGGATCGATACATTCACCTTTTTCTACCGGCTGGTTTGGACCGGTGGGGTTGATCTCGTAAGAAGCCTTGCAGTCCATCCAGTTATAAGCGCCGCAGAGACCTGTCCTCTCCGGGCTCACCATGCACACATGGTTGGGAGCAAAGGACTGGCACAGAGTGCAGGAATAGTAGGTCTCCACACCCTCATCCGTCATCTGTTCCACCCTGGCATCGCGTTTCTTGTAATTTTCCCTGGCAGTAGCGGTCAACTTGTCCACATCCTCTTTCTTAGTATAAAGAGTAACCTGCACCTTATCCAGAATGGCGCCGAAATCCTGGTGTAGTTTAGCATGGAGGATCACTCCGATGTGCTTGAGGGTAAACCCTTTGTTCACAGCCTGTTCACCAACCCTGATCCATGCAATATCCCGCTGCCCAATGTGCATAACACCCTGGGCATAATTGATAAGGTGATGTATCTGCCTTTCAAGGATAGGCTCAAAGTCTTCCTGCATCTGACGTCCAGCAACCTGGACAAAGATACCAAGGGGAAGCCTATCGCCCTTCTTTATATCCTTAATGTCAGGCCCTATTACTTCTATTTGACCGTCTTCAATCTCCTTCATATCTGCCATACTGCAGAGCTCAACCGCCTGGGTCTTTCCACCACCCATCTCCAGGTAAAGATCGTCTTTTCTTACCCGCTCCCCTTCGAACGCCGGACCATATGCCAACGGAATATCCACATTAGCCACGGTTACCTTAAGACCCCGAATCTCAATAGACCTCTGGGGCATTTCCCTGTGAGGAACATTAGCGACTACATGTTCGTACGTACAGACTCCGGTAGGCAGAATTTCAGGGATATCGGTATCGGCAATGGTGGGGAAACCCCAGTTGACACAACCGGCAGCATTGGCAGCCCATTCGGCATTCACCTCACCCAATGCATTGACAAACGCAAAGATTCGGTCCTTATTATAGATAAGCATCTTCTTGTAATCCCCTGGTTTGATCCCCCCAAAGGCCATAGCCGCACGGTTGGCAAAACCCAGGGCAAACACAGCGGCGGAGATATCAGGTCCAAAAGGAACCAGACGGGTATTCCAGCCGATCTGTACCCCGGCTTCCAGAAGCTGCTCTGAAAAAGTGGTGCCATTTTGGTTGGCACACATGAAAACATAGAGGTTCTTTTTCTGGTATTCTTCCGCAATCCACTTGGCCGTCTCAGGATCAGGTGCAGCTCCTACGATAGCCGCAAAACCCGGGGCGGTTCCATCCACAAATTCAACTCCTCGTTTACGGAAGACCGTATCTTCAGCGGCTCCAAGCCATATTTTTCCCGAGGTCTCATCTATATCCTCACTGACCAGATAGAAATCCGGGTCTTCCAGGTAACGAATAGCCTCTGCTACTTCCTCGGCAAAAAGGGCAGACATACCGGCATCCAATAGAGGCCCCAGGTAGGGCAGGTGGTACATATTCTTCACATGAGCCGGCAGGAGTTTTCTGGCTACTTCCATAGGTTTCCTGGCATCCCCCAGGGTTTTTACCGGGATCCCAAGAATAGAATAGATAATAGGAAGATAATACGCGGTATTGGGGAACTCAATCTTTTGATCCGGTCCGAATTTGTCAATGGCCTTTTTGAGAGTCCCCTCGGCTTTGGAAACGATATTGTATGCGCCTTGAATGGCGGCAAAAGCAACTAACTTCGACATTGAGAAAAATCCTCCTTTCTTAAGAGGTCATTATAAGATTAAGCTGCCTCCAGCTTCTGCCGGTCAGCCATATCCATGAGCACCCGCTCCCTAGCCTTATCAATACCCAGAGCTTTACGTTTGGCATCTATATGGGCAATCATCTTGCGGGCCATTTCATAAGGGTCTTCGACCAGATCCCATTTGCCGCCAAAGACCTTTTCCATCCCATTAAACAGGTAATCCTTGAAAACTGGAGACCCTTCAACCTGGAGGTTGACCCCAAAGAGGGTATAAACCCCAGAGGCAACGAAGTATTGCCCAATGGAAATCGCTTTTTCACTCATCCATTCCGGGGCACATCCGGCGGCAGGAAGATCACTGATGTCATTCCCCAGCCCTCCGGCTTTAACAACTTCAGTAGCAGCCATTAGTATACGGCTGTTGTCCACGCAAGACCCCATATGTAAGACAGGGGGCAACCCCACGGTCTCACAGACTTCAGCCAGCCCTGGTCCACAATAGACCTTTGCCGCTTCCGGGGTAAGGAGCCCGGCCTTCCCGCAGGCCATTGCGTTACATCCCGTGGTCAGGACAATAACATCGTTTTTTAAAAGTTCCTTGACGACAATTAAATGGGCGCTGTCATGCATAGTACGGGCATTGTTACAGCCTACCACGCCGCCAATCCCTCGGATACGGCCGTTAATAATATTATCATTCAATGGAACATAAGAGCCGCGGAATGTTCCTCCTAAATGGTAATTAATGGCCTCATAACTGAATCCCACCACCATCTTCTCTTTTTCCTTGGGAATCAGGACTTCTGCCTTACGGTTTGGAAAGTTATCAATTGCGGTTTTGACGATCCGTTTGGCATCTTCCAGGGCATGGTGTTCGTCGAATTGTATATGGATTGTATCTCCTGAAGCGATCTTGCACCGGGTATTGGTGGTTATCAGCTTGGTGTGATAGCATTGTGCAACATTAGCCAGATTTTCCATGATACACTGGACATCCACTACCATGGCATCCACGGCCCCGGTAATGATAGCCAGTTCCTGCTGAAGGTAGTTTCCTGCAATGGGCATGCCGTGGCGGACCAGAATTTCGTTGGCAGTACAGCACATGCCTGCCAGAACAATTCCTTTAGCCCCTTTGGTAGCCGCATACTGCAGCATCTCAGGGTCCTGAGATGCTACGACAATCATTTCTGAAAGAAGTGGTTCATGACCATGGACGATAATATTCACATGATCCCTTCTCAAAACCCCCAGGTTAATTTCTCCGTGAATCGGAAAGGGGGTGCCGAATAACACATCTTGCATATCGGTAGCCATCATGGATCCGGCCCAGCCGTCAGCCAGGGCAGCCCGGGAGCCCTGTTTCATCAGGTTTTCATAGTCCTGATCCACCCCCATGTGAGTACGGTGCATGATCTCGACGATCTCCCTGTCAATACCCCGAGGGACAACATCCAATTTTTTCCAGAGTTCATAACGGGCTTTAGGGGCGCGTTTGGCATAATATATCTCGCCCTCCTGCTTACCCCATTCACCTAGCGCCTTTTCGCCTACTTCAACAGCTATGTCATAAACATCCCGGTCTTTCTCTTCGCCGTCCACCACTACAGTGGCAGATACCCCAAAGTCTCCGGCTATTTCTTTGAGCTTGTTCTCATCTTTTATTTTATAATCCTCTGACTCTTTCCGGGCTGCGGCTAAAAAGACCTCGGCCACACCTCTGCCGTGATCAGAGTGGGCAGCTGCCCCGGCAGCAATCATACGGACAAAATTGCGGGCAGCAATAGTCTCAGGAGTAGCCCCGCAGAGTCCCATTCTGGTATCCTTTCCTTCCAAATCCTTCTTTGTTAAAGGAAGACGGCAGGGACCCTGGGCACACATCTTACAACAGGTTCCCTGAATACCAATATTGCAGGGTTTCATGGTTTCAGCCCGATCAAAGATTGTTTCCACCCCATCCTGCTGGGCTTTATGTAACATTTGGATGGTGGCAGAATCTACACTCTTTTCTTCGGGTTTGATCTTCTTTTTCTCTTTTTCTACAACCTTCAATGTTTCTTTGGCTTCTTCTGATGCCATTTCTCTTGCCTCCTTCTTTAACAGCCCTGAGGCTGCTTTCCTTTAAAGCAAATTAATTCCTTCTGTTAACCCGGTTAACCTGGGCCAACAATTTATCCACTGGAGAAAGTTGAACCTCTGCTACTTTCAAGACTCGGGGGCCTTCCGAACATACTTCTTGCGATTTTTCCCTATCTGCCTTTTCTTTCGCCCTGGACTGTTTCAATGCATCTTCTTCCGCTATGGCCTTGGCTTTGGTCTCCTCTTTGGCTTTTTTCTCGGCATCTTCTTTTGCCTTCGCATCTGCTTCCGCCGTGGCTTTTGCTTCAGCCTCAGCTCTTAATTTTGCTTCTGCTTCCGCCTTGGCTTTTGCTTCGGCATCAGCTTCTGCCTTTGCCTTGGCATTTTCCTCAGCCTTGGCCTTTGCTGCATCTCTTGCCTTAGCCTCTGTTTCCGCCTCAATTTTTGCTCTGGCATCAGCCTCTGCTTTTGCTTTGTCTCCCTGTACTACCTCCGGCTTTTTAGCAATCTTCTCCTCTTCTTTTACTGTAATCTTCTCCTTTTCCTTTGGAGGTGCTTTAGGCGCATCTTCCTTCTTTTCTTCTTTGGGTTTTGCTTCAACTTTCATCTTCTCAATCTTGGGAAAATCACCTTCCGGTTTGACATTGATCACATTCAACTTAGCAGCAAGTCTGTCAGGATTCATTGCCATATCACCGGTCATCATCAGGCCCATAAACTCTTTTACCCGCTTAACACTCTCCGGATGTCTTAATACGAGAATATCCGAACCGGCCATGAGGTAAGAAACAGCGCCCACACACTCTAACATTACCCCCCTTTTTGCCGGATCGCCCAGAGTAGGGGCGTCTTCAAGGCTCAGTTTGACTTCTTTACACTTCCAGATTTCATTGCCCAGATTATTTATTATGGGACTCTGCAGCTTTTCATCTTCCTGGGTCAAAGCAGCCATCCGAATTCTTTCCATAACCGAATAGGAATATTCCAGCCCGTATCCCAACCCCCCCGTGGTAGGATCTATAACAATCTTTTCCGGACTTACTCCCAGGTTATCTAGAAGTACATTGAGCTGCTTGGCCAGATTTATGTCTATAGGAGAAGAAGAAATGACCGATTGGTTAAACCCCAGGGCACTGGCGCCTATCTGCTTATGGGTAGCCTCTTCTACCGGACCCAAAAGCAAATTCTTGCCCTGGTTATCTTCAGCAACCTTCTTTAAGACTTCAACATCCTTTTCCTTGTTGCCACATCCCCAGACTATTACCGGGACATCCACCGCTTCACATACCTTTTTTACCGTGGCAGAAGCCTCTCCCGGACCTTTGTTCAATCCATTTGGGTCGGTGCTTTTTAGCTGCACTATAACCATATCAGCACCGTATTCCTCTACACACTTCTTTGCCCAGGCTGCCGGATCTTTTAATACATCTTTGAAGGGCTCAATAACAGCCTTAGGCCATTCCTCAGGCTCCATGTCCCAGATTTCCATACCAATCCTGGGAGGATTGGGCATCTCCCCCTCAAATAGATAGAATGGATAGGAGGTTTCTCCGCCTACAGTTACTGATCTTTTCCCTGTACCCAGACTTACCTCTTTTATCTTTCCTGTATAATGTGATCTTGTAATTTCAAAGGCCATTAATTCTCTACCTCCCTCTATAGGTAAATAAAAAGATGGATAGACTGTAAGAAGTTAGCCTGTAAAAGAAAATTATGGGCGACTAACAGCCTTCAGCCTTCAGCCTAAACAACCTGGGTAGTTACATTAATTAAACTAACCCTGCATGAACTTTAGCAGATTTTACCGTATTCATCATCAGCATAGTGATCGTCATGGGGCCAACCCCTCCTGGCACAGGCGTAATAGCACCGGCCTTTTCTTTAACAGCTTCGAAGTCTACATCTCCACAGAGGATCGCCTTCCCTGATTCTGATTTTCCAATACGGTTCACACCCACATCGATAACAACGGCACCCTCTTTTACCATATCTGCTGTTATCGCTTTAGGTTTTCCTGCTGCAACTATAAGAATATCGGCTCTCCTGGTATGAGATGCCATATCTTTAGTTCCTGTATGACATATGGTTACTGTTGCATTAGCACCTTTTTGCTTTTGTAAAAGAATATTGGTCACAGGTTTGCCAACAATGTTGCTCCGTCCCACAACTACCACCTCTGCCCCACTGGTCTCAACATTGCTCCTGATTAACAATTGCTGGACTCCGGCAGGGGTACAGGGAAGGTAATCCGCCTCACCTATCATCAATTTCCCCAGGTTGACCGGATGGAAACCATCCACATCCTTCTTTGGGTTTATAGCATATAACACTTTCGTTTCATCGATGTGCTTCGGCAGGGGCAACTGTACCAGTATGCCATGGATTTTTGGATCATTATTGTATTTGTCTATCAACCCCAGTAAAACTTCCTCTGTGATATTATCCGGTTGGTTGTCTTGTAACGAATAGAACCCTAACTCCTTTGCGGTCTTCTGTTTACCCGTCACATAGCTTATTGATGCAGGGTTCTCTCCTACCAGAATGGTGACCAATCCGGGGACCACATTGTGTTTTTCTTTTAATTCGGTTACTTCTTTTCTCAGCTCTTCCCTGATCTGCCCGGCCACCTCTGTTCCACTAATGATCTTTGCCGCCATTTTTATCCTCCCCAGGTTGATGGCTTCGTAAAAAGTCCATCAAGGTTAATTAATTTTACCTAAATAACATATAGTGACGCCAAAAGAAAGTAGTCATTGTGAGGAGTTAGCTAAAGGCGAAAGACGTGACAATCTCTCAAGATTGCTTCGCTGAAGCTCGCAATGACGTGTTGGAATATGACAATTTATTAAAGACGTTTACTATAACTTAATGATTTCGTCCAGAATTTTATTAACTGCAACTACTGCGACAGATTCGTCGGGCAAATCCATCAAAGGTTTCAAAGAGAGATCATAATCATAGATCAACTTATCCATGGGGATACCGTAAAAAGACTTGAAACCATGTTTCTCAATCTCTGCCTCAATGACAGGCTCCAACTTCCCTTGGATTCTATTTATTGTAAAATAAGAATTTTCTATCGATAATTCAAGTTCTTTAATAAGGTCTCTTATCCTTCCTGCGGTCATGATCCCTTTTGGTGTAGGATCTGAGACAATCAGCAATGCATCGATTCTCTGCAAAATGCGCCTGCTCAAATGTTCCATCCCAGCTTCATTGTCTATTACCACAAAAGGATAGTTTTTGGCAAGAATATCTAAGAATCTCCTGAGCATGTTATTTACAGGACAGTAACACCCGGGGCCTTCACCTCTCCCCATGGCTATGACATCCACCCCTTCCCCTTCTATCAGGCCCTCGTTGAGTTTTAACTCTAAAAGGGTCTCTTTTGCCATTCCGGGCGGCATATTGGAGATGTCGGAGGAAAAGTTTTCCCTCACGGCACCAACAGTCTTTCCCTGCGGGAATCCAATTGTCTCCGCCAGATTTACATTGGAATCTGCATCAACAGCCAGTATGGGGACATTACCTCTTCTCTTCAGGGCACGAATCATTAAGCCTGTTATTGTTGTTTTGCCTATCCCCCCTTTTCCCGCCACTGCTATTACAAAACTCAATATAAAGCCCTCTTCCTATCGGCAAATCCTCTGGACACAAGGAGAACATAAAGTATGGAATAAATACGTCTATCAAGATGAACAAAGACTAGAAAAGCCCGCTCACTTTACCAGTATTAACGTCTACATCTATCCTTCTGAAAGCAGGGTTAGAACTCGTTCCTGGCATAAGGCTAATGGTTCCTGCGCAAGGACATAGAAACTTCGCACCTGAATAAATCAAAACGTCCCGAATCGGAAGTGTCCAGCCTTTTGGAACACCCTTAAGTGTAGGATCATGAGTAAGGCTTAAATGAGTCTTAACCATCATGGTTGAAAAGTCAGCGTATTTGGGGTCGCTTTCAAGCATTTTGGCTTTTGTTTCTGCCTCGGGACTCCATGATACACCGTCTGCTCCGTATACTTCTTTTGCTATAAGGGCAACTCTGTCACGAAGCTTCATCTCGAGAGGATAAAGGAACTTGAATTTATTCTCTTCGTTACATGCTTCAATTACAGCATCAGCCAGCTCAAGAGCGCCTTCGCCGCCCTTTTCCCAGTGACTGGATTCGGCGCAACGCGCACCAGCTGCTTCAGCTGCTTTTTTAACAAGGGCAACTTCTGCATCAGTATCGGTATAGAACCTGTTTACACAGACTACCGGGTTTATACCGGCTTTTCGGATTACGCCTATCATGTGAACCATGTTCTCGACACCTTTCTCAACCAGCGCAAGATTTTCCTTGGTGTATGCTTCATCCAGTGCTTTTCCGGCAACAACCTTGGGTCCGCCACCATGCATCTTGAGTGCGCGGATTGTGGAGGTAAGTACTGACACATGGGGTTTAAGACCGCTGTTTCGGCATTTTACGTTCCAGAATTTCTCAAATCCGATATCTGCTGCAAAACCGCTTTCCGTAACATGATAATCAAACATCTTAAGACCAATGCGGTCTGCGATGATGGATGATTGTCCAACGGCAATGTTTGCAAATGGTCCGGCATGGATCATACAGGGTTGATATTCGGCTGTACTTAAAAGAGTGGGGTTAATAGTGTTTCGCATAAAAGCGGTCATGGCCCCGCCTACTTCCAGATCCCCGGTTGTAACGGGTTTGCCGCTCTTGTCGAATGCAACAGTGATTTCGTCAAGGCGTTTTCTCAAATCGGCCAGGTCCTTGACTATCGAAAGGATAGCCATACATTCCGAACCGACAGCAATTCCAAACTTGGATTGCATTGTAAAACCATCTGTTCTTCCGCCAAGGCCGATAATGATATTTCTCAGTGCTTGTGCACAGAAATCAATTATCCATCCCATTTCAATACGTGTTGGATCTACATCAAGACGGCGCATCTTGGTAAGCCTTGCCAATTGTTCGTCATTATAATTTCTTTCATGCTGCATACGAGCTGTTAATGCCACCATGGCAAGATTGTGGGCGTTCATGATGTCATTGATATCGCCTGTCAGTCCCAAAGAAAACTCGGTCATGGGAATAATTAGCGCATTTCCGCCACCTGCTGCTGTTCCCTTGACATTCATGGTCGGTCCGCCTGAAGGTTGTCTCAAAGCTCCGCCTACATTTTTTCCACGCATACCAAGGCCTTCCATAAGACCGACCGAAGTTGTGCTTTTCCCTTCACCAAGCGGTGTGGGAGTAATGGCAGTCACTTCGATATATTTGCCATCATCTTCCTTCTGAAGGCGGTTCATTATTTTAAGAAAATCAAGCTTTGCAAGTCTGCCCATAGGAAGCATTTCATCGGGCATAAGGCCAAGTTTCTCTTTCCATTGTTCCGGCGTCGGCATGTTTTTCTCTGCTGCTTCGGAAATCTGCCAGTCTGCCATCTTTACCGCATCGTAAGCCATTAATCACATCCTCCTTTTAGTATTAATTGACATCCTTATAACAATAAAAGTATTGTTTTTTGTTTGATGATTAGTAAGACATGGAAGGCAAAACCTAATAGACCTCAAAGATCAGGTGAGTGAGCGCTCATTCACGTCTGACGAAGGCTACCATAGGGTTATTATATTGTCAAGAAATTTTCCCAAAATTTCCCCAAAAAAATACCTTATATGGTTTTTTGCACTTGACAATCTGGGGTTAATATCCTTAATATCAAGTTTAAGTTAGTTCCAAAGTCCCAAAGTTAAGAAGTCAGTGGGGTCAGACCCCAAATCCGATGGAAAGAGGAAAGACGGATGGCACTGATTATCCAAAAATACGGGGGTACCTCGGTAGGCAATGTGGAAAAGATCAAGAATGTAGCCTGTCGGGTAAGAAGTGCCCGCCAAGATGGGAATGATGTGATTGTGGTTGTATCCGCTATGGGGGAGGAGACGGACAGGCTTCTGGATCTGGCGAGGGATATCACAGATCAACCCGATGAAAAGGAACAGGATGTATTGATTTCAACAGGGGAACAGGTAAGCAGTTCTCTCCTTGCCATGGCATTGAAGTCTTTAGGGGTAAATGCCAGATCATTATTGGGTCATCAGATTAAGATACAAACAGACAGTGCCTTTGGTAAGGCACGGATTCTGAAGATCGATTCGAAGAGGTTATTAAGAGAGCTTAAGGATGGAAAGGTACTGGTGATTGCCGGATTCCAGGGCGTTGATGAAAAGGACAACATAACTACCTTAGGCAGGGGAGGCTCCGATACCAGCGCTGTTGCAATAGCCGCCGCGCTTAAGGCTGATATTTGTGAAATCTATACCGATGTAGAAGGGATATTCACTGCCGACCCAAATATCTGCCCGGATGCCAGAAAGCTGAATAAAATATCCTATGAGGAGATGCTGGAGATGGCGAGTCTGGGGGCCAAGGTTCTTCAGACCAGATCTGTTCAGTTTGCCAAAAAATATCAGGTGCCGATCCATGTAAGGTCTACTTTTAAAAACGGTACAGGTACTATTGTAACTAAGGAGGATCAGGATATGGAGAGTGTCATTGTTTCAGGTGTTACCTACGATAAAGATGAGGCTAAGATAACTGTCACAAAGGTGCCTGACATGCCCGGCATTGCATCCAAACTGTTTACCCCAATTTCTGAAGCCAATATTGTCGTAGACATGATAATTCAGAATGTGAGCACAGATGGTCTTACTGATCTAACCTTTACCGTTCCGCAGGCTGATTTTAAAAAAGCGATGGAATTGGTTATGGTTACGGCAAGAGAAATTAATGCTCGGGATGTATTGGCCGATACAAATATTGCAAAGGTCTCTATCGTTGGAATGGGTATGCGAAGTCACTCTGGAGTTGCCTCAAAGGTGTTTACTGTCCTTGCCAGGGAAGGGATAAATATTATGATGATAAGCACCTCTGAGATCAAGATATCCTGTGTAATCGAGTCTAAGTATACAGAATTGGCTGTAAGAGTACTGCACGAGGCATTTGGCTTAGGAGAGAATAAGGAACTCTAGGATGAGACCGGTTAAGTTATACGATACTACCCTGAGGGATGGAACCCAGGCGGAAGACATATCCTTTTCTGTCGAAGATAAGATCAGGATTGTTGAAAAACTGGACGAGCTTGGTATTCACTATATTGAGGGTGGATGGCCAGGCTCAAACCCTAAAGATATGCAGTTTTTCAAAAAGATCCGGCATATACCTCTGCGCAATGCTAAAATCGTTGCCTTTGGCAGTACTGCCAGAGCAGGAACCCCTCCTGAAAATGACAGGAATATAAAAGCCTTGCTCTATTCTCATACATCTGCTGTCACTGTAGTTGGCAAGTCATCGGACCTCCATGTGCGGGACGCCTTGCGGATATCTCTGGAGGAGAATCTGGAGACTATCCACAACACCTTGAAATTTTTGAAATCGAATATCCCGGAGGTATTTTATGATGCCGAGCATTTCTTCGACGGTTATAAGGCTAACCCGGAGTACGCCTTAAAGACCCTCCGGTCAGCAGCCGATGCAGGGGTTGATTGTATTGTTCTATGCGATACCAATGGGGGGACTATGCCCTTTGAGATAAAGAAAATTATAAAAGAAGTTCAAAAGAATATTAAGACCCCATTGGGAATCCATACCCATAATGACTCAGAGATGGCGGTAGCCAATTCTATAATTGCAGTTCAATCCGGGGTTGAACAGGTACAGGGCACTATTAACGGGTATGGTGAACGGTGCGGAAATGCCAACCTCTGCTCGGTGATTCCCAATCTGAAATTGAAGTTGAGCATGGACTGCATATCCGATGAACAGATGAGAAAGCTAAGAGAAGTGTCGAGATTTGTTAATGAACTGGCCAATCTTCGGCCCAATAAACACCAGGCATTCGTAGGAGATTCCGCCTTTGCCCATAAGGGCGGAATACATGTTAGCGCTGTCGAGAGGAACCCTGAGACCTATGAGCATATTAGGCCGGAATTGGTGGGGAATAAACAACGGATTCTGATCTCAGATCTCTCCGGCAAAAGCAATATCGTAGCCAAGGCCGCTGAATTTAATATCGACCTTAGAGACAACAACCCGATCACCCTTGAGATATTGCAAAATATGAAGGAGCTTGAAAGCCAGGGCTATCAGTTTGAGGGTGCTGAAGCATCTTTCGAAGTCCTTATAAAGAAGGCCCTTGGAACTAAGAAAAAGTACTTTGACCTGATAGGCTTTAGGGTAATAGATGAAAAGGGGAAAGAGGATTCTCCTCCCCAGTCTGAGGCCACCATAATGGTTAAAGTAGGTGGTAAGATTGAACATACGGCCGCTGTGGGAAATGGTCCTGTCAATGCCCTGGATAATGCCCTTAGAAAGGCATTAGAGAAATTCTATCCAGAACTTAAGGACATGGAGTTGATAGACTATAAGGTAAGGGTTCTCTCTACAGGAGAAGGGACAGGTGCCAGGGTCAGGGTACTGATAGAATCAGGCGATAAAGAGAACAAATGGGGAACGGTAGGTGTCTCTCATAATATCATAGAAGCCAGCTGGCAGGCACTGGTAGACAGTATAGACTACAAACTACTGAAAAAATAAGAGTGGTGACTAAAAATTAATAGACATGCCAAAAGAGAACAACAGCTGGTCATCTTTTTTGGTGCTTTGTTTTTGGTTCTTTCTTATTTTATTCATAAAACTGACACCATGGGATCAGACAACAGTCTGATAGTCCATAAAGAAAACGGGGGAACCTATATTGAAGTTTTGGGTGAAGTAGGAGACCCCGGTATTTATAATTTCAATGAAGGGGTTACTGTCTGTGATGCCGTCAAAAGGGCCGGTGGCATAAGGCACAGCTTGAGCATTGACACATCCCTCCAATCCACCGGATTAAAGAAAGGGGAAAAGGTAACAGTCCAGAGAATATCAAGAAATATGGGAACGGTATTAATCGAAAGAATGGAACCCCAGAAGCTCATAATCTTTTCCATCCCCCTGGATATAAACACTGCAACCCAGCAAGAACTTATAGCAGTACCTGAGATAGGCCCAAAGACCGCCCTGAATATTATTGAGTATCGGGATAAAAATAACGGCTTTTCTGCCATGGAGGAACTCAAAAATGTGAAGGGGATAGGCAATGTCAGGTATGAAAGGATAAAGAGTATGTTGTCAGTGGTCGGTGGCTCGTGTCAGTCCGCCTCTGGCGGGGATACCTACCACTGATTTATGAGGCTAAAGTTTGATGAAGTCGTAAAAAGTCTGGAAACGCCACTCTTTGTCATTGCGAGCGAAGCGAAGCAATCTATAACTTATTGATATTGTTTGAGATTGCTTCCTCGCTTTACTCTTCAAAATGACTGTGATGGACTTTTTACAAAGCCGTCAAGTTTATTGAGTGATTACAAAAAAGGGAGCAGAAACATGGGTGTGGAATTATTGGTACACAGGGGAATTAAACTGAGCGTTCAAAAGTACCCTGAAAAGGTGGCAGTTATCTATAGAGACAGAAGGATAACATATAGAGAACTGGATTCCAGGGCAAACAGGATAGCCAACGGTATAACCGCGATGGGTCTGAAGAAAGGGGATAAGGTTGGGATATTGCTCTATAACTGCAGTGAGTTTGTGGAGATATACTATGGTATGGCTAAGGCAGGCATAATCTCGGTTCCAATAAACTTCCGTCTTGCAGTACCTGAAATAGAGTACATCGTCAGAAATTCAGATTCAAAGGCATTGATAATGGGTGAAGACTTTATAGACAAGGTCGATACCATACGCCCCAATCTTGAGATGATTGAGGAAAGGAACTATGTTGTTCTGGGAGATCGTATTCCCGATTATGCTATCAGGTATGAGGATTTTTTAGGGAAAGCCTCCGACATAGAGCCTGATGTTGAGATCAAAGAAACAGATCCCTATTTCATAGGTTACACCTCTGGAACTACCGGATTTCCCAAGGGGGCAGTTATGCCCCACCGGTCTATTTACAACATATTAATATCACATCTTATAGGAAGGGGGGTTTCACCCGACGACAAATATCTGCTTATAATGCCCCTTTTCCATTCAAACTCTGTATGGCACTCCAACCTCCTTCTATTCATAGGAGGTGCGGTTTGCATATACCCATCGGGCGGATTTAACCCAAGGGAGATATTAGAGATAATCCAGGGAGAGAAGATCACCTGCACCAATATGGTACCCACTATGTCAAACCTCATGCTCAGCCTTCCGGATAAGGACAAGTACGATGTATCATCCATGCAATGGTTAGTGTCGTCATCTGCCCCTCTTCTTACGAAGACAAAAGAAGAGTTATTTAGTTTCTTTAAGCATAGCAAACTATATGAAGGCTATGGTTCAACCGAGACTGGGGCTGTTACAAGCCTGTCTCCAGAGGATCAATTGCGGAAGATCAGGAGTATTGGTAAGCCGTACTTTGGTCAGGAGGTAAGGCTTCTTGATGAAAATGGTAACGACGTACCCATAGGGGAAGTAGGTGAGCTCTATTCCAGGGGGACTACACAGATGAAAGAGTACTACAAAGACCCGGAAAAGACCAGAAATGCCTTTAGGGGTGAGTGGCTTTCAGCAGGGGACATGGCCAGAATGGATGAGGAAGGGTACCTTTATCTGGTGGACAGAAAGCAGGATATGATAATAAGCGGAGGAGAGAATGTCTATCCTACAGAGGTTGAGGAAGTGCTGTCAAAGCATCCGAAGGTCCATGAGATTGCTGTAATAGGGGTACCAGATGACAAATGGGGGGAAGCACTGAAGGCCGTGGTTGTTTTGAAACCGGGTGAAGAGGCGACTCAGGAGGAGATAATCAAATTCTGTGAAGGGAAACTTGCAGGTTACAAGAAACCAAAATCCGTAGATTTTATACCGGCATCAGAGATGCCTAAAACCCCTACAGGAAAAATATTGAGGAGACCCCTGAAGGAGATTTACTGGAAGGGTAAAGAGGTAAAGATATAACTATAAAGGAGGAATTTAGCAAAGATGAATATTCAATTAGATACCGTTATTTACGAAGCAAAGGACATGGTGGCAAGGATCACTATAAATAGGCCGGAAGCGAGAAATAGTTTAAATATGCAGCTTATGAAGGACCTATGTACCGCACTAGAGGAGGCAGAGAAAGACCCAGGGGTAGGGGTAGTAGTGATTACGGGTGGTGGTGATAAGTTTTTCTGTCCCGGCCTCGATCTGAACTGGGCCAAGGGCCTATTCAACAACACTCATGAGGTCTGGGTAATGAACAACCAATATGCCCGAATAATTTATAACATAAGGTATATCGGGAAGCCCGTTATTGCCAGTATAAACGGGATAGCGGCTGGTGGAGGCTGCGAAATTCTCATTGCCAGTGACCTGGTTATTGCTGCCGATCATGCCAAGTTTCAACAGGGCGAAGGGGGTGTGGGGGCAGTAGCCAGCTATGCGACCCAGTCCCTTACTCCTATTATGGGAGATAGAAGAGCACGGTGGTTTCTATTTACCGATGAGGTTATAGATGCCAAGACAGCCTTAGAATACGGATTGGTAAATAAGGTAGTTCCATATAAAGATTTGGATAAAGAAGTAGACAAGGTATGCAAGACCCTCCTGAAGAAAGCACCATGGTCTTTAAGGTTTACCAAAGACCAGATCAATGTCTGGTTTGACATGGTCTATCATACTCTACGGCAGGGAAATGATTTCTGGAGCCTACAGTCAACAACTCCGGAACCCCTTGAGGGTATTAATGCCTTTTTAGAAAAGAGGGTTCCTGAGCATATGAAGCTCCGGGAAAAAACCGCCAGTGGCAAATCCCACACCTTTCTTTGGGGGCCTCCAACAAAAACTTGCCCTAAATGCAATACCAGATGGTTGCCTGAGGAATTCCCCTTTTGTGGTAAATGTGGGGCCGAGTTATAGTAAAACTTAGAAGTTCACCGTTGTTTGTTGTTTGTAGGTTGACGGATAACGGTGAACGGTAAACGCTTAATAGTACTTGCTATCCCCCAATATCCGACATATTACGAGAGCATTTCTTAGGGTTTTTTTCTCCCAGGTGATGTTTCTCGGGCTTATTAGAGATGGCTAAATCAATAAGCCTTTCTAGTCCAGAGTTGTCATAGCTCTCTCTAAGAGAGGGCTTCAAATCTACTTCTTCGTTCGAAAAAAGACATGTCCTGAGCTTCCCATTGGCTGTCAACCTCAATCTGTTACAGGAAGAGCAAAAATGGGCACTCATGGGGCTGATAAAACCAATCTCTCCTATTGCTCCTTCAAATCTAAACATTCGAGCAGCCGCCTTTTCCCCTTTTTTATGAATGGGATGGAGCTTTCTAAAACTCTCTATCTTGTCTTTTGCTTCCTGGGACGATATGTATCTCTCCTCACTCCACTTGCTATTGGAGCCAATAGGCATTAATTCAATAAACCTTATGTGATAAGGATTATTGATTGAGAGCCTGGCAAAGTCAATTACCTCATCATCATTGAAACCGTGGATAATAACAGTGTTTATCTTTACAGGTGAGAATCCCACCCTCAGTGCTTCCTCTATTCCATCCCAAACCTTTTCAAGGCTTCCTCCCCTGGTAATTTTTTGAAATTTCATATGATTAAGAGAATCCATACTGATATTTACTCGATGAAGCCCGGCGTCAAATAGATCACCGGCAAAACCCTTTAGTAATATCCCATTGGTAGTTAAACTAAGGTCCTTAACTCCATGGATTCTTGAGAGGGAACGCACAAAGCCTATAACCCCTTTTCTTACCAGGGGTTCTCCCCCTGTAATCCTGATCTTCGTGATACCATTTTTAACAGCTAGTTCAACAATACGGAGGATTTCCTCGTAACTGAGAATGTCTTCCTGTTTGACTTTAGGGATCCCGTCAATGGGCATGCAATAAACACATCTAAGATTGCAGCGATCTGTAATCGACACCCGTAAATAATTAATTTTTCTGTTAAATGAATCAACCAAATCTTTCATTTTATTACTCATAGGGAAAAAGGACGGTTTATTTTTTAATTACATATGATACTCTGAAAGAGTTGTCAAGCTTTTGATATGGTTGCATCATTAAAGGAAATTCTATGCCAAAATTAAATTCCCCTTGAAAATCTTCTGTATTTGTGGTATCTGAAGTCGTGTAGACTTGTTAAGTTGCCGGAGGATTCTCGATGGAAGACAGATACAACCCCCACCAGATAGAGGAGAAGTGGCAGAGATACTGGGGGGAGAAAGGGTTATTTAAGGTAGTTGAGGACCCTGCAAAGAAAAAATACTATATCCTTGAGATGTTTCCTTACCCTTCAGGGAAGATACATATGGGCCACGTCAGAAACTATTCTATAGGTGATGTAGTTGCCCGCTACAAAATGATGCAGGGCTATAATGTGCTTCATCCAATGGGCTGGGATGCATTCGGGCTGCCTGCTGAGAATGCTGCCATTGGACACAAGGTGCATCCGGCAAAATGGACATATGACAATATCGACTATATGAAAAGACAGCTAAAAAGGATGGGGTTCAGCTACGATTGGGACAGGGAGATTGCCTCCTGCCATCCCGGCTACTATAAGTGGAATCAGTGGTTCTTTCTCAAGATGTACGAGAGGGGATTGGCTTACAGGAAAAAGTCCTTTGTGAATTGGTGTGAATCATGTAAAACCGTTTTGGCCAATGAACAGGTTGAAGCCGGCCTTTGCTGGCGTTGCGGTACAGAGGTTAGACAAAAGGAATTGGAACAATGGTTTCTAAAGATTACCCAGTATGCAGAGGAACTGCTGAAAGGATGCGATGAACTCTCCGGCGGATGGCCTGAAAAGGTTTTAACCATGCAGAGAAACTGGATTGGCAAGAGCTATGGGGCTGAGGTGGATTTCCCGGTGGCAGATTCGGATAAGGTGATCAGGGTATTTACCACAAGGCAGGATACTCTTTATGGTGCGACGTTTATGAGCCTTGCCCCGGAACATCCATTTTCTAAAGAGTTGTCAGCCGGTACCGGTCAAGAAAAAGATGTTTTAGACTTCATTTATCGGGTATCCAGGGAAGACAAGATAGAGCGTTCGGCAGAAGATGCAGAGAAGAAGGGGGTCTTCACCGGCAGGTATGCTGTCAACCCCTTCACAAATGATAAGATTCCTATATGGGTAGCCAACTTCGTATTGATGGAATACGGTACCGGTGCCGTTATGGCAGTACCTGCTCATGATCAGAGGGATCTTGACTTTGCCAGAAAATACAGTATCCCTGTAAAAGTAGTAATCCATCCTTACGATGGCACACTGGATGAAGATACCATGACCGAAGCCTATGTAGAAGAGGGGTATCTGGTAAATTCAGGTCAATTCAACGGAACGAATAGTATAGAGGCATTGGATAAGATAGCAGAATACCTGGGAAAAAAAGGAATAGGGAAAAGGACTGTGAATTATCGTATCAGGGACTGGGGAGTGTCCAGGCAGAGATACTGGGGGACACCGATCCCAATGGTTTACTGTGATGAATGCGGCATCGTTCCTGTGCCGTATGAAGATCTTCCCGTCATATTGCCTGTTGATATAGAATTCAGAGGAGATGGCAGATCTCCTCTGCCCGAGACAGAGTCTTTTCTATTCACTGATTGTCCTAAGTGCAATAGCAGGGCCAGAAGGGAGACAGATACCCTGGATACCTTTGTCTGCTCCTCGTGGTATTTCGATAGATATACCTGCCCAAGATACGATAAAGGCCCTCTGGACAAAGAGGCTGTAAATTATTGGATGCCCGTTGATCAGTATATTGGTGGAATTGAGCACGCCATCCTCCATCTGTTATACTCCCGGTTCTTTACTATGGTACTTCGGGACATAGGTCTTTTAGAGATGAGAGAGCCGTACAATAGCCTTCTGACGCAGGGGATGGTTATAAAGGATGGGGCAAAGATGGCCAAATCCAAGGGCAATGTGGTCGATCCTAACGACATAATAGACAAGTATGGTGCAGATACAACCCGATTGTTCATCCTCTTTACATCCCCTCCTGAGAGAGACCTTGATTGGAGTGACCAGGGAGTAGAGGGGGCATTTAGATTTATCAACAGGGTCTGGCGAATGGTGATGGGGAATCTGGAAAAGATCAGGGAGATTCCCCCTTATGCCAGTGGGGAAACCATCTCTGGTAATTTAAGAGACCTGCGACGTAAAACCCATCAGACAATAAAGAAGGTAAAAGAAGACATTGAAGACAGGTTTCACTTCAACACAGCGATCAGCGCTATTATGGAACTGGTCAATACCATCTACCAGTTTGACATTGAAAACGAAAAAGAATATCTTGCCCTCTCTGTGCTGAGAGAGGCAATAGAGACGGTGATTATACTCCTTTCCCCTGTAGCGCCGCACATTTGTGAAGAATTGTGGGAGAAGCTGGGGGGGAGAGAAAGCATCATAAAGGTTCCCCTGCCATCTTACAGTGAAGAGATTATCAGGGAGGATACAATACTAATAGTTGTTCAGATAAACGGTAAGTTGAGAAACAGGATCAGTGTAGGTGCCTCCTCTTCAGAAGATCAGATCAAGAAAGCGGCGCTTAATGCCCCCAGGGTAAAAGAACTCTTGAGGGATAATGAGATAAAAAGGACTGTCTATATTCCAGGTAAATTGTTAAATATCGTAACGAACTAATCCCAAACTTGATGGAGGTTAAGACTATGAAGGCAAGATTTTTAAACATCCTGTTCCTTTTATTGATCTTTACCATCTCTAGTTGTGTATCCACCAAAACTACCCAGATCGCACCTCAGATTGCCGAACTTTTTAAAGGAAAATACAAAATAGGCGATTATATGGAAGGACACCAGCCAAAGACAGTAGCTATCCTGCCATTTGTAAATAAGACCGGAAGCCAGGAGGCATTTGAGATAGTAAGAAAGAGCTTCTCCAACCACTTCAGTTCCCTGCCTTACGTTGATCGGGAGCTGTATAAGGTTGATGAGCTATTAAAGAAGGCAGGCCTTGATACCCCTGAAAAGGTAGCCCAGACTGACAGCAAAAAGCTTGGGGAGATATTAAATACCGATGCTGTTATCTATGGAGAGATAACCCACTATGACAGGACATTTGCCGGAATTTATTCCCAGGTAGCTGTAGGCGCTCATGTGCGAATGGTTGACGTAAAGACGAGCAATCTCCTCTGGGAAGCCGAGAATGTCGTCAGAAAACACCAGGGGGGTATATCTGTCACCCCTGTAGGACTTATATTAACAGCTGTTGCTGCTGCCATGAATGTTCGACAAATCGAACTGCTTCGGACAGGAGATGACCTGTTCAGGGACATGGTAAAGACTCTCCCTGTACCGACCATAGCAGAGTCATTAAGACCTCCGATAATAACTATATTAGTCCAGGATACAGCAGGTCTTCCTAAAAAAGTTGGAGATACCATAAAGGTTGCCATGGAAGGAGACACTAAGAAACAGGCTTCATTTGACATAGGGGATTTCAGAAAGGGGATACCCATGAGGGAGGTAGAGCCGGGAAGCTATGTGGGAACCTACCAGGTAATACCTAAGGATAATGTCACTGATGCTGTAATAACCGGTTACTTATCCGATGACGCAGGAAATAAGGGCAATTGGATAGATGTATTAGGTACGGTAACCATTGATACGGAACCCCCGGCAATACCAAAGGGTCTTTCATCCTTTGGAAGGGATGGGTTGGTTAGCCTGAAATGGGATAAGAATACTGAAAACGACCTTGCCAGGTATAAGGTATACAGGAGCACATCCCCGTTAAGTGGCTACACAGAAGTTGCACCCACTGAATTTACAGACTTTCAGGACAAGGGTCTTCAAAATCTCACGACTTACTACTATAAACTCACTGCCTTAGACAAGACCGGTAATGAAAGCAAGATGTCAGACTATATAAGAGGGGTACCGGTCAATCCAGGCCCTACGCCGGTTATGGGAAACATTTCACAGGATACAATATGGTATGCCGGTGCAAGCCCTTATATAATCGTGGGCGAAATCACGGTTATGGATAAGGCAACCTTAACCATTGAACCTGGGACCATTGTAAAATCCAAGGGGCCGGGCATCCATATCTATGGAAGGATCAGTGTTAAGGGCAATCCAAATGGTCTGATTAGCTTTGACGGGATGGACAACAATAGTTGGGGTGGAATTGTCTTTCAAAAGACCAAAGAGAAGGATAGTGTCATTGAATATGCACAGATAAAGGGTGCAACTACAGGGATAACCCTCTTCTCATCTTCACTAAAAATATCCAGTAATGATATCTCTAAAAACGATACCGGTTTAAGTATTAGCGATCCGTTTTCTAAACCGGAGATCAAAAACAACGCGATTTCAAGAAACAAGGATATCGGTGTTCTTATCCTGGCAGGGGCAAATCCTGTATTGGAAGACAACAAAATAATACACAATGGCAAGGAAGGCATAGTCTCTGAAAACTCTTCACCGATTATCTCCCATAACACCATCTCTAACAACGGAACCTACGGGATAAAGGCTTCTCTATCATCTCCAAAGGTTATAGAGAACAATATACACGATAATGGTAAGTTTGAAATCTACAATTCAGACCCCAAAGGGGAGGTCGTAAATGCCAATAATAACTGGTGGGGGAGCCGTGATATATCAAAGATAGTATCCGGCATCTCAGGAAAGGTGGACTACAAGAGCTCCCTTGATGCCCCATATCCAGATGGCAAGCCCTTTGAGTTATCAATACTAAAAGGGCCTTTGAGCGGCAGTATAGCCAAAGACTCATATCTGACAGTTGCCAATAGTCCCTATGTTATTGAAGGTAAACTCGTTATAGACAATGGCGTTACCTTAACCATCGAACCAGGTGTTACCCTTAAATACAACAGCGGTGATATAAGCATAACAGTTAAAAACGGAGCTATAAATGCCAAAGGCAGCAAAGAAGAGATGATTACCTTTACCTCCAACAGTTCCTCACCATCTGCAGGTGATTACAGTAATGCAATAAGGTTTGAAGAAAAGACAACACTTTCCAGCTTCTTCAAATACTGTATCTTTGAGTATGCATCCACTGCCTTTGTGATCCGTTACGGGACACCGGACATAACGTACAGCCTGATTACAAATAATTCCCAGAGCGGGATCAATATAATGAATGATTCTGCCCCTAAGATATTTTACAATACCATATCCAAGAATACGGGTACCGGTGGTATTGTGTCCATAGGCATGTCAAAACCGAAAATAAACAACAACAACATTATTGGGAATCCATTCGCGATCCAGAGTTCTTCTACTATTTATATAGATGCGAGGGAAAACTGGTGGGGTTCATCTCCACCGAATGAATCGTTATTTTTGGGCAACATCAACTATAAACCATGGTTGAATGAGATCCAAAAGGACGCATTCTCCGGGAGGCAAAAATGAAAAGAACAATCGTGTTTTTAATTCCATTTTTCATAATTTTATTTTGCAGTAATATCTTCGGTAGTGAAGTTGAGCTCATAGAACCTATTGGAACCAATGGCGGTATAAACTGGACATCCGGTATTATCATTGCAAAGGGTAGTGGCGCCCCATCTCCAGATGTGCAGAATCCTGCTCAAGGGAGGATATTGGCCAAGAGGGCTGCTATATCTGATGCCAGGAGAAATCTTCTGGAAACATTGGAAGGGGTGAGAGTTGCTTCCACTACTATTGTAAAAGAATATATGGTAGAAAATGATGTTATAAAAACCAGGGTGCACGGGATCGTAAAGGGGTCAAAGGTTACAGATACAAAGTATATGTCTGATGGATCAGTGGAAGTTACAGTAAGCATGAGTATAAAAGGAGATTTGTTAAGCCTATTTTTAAAGCCGGTAGGGAAGAAGGCGGTAGCACCGGTAAAGGTCATAGAGGGGGATACCTCTAAACCGGAAGCAACGACCGAGAAACCAGTCACTGAGCCTGCTCCTGATATTAAAGAACCATCAGTGCCTATGGCATCTAAGACCGAAGAACCAAAGGCAGAAGAACCCCCTCCTTTAAAACTGCCGGATTATACCGGGCTTGTTGTGGACGCGAGAACATTAAAGTTAAAGCCTGCGCTAATCCCCAGGATTCTTGAATCATCCGGGAAAGAGCTTTACCATTCTGAGGTGGTATCCCCGGAGGGTGCTGCTGAAAATGGAGTGGCTTTGTACTCAAGAGATCTAACCGCTGCCCAGACCAATTCAAGGGTTACAAATAATCCTATTACCCTGAAAGCAGAAAAGGTAAGCGATAAAAGCCCTTCTGACATCGTTATGAGTGATAAGGATGCAGAAATATTTAGGGCTATAATCAAACAGAAGGGCTTCTTAAAGCAATGCAGGGTAATGATTGTAATTGATTAAACGGCAGTGACTACTCAGCTAGATAGACTGAAGGCTGAAGACTGTTAGGACACTTCAGCCTTCGGTCTTCAGCCTAAACACCTGAATAGTTACAATAGGACTACCTTATGCGACTCTCCAGAGAAGGAAGGATATACAGATTCGCTTTAATTGCGATATTGATAATATCCCTCTCTGCTTGCGGATACCATTTTACCGGTAAAAGAGGAACGCTAACACCGGGTGTCAAAACAATAGCCGTTCCATTCTTTACCAATAAGACTTTTGAACCCAGGATCGAAAACCTTTTTACAGATGCCCTTATCGAAGAATTTTTAAAAAGGGGAAAAGTGGACGTTTCAAAAGTAGAGGGCTCTGATGCAACTATAATCGGAACAATCAAATCGTTTAAAGAGACTCCTGTATCTTTTGACAGAAACGACAGAGTATTGGAATACAGGGCAACTGTCACGCTGGATATATCCCTGAAGAGAAATGACGATGGGATAATCGTATGGAAATCCTCAGATCTCTCAGGTTACCACGAATATACAGTTTCATCAAACACCGCCATCACCTATAACAATAAGATAGAGGCTATAAGAAAGGTAGCAGAAGATATGGCAGAGGATATCCACAACAGGATTTTCGAAAATTTTTAGCGCACCCAGACCATTATGCTTACAACTATAACCCCCCATGAACTCACCAGACACTTGGAAAAAGAAGAAGTCCTTCCAGTCTATTATCTTTATGGTGACGAAACATACCTGATTGAAGAAACCATCAGAAATATCGAAGAAAGAGTGATCCCCTCCGGTTTTAAAGACTTCAATTACGAAATCTTTTACGGCAGCGAAAATGGCGCCCCAGAGATCATTAATGCTGCCCAGACTATGCCGGTAGTATCACAAAAGAGGCTTATTGTTGTCAAAGATGCCAATCAACTATCAGCAAAAGATTTGGAACAGCTCACATCCTATATCTCTGATCCATCTCCTTTTGCATGTCTGGTTTTCATTGGTGAAAAGGTAAATCCCAGGGCAAAGTTCTTTATTAATCTCTCCAAGTTTGGCGCTATTGCCCAATTAAACCATCCGAAAGACAGAGAATTACCCTACTGGATTCAAAGATCGGCAAACAGGTTCTCTAAGAAGATCAGTAAAGATGCAGTAGCTTTTTTGATGGAGTTAGTCGGTAATAACCTCCAGCAGATATACAATGAAACAGAAAAGGTCTCCATCTTTATAGGGGAAAAACAGACCATAGAGACAGAAGATCTGGAGGCGGTAGTTACGGATATAAAAGTAGAAAGTATTTTTACTCTTATAGACTCCGTGGGGAATAAGGATAGAGAAAACGCGTTAAATATACTTATAAAGATTCTGGCTTCAGGGGAAGATCACTTGAAGATTCTGGGAATGATAATACGTCAATTTCGTCTGATATTAAGGGCAAAGGAGATGCTGCAGAAGGGTTTAACACCTTTTGAGGTAGGTGAGAGGCTGGGAATCAGGAAATTTTTTCTCAAAGGATTCTTGAAACAGGTAGATCAATTTTCCTTTGATGAATTGAAGAAGGCATTTGATCAGTTTCTCAGTACCGATCTGGCTCTTAAATCCAGCAGAGTTGCCAAGAGATTGATATTGGAAAGGTTGGTATTGTATCTTGCAAAAATAGAATAAATAGAAATCATACCTTCATCAAAATTAAACAGTAATTTTTGCTAAGATTAACGATACGCTTCAGCAGGCGCGGCTTTTTGCGATCTGGGGGATTTGGGGAACGACCTTAAATTCGTAAATAACATTATTAAACAGTGTGGATATTTAATTATTTAAGGTCGTCCCTCTTTTCTCTCTTCCAAACCAGACCTGGTCTTCCAGAAATCTACTCTCCGGCGTAAAGATTTTTTGTAAAATGTATGAGAAGAGGGGCGGGGTATTGCGGGTTGGTATTG
>QZJR01000066.1 GCA_003599365.1 Deltaproteobacteria bacterium | reverse complement strand
ACTCAATCTGTGGCACCACATTTTGGAGATTCTCAAAGAACGATCCGCTATTGATGCGGGTTTGCGAGCACTAACCCACTCACAACTGTAAAAGAAAAGTTACAAGAATGTCCACTACTTCCTGCTCAAGATTCATCAACACTGTGGACTACTCAACCCAAGGTTTTCAACTTAAACACGAAAGAAGGTAAATTTAACGTCTCCTTTGGGGGGGCAGGTTCAGAAGTTATCGGCGGCTTGTCTACTATAAGAAAGGAAATTTGTCAATGGAGGCGGCACCCGGATTCGAACCGGGGAATAAAGGTTTTGCAGACCTCTGCCTTACCACTTGGCTATGCCGCCTGTATATATGGAGCGGGAAACGGGATTTGAACCCGCGACTCCAACCTTGGCAAGGTTGTACTCTACCACTGAGTTATTCCCGCTAAAAGTCTTTTTTAATTTTTTATAAAATTATAACAAATCCTTCGACCTTGTCAAATAAAAAACAAGTTTATCCATTTATAGATTGAGCTTTTTTAAAAAATCTGTAAAAGTAATCAACCCCTGACCATAATGTTACTACTAATGCAACCCACAAAAAAAACATTCCAACTATATGTAAATCTACATATATGTATTCATAGTGCAGCAGTAGGGCAATCAGTGCAGTGTCCTGGAAGATTGTCTTATATTTCCCCAAATTAGAGGCGCTTATAATTGATCCTTCCATAGCGGTAACGCCCCTTAATCCTGTCACAGCAATCTCTCTAAAGATGATTATTACTGCCATCCACGCCGGAACCCTCCCAAGAGGTATAAGCATGATTAAGGCAGCAGTGATTAAGAGTTTATCTGCAAGGGGATCAAGGGCCTTACCTAGAAAGGTTACATTATCTTGCTGACGAGCTATATAGCCATCCAAAAGATCAGTAATGGCTGCTATGGAGAAGAGCAAGGCAGCAAAAAAAGACGCCAACTTTCCGGGGAAAAACAGAAAGATCACCATAAAAGGGATTACCGTAATTCTCAGAATGGTCAAATAATTGGGCAGGTTTAACATTGTTTAGTGCCTTGATTTAGTAAAAAATTCTACTTTTTGTATTCTTTGAAATATTTCAATACCTGTTTAACATATTTCTGGGTTGAGTCGAAAGGTGGAATGCCGTTATGCCTTATCACCGCATCTCCTCCCGCATGATAGGCAGCGATAGCCAGAGGTAGATTGTCTTTGAATCTATTTAGGAGCCATTTAAAATATCTGACACCCCCCTCGATGTTCTCTTCAGGGTTAAAAGGATTCTTAACATCCATATCCTCTGCTGTTCCCGGCATCAGTTGCATCAGGCCCATTGCTCCCTTATTTGAGACTGCTTTATGATTAAAATCAGACTCTGCCTTTATGATTGCCCTTACCAGCGTATCTTCTACCATGTATTTTCCCGATATTCTTGATATAAGGGACCCGTAGTTTATAGATCGAGGGTCAAAGTGTCTTTCCTTTATGATCAACTTGTATCTGGGATCAGTGGGGACATTGGTAAAGTTAACAACACCATTTTTATCTGTGAAGCTATAAATGTCAGACAAGGACGTTGAAGGATATAGCAGTAACACCCCTATCCCTAGGATCAACGGGGATGATTTGACTATTAATGGAAAGAGTTCCCTAATCATTTTGAAATTTGAGCCTTTTCCTGTTTGTATTTTTCAAGACACTCTGTACTGCAAAAATATAGAGACTCCCCGTTTATCTTTGCTGAATAACAATTTCTTATAGGTACGTATGTCTCGCAATAAGGGTCCATTACCATCTCATCCTCTTCAGGTCTTTCATTGGAACGCATAGTGTCGATATTTCTTTTCGTAGAGGGATAGAAAAGGGCCCTTATAAATCTGTATAAAAGGTAAAACAAAATAATCAGGAATATTAAACGCATAAAAAACTCTCTTTATTGATCTTCTTTTTCTATTCTTATAACCTCTTTGTCATCTATCGTTTTTTTTAGCAGTTCCCTTACAGATTTGTTTAATACCGGATGAATAAATTCAGGACATATCTCATTAAGAGGCACAAGCACAAATTTTCTAGCCTGAATCATGGGATGAGGAATATGAACCTCCGGTTTGTTTATCACCTCATTGTTAAAAAACAGTACATCAATATCAATGGTTCTGGGACCCCACCTATCCCTCTTAACCCTTTTGAATTTTGTCTCAATTTCCTGTAGTACCTTGAAAAGATCAAGAACGATTAGAGTGGTTTGGAGTTTGATTACACAGTTGATAAACCAGTCTTGGTCTTCCTTACCCCACGGTTCTGTCCTATAAAAAGAAGACTGATCTAAGATCACATTCTCTTTGTATTTAGAAATCTCTTTTATCGCTTCATTGCAGTATTTGATTTTATCGCCCAGGTTCGACCCGATTCCGATATAGGCAATATTCTTCATATTACCCTGTTAAATCCCCACCTTTTTAAGCCGTTCAACCCCTTCTATAATTCTATCTTTGGATACGGTTAACGCCATACGTATATACCCCTCTCCTGCTTCACCGAATCCGCTCCCCGGGGTGGTTACGATCCCTGCCTTGTTTAGTAAATGTGCGCAGAAAGTAGTAGAGGTATGTCCATCTGGAACCGGAACCCAGAGGTAAAAACTTGCCTTTGGTACTTCCGGTTTCAAGCCAACTTCCATAAGCCCATTAATCAGTGCATCTCTTCTCTCCAGGTACGTCCTTCTCATTTCTTCTACCGGTGATTGGTCACCCTCTAATGCCTCAATCCCGGCTTCCTGGATTGCCTGAAACAGACCGGAGTCAATGTTCGTCTTAATCTGCCCCAACCCTTCCAAGACATTGGCGTTTCCAACTGCAAATCCTATTCTCCAGCCGGTCATGTTGTATGTTTTAGAGAGGGAGTGGAATTCCATCCCCACCTCTTTGGCCCCGTCCACTTCTAAAAAACTGATGGGCTTATCAGCATTGTAGTATACTTCTGTATAAGGGGCATCATGGCAGATAATTATGTTGTACTTTTTAGCAAACCCAATAAGATCTCTAAAAAAATCTGTATCAGCTACAGCAGCAGTTGGGTTATTAGGATAATTGACGAATAGTAATTTCGATCTTCTAGCCACATCTTCTGGGACTTTTTCTAAATCAGGTAAAAAATTATTGTCTCTAAGAAGAGGCATAAAGTAGGGAGTCCCCCCTGCAAATTTAGTTCCTATACTGTAGACAGGATAACCAGGACTGGGGACCAAAACTATGTCGCCTGGGTTAACGAAAGCCAATGGTATATGAGCTATTCCCTCTTTAGACCCAATTAAAGAGAGAACTTCTGTAACAGGGTCCAGATATACATTGAATCTCCTTTTGTACCAATTGGAGACAGCCCTTCTGAATTCAAGCATTCCCTCATAAGAAGGATACCGGTGATTTTTTTTATCTTCTACTGTCTTTTTCATCTTGGCTATGATGTTTGGAGGGGTAGGAATATCAGGATCGCCGATGCTGAGGTCAATAACATCCACTCCTTTAGCTATTTGCTCGGCTTTCATCTTATCGATTGTCGCAAACAGATAAGGTGGCAACTCTTTTATCCGGTCTGCTTTCTCTATTTTAAACATTGTAATTATTGCCTCCTCATTTGTAACTACTCAGCCACCGATCTGCGCTGATCATCACTGATATTTTTTCTTTTATTATCATATCTGCGTTCATCTGTGTGAATCTGTGGCTGAATAGTTACCCTCATTTTAACCCCAGTACATCCTGCATATCGTACAGTCCGTTTTTTTGATTAACAATCCATTTTGCAGCCCTAACAGCCCCACGGGCAAAGGTATCTCTGCTGTGCGCTCTATGAGTAACCTCCAGCCTTTCGCCTAAACCTCCAAAGATAACAGTGTGGTCACCTACAATATCCCCGGCTCTAATGGCCTGGATACCAATCTCTTTTTGTGTACGTTCTCCAACAATACCCTTTCGTCCATAAACCCCTACATCATCCAAGTCTCTCTTAAGGGTTTGTGCAATTATTTGTCCAATTCTTATAGCCGTCCCGCTGGGAGAGTCTTTTTTAAACCTGTGATGAGCTTCAATAATCTCAATATCAAAATCGTCTCCCAGAACCCTCGAGATATCCTTTATTACCTTAAATACCAGATTAATTCCTACACTCATATTTGGAGAGAGGACACACCTGGTATTCTTGGATAATCTTTCAACCTCCTCCATCTCTTTTGCCGAAAACCCCGTGCTTCCTATTACTATTGACTTATTACCTCCAACAACAATCTCTAAATTAGTTAAAGATGCTGTATGATTCGTAAAGTCAATTACTACATCCCCAAGGTCAAGAATGGTCTCTAGATTATCCTTTACTTCTATGTTTAATTTGCCCAGTCTAACAATCTCACCTGCATCTTTGCCTATTGCCGGATGCCCCTTATATTCCACCGCACCAACAAGTTCAATCCCCTCGCTTTCATTTATTGCTTTAATTATTTTACCACCCATTTTACCGGCAGCTCCGACAACAATGGCATTTACCATTCCTTTTTCCTCCTCAACCGTTCAGGGTTCACAGTTCACGGTTTAACGGTGAACGGTCAACGGTCAACGGTAAACTGTTACAGACAATCCTTATAGTTCCAGCCATCAAGGGCATCCTCCCACATTCGTCCCTCATATATAACTCTGGCATCCCCTTCCAGAAATACCTCCTCAAATCTGTCCATCGCGTATTTAAAATGAACAGTTAAGATTCCTCCACCTCTAGTCCTCACAGCTACTGGAGATGAAACCATATCTTTTAGATATGCAATCAGGACTGAGGCTACAGCTCCGGTTCCGCAGGCGAGGGTTTCATCCTCTACACCTCTTTCATAGGTACGGACAGCCATATTGGATCGACCACTGACATAAGCGAAATTTGCGTTGGATCCTGCAGGCTTGTATTGGTCATGATAACGTATCAGCCTTCCTGTTTGAAACACTTCACACTTGTCTATATCGCCAACAAATTTCACAACATGGGGTACCCCTGTATTGATGAAGCTGACAGGATGTTTTTCCCCCTCGATTAAGAGTGTTTGATTGCAGATAATACTTTCGGGAGAAGGCATCTCGAGCTTAACTCTGTCATCCAGGACTTCAGCTCTAATAAATCCGGCCATCGTTTCGAAAGCCATCTTTTTGCCTGCAATTCCTTTCAGATAAGCAAACCTGGCGGCACACCTGCCGCCATTCCCACACATCTCAGCCTCGCTTCCGTCCGCATTGAAGAACCTCCATTTAAAATCAGCCTTGTCTGATTCCTGAAGCAATATAAACCCGTCAGCCCCCACCGATATCTTTCTCTGACATATCTTCTTGACAAAGTCGTTTATGTTATCTCCCTTTATAATACCGCCGCGGTTATCTACAATTATAAAGTCGTTTCCACTTCCGCTCATCTTGAAAAAATCTATGTTGTACATAAATATACCTTTTGGGATATCCCTTACAACAGCGCACTTAAGTGCGCTGTTGTCGGTATGCTTTGTTGTCGCTATGAATTGCTACAGTCCCTCTTTAAGAATTCAGGGATATTCTCTCCCCTTATAAGATCATCGTATTCTTCTCTTTCCCGGATTATATAAAATTCGTCTCCAGCTGCCATGACTTCAGGGATACGGGGACGGGAATTGTAGTTAGATGACATAGTAAAACCATATGCCCCGGTACTCATAACGGCCACTAAATCTCCCCGCTCAAATTGAGGCATCTTTCGATCCTTTGCCAGAAAATCACCGGACTCACATATTGGACCTACCAGATCAGCTACAAATTCTTTTCTTTTTATTAACTTAACGGGTTGAATCCCCTGGAAAGAACCATAGAGAGCAGGACGGCTCAGATCATTCATACCTGCGTCTACAATGACAAAGTTTTTCTCTTCGCTCTTTTTTGTATAGAGTGCTTTGGTTACCAATATCCCGGCATTTCCGACAATCACTCTGCCCGGTTCTAAAATAAGCACGCAATTGAGATCTGAGACCTCCTTAATAATAGCCTGTGCATAGATATTTGGATGCGGGGGGGTTTCCTGGTCATAGGTAATTCCCAGGCCGCCGCCTAAGTCCAGGTAGTTTATATTTATTCCCTCTTTTTGCAATTCAACGACCAGTTCCTTTATCCTTTTGAGGGCATCAACAAAGGGCTCAACACCCGTAATCTGAGATCCAATATGGCAATCTACCCCTACAATATCAATATGTTTGAACCCCCTGGCATGTCTGTACTCTTCCAGAGATTTTTTTATATTGATCCCGAATTTATTCTTCTTAAGCCCTGTAGAGATATAAGGATGGGTCTTAGGGTCTATATCGGGATTTATCCTGAATGAGATTCTGGCTCTATTTCCAAGTTTTCCTGCTACAGAGTCTATGACCTTCAATTCCTGGGTCGACTCGATATTAAACATCAGGATGTCTGTCTGAAGGGCAAACTCTATCTCATCGACTCTCTTACCCACACCGGAGTAAACTATCTTTTCAGGATTAGCCCCAGCCATTAATGCCCTGAATAACTCCCCTCCCGAAACGATATCCACCCCGCCACCTTGATTGATAAATGTTTTAAGTACGGCAATATTTGAGTTTGCCTTTACGGAAAAACAGACTAAGTGCTCTACTGAAGAAAAGGCAGAGTCAAAGACTTTAAAGTGGTTCAGAAGGGTATTGTGGCTGTAGAGATAAAAGGGGGTTCCAACGCTATCTGCAATAGCCGAAACAGGTATGTCTTCACAATATAGCTCATCATTCTTATATTGAAAATCATGCATGGCTTCTATTTTCCCTCTTCACTTAATGGGGGTACATCCCATGAAATCTCAACATGATTTGAATCTTCACTGAAAACGCCGTCAGAATTATATGATAGAACCTTATATGTGTAACTTGTCCTGTAACGCAGGTTTTTGTCTGCAAACTCCATAGTTTTGTTTACTATGTTTACGTCTTTAGGAGGACTGTCCCTGTGCTCAATATCAGCCAATTCTTCGAAGCTTTTGGGGCAGTCCGAACACGGCTTGGGGTCAAAAGGCGCCTTGCTCCCGAAGACCTTGAAGCCGGCCAGATTAGTGAGTTTTGATCTATCAGTATTCGTATCAGGAATAGTCCAATGGAGTAAGACTTTTCCTTCTCCGATGTTAGCTTTTAAATCATTAACAGCCTTTGGAGCAAGACTTTTAGGCGCAACAGGCGGCGCCTTTTTACCACATCCAAATCCCCCTATTACTAAAGAAAAAACCGATGCAATTAAGAGAATCTGAATTGGAACCACAGGTTTCTTGGTTCTTTCGTATAAAAGTTGAATCATAACCCCCGATCTTATACTCTCAAAATTTACCAACGATATCATTCTTCTCTATCTCAAATCAAAAAGCTCCTTTATCGCTTTTTCTAAGGTAGAGAGGTCTTTCGAAGAAAACCTACCTAAAATTTTCATAACCAGTCTTTGTTCAATCGTTGAAACAGCGGACTTAACAGCAGATGCTTTTAATAAGCCAGCATCTTGCCAATCTTCTATCAAAAATTCTATCACCCCGAGATGGCTTCTTATCTGACCGGTGATGGCCATGATGACAATGTCTTGTGAAATATTGTTATAAGTATCAGAGCTCACAATGACTGCAGGATGCTTTTTAGTGGTGGTTTGATCGCTAAAAGGAAAAGGAACAAGGATAACATCTCCTTTGTTAAACCGTGTCATAAACGGCATCCTCCTCATTGCCCCAAATCCTCTGGAAGGAGGCGGCAGACAATTCCTGACAAGATATTGCGAGAAGATTACTTTCTCTTTTACTTTCTAAAAATTGAATAAAGTCAAAAACTTCTGTAAGGATATCTTCAGGCAATTTGTCAATTTCTTTTTTGATCAAATCCTTATCTAACATTACTATTCCCTCCTAAGCCCGATGTCTAAAAAAAGTGAATGCCGTCTGCTATGTTTTGCGGGTGTTGTCCACTTTACCACGTTTGCATTTCTCTTTTTAAGTCTTCAGGAGAAATTGTGTCGTCACATTCTGCTGCTTCTCTGCCTTTTTTGACCTTATCAATCAATAAAGTTCATACATTATATCATCAATATTTGCGGTATCAGGCAGTTTTGAAATTACCTTTGTGGCTTCTTGTTTTAAGGCTTCCATTATTTATACCTCCTGTACCATTAAAACATCTTAAATTGTTTTACCATTTTATGGCGATTTTTGTATCTCTACCCTGTTTTTTATAGTACTTGTCAGCCTCGTGGGAGACCAGGACTTCATACATCCTCTCTAACCTCAGACCATTTTTTGACCCGGCCCGCCTTGAAATCCTCGTCGCCTGCCATAATACTTTTAAGAAAATCTTTGTCACTGATAATTTCTTTTGTTGCTTCAATCTCCTCTTTTACCTTGAGATATGAAACAAAGTCAGCTACCTCTTTTTTGCGTTTTTTTGAAAGTCTTTCAAAATCAGAGAAGACCCCTTTTTCATCAATTGTTATTGCTCTACTCATTTACCTCCCCCATTATATTGTTAATGTATTTACAACATCCCTATTTTTAAAAAAGCATAGCCTTTGGGGGCTGATCTCAAAACTCTGTTATCTGCCTGTTGCGGGCAATTCTCTTTTTTTTATTTTTTCTAAGAGTCTTTTTTTTATCGGTTCTGCGTCTGTCTGAATTATTTTAATTTGCTCCCCGACCGATAGATGTTTCATCCGTTCATAATTCTTTTCTCTGATTGAATGAAGCTGTTTCATGCTTTTTGATTCATTCATTATTATCCTCCTGAATCCAACTTTGAGGTGTTAATATTTCTAACTCTTTTAAACCAAGCATCCTGTTTATTCCATTTACGCCCCGAATGGTCTTTAATTTCACCATGTGTTTGAAATTCCAACTGATAAGGGCATCGGCCTCATTATAAGTGGCAAGAGCTATATGTAATGCATCATCTCGATATGTTTGCGGGATAATCCCTTCATCAACGTATTTCTGTGCTAATGAGAATACGTCTTCGTTGACAGAGACAACTTCCAAAACGATTTCTGATAACTTGTCCTCTAATTCCTGAGAAGAAGGTGTTTCAGAACGGGATATCTCAGTTAAGAGAATATCAGAAATAAGAATGTCATAGAGACCCAGCTTTAGAATATCCCAAAACTGTAGCGTTACTTCCCGCTTTTCCGGAGAGTCATCCGCAAATAAAAATGACGGCACTGAGGTATCAAGGTATAGTTTTGTTTTTTTTCAAAAGCAACACTCCTCTTCCTCTCTAATTTTACCATTTTTCGGCATTAAGTCTTTTCCGCCATGTTATCTGCCGTTGCGGGAGACAAGAAACTCATAAATTTATGGACGTCCTTCATCTCTTTTTACACGATGTTATGGGCTGGGTTTTATTCATTCTTTAATCCTTCTTTTTCAATTTTTTCAATTACTCGTTTCAGAATTTCCAAATAGTTATCAATATCTGATGTTTTAATCTCTTTGTTTAGCACCCATTTTAAATTGGATTTGGCTTGCTCAAATTTCCCAAACTTTTCTAATTCTGTTTTGTAGAAATCAATCACAGAAGCAGGATTGTTAACTTTTTTATTTATTTCTTCAAATCCCGAATAGATGCTCTGTTTGTAAACTGAATTTGGTGGATATCCAAAACACAATCCTACAAATCCGTTTTCAAAAGGCTTGTTTAATGAGAATCCTTTTGACCCCCAAGGAAATAAAAGTTTTTCTTGTTCGGCAAATCTGAATAGCGATTCAAAAACTAACTTTCCATTATTGTCCAATGCGGTTATGAATTTTTCTTTGTCTGTCTTTGGAAGTTGAGCTGACGAACTGAATTTTGTCCGCATAAATTCTTCATCTCCAACCACAAAGTCGCTTGAAATCATCTTATTTTCAGCATTATTGACAAAGTATTTAAACTCCAAGCAATATACGTCAAGTCCTTTTTTCCTTAAATACATTGCTGTCTGCTTAATCTCGGGTGTAATGCTTGACGCAACAATAACTAATTTAGAGTTTTTATTCCATGATAGTTTTTCTGCTGCATCAGATTTATAATACTCTTGATGATAATCTTCCAGACTTGCATCTTCGCCTGAATAATTCTGATAAATCTCGTTTAATTGGTCATAATCCAAGTTGTCAATAAAAGAGGCATATTCAATGAGTTGTACAAGTGTCTCACGGGGTGTTTTACCTCTTTTTAGTTCAATTACTACAGTATTCCCGAATTGGTCAACTCCAAGTAAGTCAATAAAAGTATTAAGATTTGTCGTTATTTGTCTGCCAATTATTAAAATCTTTGAGTTGTCAAAAAAGTATTAAGGATTGTTCTCAAGAAGGATTTCTAAATCAATTTCTTTGTTTCCCTCTTTGAATTCCTGTTCCTTAAATTGAACAAATTTTCCGTTTTTAGCTATAGTAAATAGTTTCATATCTCGATTCTGTTTTTTTCTTAGCTTTGTCCATAACGTTGTCCTAACTCCACTTGGTGCGTTTAGTCTCCTCTCATCTCCCCTTTTTCATAGCGTGGATTCTTAACCTGAGGGCATTTGTCTTGATAAAACCTTCAGCGTCTTTTTGGTTATAAACAGTATCCTTCTCAAAGGTAGCAAAATCATGATGATAGAGGGATTTAGGTGATTTTCTGCCAACTACAAGGCAATTGCCCTTGTATAACTTGAGTCTTACTGTTCCAGAAACATCCTTTTGTGTCTCATCTATTGTCTTTCTTAAGATATCCATCTCTGGTGAGAACCAGTAACCATAGTAGATTAGTTCTGAGTATTTTGGGATCAGGGAGTCCCTGAAGTGCATAACCTCCCTGTCCATTGTTATTGATTCTATAGCCCTGTGGGCATTATGCAATATGGTTCCTCCAGGTGTTTCATATACACCACGGGATTTCATACCCACATATCTGTTCTCTACTATATCAACCCGTCCTATACCGTTTTTGCCACCCAGGTTATTGAGATGCTTCAATAAATTTGCAGGGTTCTCCTTTTCACCGTCAACGGCTATTGGAATACCTGCTTCAAAATCAATCTCAAGGTAAGTAGCCTTATCTGTCGCGTCTTCGGGAGATACTGAGAGGATATACATGTCTTCGCTGGGTTCTTTCCATGGGTCCTCGAGGATACCCCCTTCAAAACTTATGTGAAAAAGGTTCCTATCACTACTGTAAGGTTTTTCTTTCGTTATAGTTACCGGAATTTTGTGCTTCTTTGCGTACGCGACAAGTGACTTGCGGGAGTCAAATTCCCACTCCCTCCAGGGGGCGACAATTTTGATCTGAGGATCGAGGGACAGATATGTTAACTCAAACCTAACCTGGTCATTTCCCTTGCCTGTTGCCCCATGACATACTGCGTCCGCCCCTTCCTTCCTGGCAATCTCAATCTGTTTTTTTGCGATTAGAGGTCTGGCAATGGATGTCCCCAATAGGTATCCACCTTCATAGACAGCATTTGCCTTTAACATGGGGAATATATAATCACTTACGAATTCGTCCTGCAAATCCTCTATATAAACTTTACATGCCCCGGTCTTTATTGCCTTCTCTTCTAAATTTTCCAGCTCCTCCGCCTGTCCTAGATTCGCAGTATAGGCGACAACATCGCAACCGTATGTTTCTATCAGCCACTTCAGGATAACAGAGGTGTCTAAGCCTCCGGAATATGCCAGGACTACCTTATTTATTTTTGACTTCATATCGATGACCCCGTTTATTTATCTCATTAAAGCCCAGAAAACACATCGTCTAGAATTCTAACCATTGTATCCACTTCCCCTTTAGTGACGATAAGAGGGGGGAGAAAGCGAAGGACTTTACCCATTGTGCAGTTGATCAGGAGACCCCTCTTGAGGCATTCTTTTACAACATCACCACCATCAAATCCCAGCTCCATCCCGAGGATAAGCCCCTTACCTTTAAGGTCTTTAACAAAGGGATACTTCTGCTTCAATTCATTAAGCTTTTGGGAAAGGTAGTTCCCTACCTCAATACAGTTTCCCAAAACCCCATTGTCTAAAATAGTATTTATAGTGGCTAAAGCAGAGGCAGCCGCTACTGGATTTCCTCCAAAGGTTGAGGCATGAGAGCCGGGAGAGAAACTCTTGGCGATTTCTTCCCTTGCCAGCATGGCACCTATGGGCAATCCTCCTGCCAGACCCTTGGCAAGGGTTATAATATCTGGTTGGACACCATATCCCTCATAAGCGAACAGGGTTCCTGTTCTTCCTATACCCACCTGCACTTCGTCGAATATGAGCAACAAGTCGTGACCATCACAGATTTTTCTAAGCCCTTTTAGATAGTTATCCGACGGGCAGTTTACTCCGCCCTCTCCTTGAATTGGTTCAACCATTACAGCACAGGTTGCGTCATCAATGGCTTTTTCTATGGCATCCAGGTCATTGAATTCTGTATATTTAAAACCCGGGAGTAAGGGTTCAAAACCTTTGCGGAACTTCTCCTGTCCTGTTGCCGTAATAGTGGCTATGGTCCGACCGTGAAAGGAGTTTACCATAGTTATGATTTCGAATCTCTCATTCCCGTTCTTTTCTTTTGTATACTTCCGAGCCAGCTTAATCGCCGCTTCGTTTGCCTCTGCGCCACTGTTACAAAAAAACACCCTGTCTGCAAAAGAGTTTTCCACTAAGAGCTTTGCTAATTTAGTTTGAGGCTCCGTGTAGTAGAGGTTTGATACGTGTATAAGGGCATCAGCCTGTTCTTTTATTGCTTTTACAACATTAGGATGGCAGTGCCCTAAGTTGCATACTGCCAGCCCACCGACAAAATCAAGATACTCTTTACCCTCAGAATCCCATAACCTGCAACCGGAGCCTTTTACGATTACCACAGGTAAACGGGAGTAGGTGGAGGCAATATATTGGTCTGAAAGATTCATTAGTTGGTTTGGATTCATCGGGTTAGTAATTAGTCTCTCCTCTCAATTGGGTTGAAGAATTTTATGATACAAATAACATAATCTTTGGTGATAAATCAACCAAAATATAGACTGGCATAAGGATTGACAAACTCGCAAAAAGTTAAAATTGGGATGGCAAAGTAAAAAGCTCCAGATGCAAGGCGCGCAAATCCTGAGGAGTGAGGCGTAGTTAGGGATACGCTGCAACGACGAAGGATGCAGCGCAACACAGCAGATGGACTTTTTACGAAGCCATCAAGGATTGGGCGGAGAACAAAAGAGGGGAGAGGTGCTTAAATCTTTGAGATGCCGTGAGATTGTCTATGAGGTGTTAATTCGTGCGACGTACTTCATATGCACGTCGCACGAATTAAGTGTACTTTTGGTTTTCAAGATAGAACATCTACGTCTTGCGCCTGAGGGCCTTTTTCTCCTTTACCCACAGTGAATTCCACTCGCTGTCCTTCTTCTAACGAACGATAGCCCTCGCCGCGAAGGGCACTATAGTGTACAAAAACATCTGTCCCTTGGTCCCGGGTGATGAAGCCATAGCCTTTACTGGAATTGAACCATTTAACAACGCCGGTTTCACGCTCTGCCACGATTAAGTCACCTCCTTTCCATTTCAAAATAGGGCAGGGCGTCCTAAGCCAGCCTCAAAAAGAAATCTTACTTTGTTAATTAGAACGACTGCCAATAAATCCTGAAAATTACCGCGGTTTCATACTATTGATTTCAATCAGACTTCTCGCTTTGCTCAAAAAGACAATACCATAACAGTATTATTGAAACGCTCTACTAGGAAGGATTGAAAACAGTATTGTATGATATTTTTACTGTATTGTACGACAAAAGAGTTATAAATTCAAGAAAATTAAGAGAGAGACGGTTGAACTTAATTTAACGTTGACATAATGCCTGGTTGCTAATATATTTACTTTGCACAAAAAGTAAAGGTTATTGAGTGGATGTCGGGTCAGACCCCAAATCCTTTAACCCCTGTTACCAGTACATTTGGAGAAACCCATGTCTTCTAAACCCCGTCTATTTTTGATAGATGGGAGTTCTTATATATACAGGGCATATTTCGCTATAGGCCGTCTCTCTACCTCATCCGGTTTTCCTACAAATGCGGTGTTCGGCTTTTGTAACATGCTGTTAAAGGTGATAAAAGACCACAAACCTGACCATATGGCTGTTGTCTTCGATGTTAAAGGCACTACATTCCGCCATGAGATCTACGATCAATACAAGGCAAACAGACCTGCCATGCCAGATGATCTTGTTCCACAAATCCCTTATATCAAAAAGGTCGTCGATGGTTTTAATATCCCTGTCCTGGAAATGGCCGGCTTTGAAGCGGATGACATCATCGGCACTATCGCTAAAGAGAGTGAGAAGAAAGGGGTAGAGGTTGTCATCGTTACCGGTGATAAGGATATGCTTCAACTCATAACAGAAGATACAACTAACCTTGACACCATGAAAGACAGGAAGTATGGGGTCAAAGAGGTTATGGATAGATTTGGTGTTGAGCCGTCTCGATTAGTAGAGATTATGGGGCTGGCGGGTGATAAATCTGACAACATTCCAGGCGTCCCGGGCATTGGTGAAAAAACAGCTATAGAGTTGATAAAGGAATTTGGCACAATTGAGAATCTCCTCAATAATGTGGATAAGGTTACCGGTAAACGCACAAGAGAAAACCTTTTAGAATTTGGCTATCAGGCGAGGCTAAGCAAAGAGTTGGCAACAATAGATGTCAATGTCCCTCTGACCTATGATTTTAATGATTTTTCTCTATCCAAACCTGACATGGAAAAGATAAAGAATATCTTTAAGGAGCTGGAATTTACAAAATTTCTGAAGGAGTTTTCGTCACAAGGAGTACTCCCCACTGAGAATTACAGTGTGGTCCTTACCGAAGAAGAATTTGGCAGATTGGTTGAGGGGTTGAAGAATTCTCACGAGTTTGCCCTTGACCTGGAGACCACATCAAGGGACCCTATGCTGGCCGGGTTAGTGGGGATATCCTTTTCTTATAGACCCCATGAGGCATTTTATATACCCCTTGCCCATAGATATATGGGAGCCCCGAAACAACTGAGAATGGACTATGTGCTCCTGTCTTTAAAGCCGATCCTTGAAGATGAGAGGATCAAAAAGATTGGGCAGAACGTGAAATATGACTATGTGGTGCTTAGGCGGTATGGCATTGAACTTTCAGGGATAAATTGTGATACAATGGTGGCATCTTACCTGTTAAATCCATCGAAACACAATCATAATCTTGAGGATATTGCCAGGGAATATCTTGACCACCAGATGATATCCTATAAAGATTTGGCAGGAAGAGGCAAGAATGCCCTGACATTCGATCAGATAGATATTGAGAAGGCCTCAATCTATACATGTGAAGACTCTGATGTTACTTTCCTCCTGTCTAATTTATTAGTACCGAGGCTTGAGAAAGAGGGGTTTGCTGCTCTCTTTTATAATATCGAGATGCCTTTAATCCTGGTCCTGGCCGATATGGAGATGAATGGGGTTAAGGTGGATGTGGGCTTCCTCGTCAGAATGTCTAAAGAGATGGAAGTTAAGTTAAACCTGCTTATGAAAGAGATATATAGTCTGGCAGGAGAGGAGTTTAATATCAACTCTACTCAACAGTTGGGCAATATCCTGTTTGAGAAACTGAGGTTGCCAGGAGCAAAACGGACAAAAACAGGGTATTCTACCGACGTAAGCATCCTGAGCAAGCTGGCTTTTGCACATAGATTACCGGCAAAGATATTGGAATACAGAAGTCTGACAAAATTAAAATCTACCTACCTGGATGCACTGCCAAGACTGATCCACCCGGAAACCGGAAGAATTCATACCTCTTATAATCAGACCGTTACCGCTACCGGTAGATTAAGCAGCAGTGATCCAAACTTGCAGAATATTCCCATAAGGACACAAGAGGGTAGAAAAATCCGCCAGGCATTTATCCCTGAAGAGGGATGGTCTTTAATCTCTGCTGATTATTCTCAGATAGAGCTTCGGCTTTTGGCCCATATTTCAGAGGATGATATACTTGTAGATTCATTTAACAACGATCGGGATGTCCACTCAGAAACAGCAGCAGAGATATTCGGTATTATTCCATCAATGGTCACTTCTGAAATGCGTAGACAGGCAAAGGCAATCAACTTTGGAGTTATATACGGGATGAGTTCTTTTGGTTTAGCCCAGGAATTGGGGATAAGCATGAAGATGGCACAGGATTATATTGATAACTACTTTCAGAGACATGAAGGAGTAAAGAGATATATTGAAAGGATATTGCTTCATGCCAAAAAAGATGAATACGTAACAACCCTGTTGAACCGACGTCGTTACCTTCCGGAGATAAACAGTAAGAATCATCCCACCAGACAATTTGCTGAGCGCACCGCCATAAATACGCCTATCCAGGGCAGTGCCGCCGATTTAATAAAAGTTGCCATGATCAGCATCTCAAGAAGGATTTCAAAGGTGGGTTTTTCTGCCAAGATGATCATGCAGGTTCATGATGAATTGGTCTTTGAAGTACCGGATGATGAGGTAGGTAGTGTGGCGGAGATGGTGAAAGAGGAGATGGAAGGGGTAATGGAACTCCTGGTGCCTTTAAAGGTCGATATTGGGATTGGAAAGAGCTGGGGTGAGGCTCATTAAAAGTAATAACAGTTGAGGAGGATATAAACGATGACATTGCCTTTGGAAGGGATACGAATCTTGGATCTATCACGACTTTTGCCTGGTCCATATTGCTCTATGCTGCTAGGTGACCTGGGAGCAGAGGTAATCAAGTTTGAGCAACCCGGGGTAGGGGATTATGTGCGGGAGATGATTCCAGAGATTTTCATGAGTGTTAATCGAAACAAGAAGAGCGTTACCTTGAGCTTAAAATCCGATAAGGGGAAGGAAGTCTTTTATCGGATGGTAGAGAAATCGGATGTTGTATTAGAAGGTTTCAGCCCGGGTGTGACAGAGAGGTTGGGTGTTGACTACGGAAAGGTCAGCAAGATAAATCCTATGATCGTTTATTGTTCCATATCCGGTTTTGGCCAGGATGGGCCATACCGGGACATACCAGGTCATGACATCAATTACTTAGGAGTGGGAGGGATACTGAGCTTGCCAGGTCGAGTGGGGGAGCCACCTGCAAAGCCCGGCATACCGGTAGGCGATCTCAGTTCAAGTATGTTTGCAACAGTCTCGATCCTTGCAGCCTTAATGGCGCGAGATAAGATCGGGAAAGGTCAATATATAGACGTCTCAATGACCGACGGTATTGTTTCGTGGATGAGTGTTCGTGCCGGGGGGTATCTTACTGGGGGAGGCATCCCAACGGTTACTGAGATGGGTCATCTGTCGCCTGCTAATGACATATTTGAGACGAAGGATGGCAAGAAGGTTACTGTAGGGGCATTGGAGGAGCATTTCTGGGAAAGTCTCTGCAAGGTACTGGGTTTGGAAGAGTTTCTAAGTAATCCCCGATACAGCACTCATAGAAAGAGGATCGAGAACGGTAAGGAGATATCTGGGAAACTAACGGCTGTATTTTTGAGAAAAACCAGAGATGAGTGGCTTCAGGAGATGAAAGAAGCCCGTGTTCCATGCGGCCCTGTTTATACGATGGAAGAGGTTTTTTCCGATCCCCACATTATACACAGAGGTTTGGTACGAGAGATAGATGATCCTAAATTAGGCAAGATCAAGCAGGTTCCATTTCCGGTTAAATTCTCAGAAACCCCTGCTGAGGTGAAAAGTCCTCCTCCTCAAATGGGGGAACATACGGAGGAGGTGCTCCTTGCCTTTGGATACAGTAAGGAGGAGATTGAAGATTTGAGGAGAGAGAATGTGGTTTAGTTTAATATTTACATTTTCCATCAATTTCGACAAAATTAGTTTTTGTAGGCTATCAAACAAAAAGGATATTTTATGAGTGATAAACATAAAGAATGGCTGAAACAAGCTGATTACGATATGGATACTGCCTATGCTATGCACAGCAGTGGTCGTTATTTCTATGCTGTTTTCATGTGCCATTTGTCCATCGAAAAAGCTCTGAAAGGTCTCTATTACAAGGTTTTGGATGAAGTGCCGCCAAAAACACATAATCTGCTTTATTTGTTGAATAAGATTGGCAAAAAACCTGAACAGGAATTTCAAAAATTCATCATAAAACTGAATACGGCCAGCGTTGCCACTCGCTACCCGGATGATCTGGCAAAAATACAAGCTGCCTATACCGAAGAAATCACACAAGATATGATCACCAAAAGCAAGGACTTATTGAAATGGATCAAGACGCAGTTTTAAAAACCATCAGGCAATTCAAAAAAGCGTTAGAGTCGATGAACATTCGGGTTGAACAACTTATCTTATATGGCTCTCATGCTGTTGACACGGCCCGTGAGGATAGCGATATTGACGTGGTTGTCATCTCGCCAAATTTTTCTGATAAGAGTTATTGGGAACGCATTGATATTTTAACTGAAGCCATTTACAAAGTTTTTGCTCCCATCGAGGCATCTGCGTTTACACCTGAAGAATGGAAGACTGAAAAATCTTTAATTGTGGATTATGCTAAGAATGGCATCTTAGTGAAGTGAGACGATGCTAACCAATAAGGATTGATGAGACCTGAAAGGTCGCATTCAATCCTTTGTTCAAGAAGCCGCGGGCTAACCATATATAGGTTAATGCTTCGCAGGGGATATGACGGAGGGGGGAGACCATACAGAAGAGGTGCTCCTTGCCTTTGGGTACAGTAAGGAAGAGATTGAAGATTTAAGGAGAGAGTGTGTGGTTTAGTCTAACGCTTATTACTAAAGCGGAAGTGCTTGAGGGAATAGAGTCTTTAAAAGTAAAGATCGGAAACCGCTAACCAGCAAATCCAGCGGACGTGCAACCATGTGTTCTGATCAAATCAGCAGGGGAAAACCATGGTCTGGTGGTGCTTCGCTCATCGCTGATTTGCAGGTTGAGCCTGTAGAAAAAGCCTGGATTTTTCGAATAACTACTTTATTATATGACAGATTTATGGTATTATCACTGCAATAATATGAGGTCAAACCGTTTAACCTTTTGACAAAGATATAAGATGAAAAAGCTTTTCATTGATAATTGGAAATCTATAGGAATCTATCGATTTATCCTCCTTTTTGGAGTGGTATTAATACTCTCGGTTTCTTCCCCCAAACCGGCTTTATGTATTCCACTGGAAGAAATAGTTGCTAAGATTCAAGGGGTTTATCAAAGAACAAAGGACTTTAGAGCCGAGTTTATTCAGGAGTCTACCCTGAAAACCCTTAATAAGATTCAAGTAGCAAAAGGGAAAATATACTTTAAAAATCCAGGCAAACTGCGTTGGGATTATTATCATCCTGATAAACAGGAGGTTGTTACAGACGGGAAGACCCTCTGGATGTATATGCCCCAGGATAGACAGGTGATGATAAGTGAGCTGTCAAAGGTGTATCGTTCAAATACCTCTACCTTTTTCCTGTCTGGAATGGGGAACCTCAAGAGAGATTTTGATGTCCAGTTGGTTCAGCCGACTCTCAACAAGGAAGAGAAGGGCTACCTGTTGAAACTCGTTCCTAAAGAACCCCAGGCGAATCTTAACGAGCTGTTTCTTCTTATAGACAAAGTTACCTTTCAGGTAATGGAGACCTATTTTAACGATTTCTATGGAAACCTTATTCGAATTAAATTCAAAAATCCTGTTATAAACCGAGGATTGTCAGATTCAATATTCGTCTTCACCATCCCTAAAGGTGTTGAGGTTATAGAACCTCCTCAGATGTCCCGGGATCAATAAAAACTTTGTATATGTTATATATGTTATGCTTATTGTGATGTATATTCAAAAGGTGGTAAGTTCCTAATTTCCAACCATAATTACTCATAATCAGCAAATCCGCCAAGGTATATCAAAAAGCAAAAAATCTCCTATGGAATTAAAAGAATGTGTGAGCCTGGTCAGTCTGGGTTGTCCGAAAAATCTTGTTGATAGCGAGGTAATGCTCGGATTATTAATTGAAAACGGTTACCGGATATCCCAGCAAGAGGAAGAAGCCGAAATAATCATAGTTAACACCTGCAGCTTTGTTAAAGAGGCAAAAGAGGAGTCTATAGAGACAATACTGGAATTAGCAGAATTCAAAAAGAAGGGGAACTGCCGTCTCTTAGTTGTAACAGGATGTCTGCCTCAGCGTTATCAGGATGTCCTTGTAGAGGAACTGCCTGAGGTAGATATCTTTATCGGTACCGGAGAGTTTCAAAAGGTGGTTGAAATTTTAGACAGAGTAAAGGAATCTGCAAATCCGTTAAAAAGTTATATTGGTGTCCCCCAGTTTATATACACCGATAAAACCCCCAGGGTGAATACCTTTGCTGATTATAGTGCTTATGTCAAGATAGCGGAGGGGTGTTCTAATTCTTGTTCTTACTGTGTTATCGGGAAAATACGGGGGCAATTTCGCAGTAGACCCCCTGATCATATTATAAGTGAAGTAAAAAATCTGGTGAGAATGGGGGTAAAAGAGATTAACCTGATTGGGCAGGATACTACCCTATATGGTAGAGATATTAATCCAGTTACAGACCTGGAAGAGTTATTGAGGAGATTAACTAAGATTGACAAACTTGAATGGATTCGCACCTTATATACCCATCCTGCCCATTTTACTGATGGCCTGATTAGGGTAATAAAAGAAGAGGAAAAAATATGTAAATATATAGACCTGCCAATACAGCACATCAATGATAAGATATTAGAAGCTATGAACCGAAAGACAAAGGGTAGGTTTATCCGAAAATTGATAGAGAGACTGAGAAAAGAAGTTCCAGATATTTGTATTCGTACCTCTCTGATAGTTGGGTTTCCTGGGGAAACCGACGAGCAATTTGAGGAGTTGTTGAGATTTGTTAAGGAGATAGAGTTTGATAGACTTGGTGCTTTTGAGTATTCCAGGGAAGAGGGTACGCCGGCATCTACCTTCCCGGATCAAATTTCGAAGAAAATAAAGGCAAAAAGATACAGAAGATTAATGGAAACCCAGAAAGAGATTGTATTGAGGAATAATAAAAGACTTATAGGTACTAATACAAAGGTTCTCATAGAGGGACTAAATGAGGATACTGGATTATTGAAAGGGAGAATTCCTTCACAGTCTCCGGATGTAGATGGGGTAATGTACCTTACCAAGGGTCAGGCGGATCCGGGTGAAATTTTTGATGTTGTTATTACGGATGTCCATGAGTATGACTTGATGGGAAAACTGATGATCAAATAAAAAAGACCATTTTTAGATTGACAAAAGATGAATTTTTTGTATTATCCGTTTCCTAATCAGGTGCCATTGCTATTGAGAGATGTATCCATGGTAATTCGTATCCGTTCACAGTTTACGGTTGGCAAAAATTAAAATACAATTTAAAAGGGAGCTGTTGTGTACGAATCAGCAAAAGAACTGTTACTGAAAATGAAGGGAGATATACTAAAAGAGATAATAGAGAGTATGAAAGAGGAGTCAAACAAGTCCCGGTTAGAATTGGGGGATATCATGGATTTAGCTGGTGATGAAAGGGACAGAGAACTGTCCCTTCTGCTGTGCGATCGTGACAGGAAGAAAATTATTGAAATAGAGGAGGCATTGCAAAAGATTGAGGAAGGAACATATGGTGTTTGTGAAAGATGCAGAAAAAAAATCAATGAGAATCGATTAAAAGTAATGCCTTTTGCTCGGTTATGTGTGCCTTGCAAGAGCGAGTTAGAAAAAGAAGAACCCAAGGTTAAGAGAGTAAGTGAGGGTGTGGTTTATCGGAATCTGGTATATATGGATACTGAGGAAGACGAGGATTAGTTAAAGGATAAATACTAGGATGAGAAGGATACTGAGTACTAGAAGAGGACTGGAAATTATATCGAAGTTCGAAAAATCAAAGATCCTTGTAATCGGTGATATAATGGTAGATCAGTTTGTATGGGGAAAGGTATCCAGAATTTCTCCTGAAGCCCCTGTTCCTGTGGTTAATGTTACCTCCGAGAGCCTGCTTTTGGGTGGTGCCGCTAATGTAGTAAACAACATTTGCTCTTTGGAGGGAAAGGTACTGGTGTGTGGAGTAGTTGGAAATGATGAGATGGGGAATAAACTAATTGGTGATCTCAGGGATATGGGAGTTGATCCTGATGGAATAATTATTGAGGATAACCGCCCTACCACTGTAAAGACAAGAATAATAGCACATAGCCAACAGGTAGTTAGGTACGATCGTGAAGATATCTCAGAGATTGCTCTGGACAGTATGCATAAGGTCATTTCGTACCTCAGAAAGAATTTGAATGATTTAGACGCCGTTATTATATCAGATTATGGAAAGGGGGTAGTCTCTGAACAACTTATCAGGGAAGTCCTCCGTATTGTCAGGGACAACGAGAAGATCATATCCGTTGACCCAAAGGTAAGCAAATTTTCTTTTTATAAGGGTGTCACAGTAATCACGCCTAACAATAATGAGGCTAGTGAGGCTTCTGGTATTGAGATTAAAGACGAGGATACTTTACTGCGAGTTGGGGAGATTTTGTTAAATAAATTAGCCTGTAAATTGCTTTTAATCACTCGTGGTGAAGAGGGTATGACTTTGTTTGAGGGGAATGGAGACGTAACTCACATTCCAACTCTGGCAAAAGAGGTCTATGATGTGACTGGAGCTGGTGACACAGTCATAAGCGCTCTGACACTGGGATTAACAGTAGGGGCTTCTTTAAAAGAGGCAGCAGTTATTGCCAATTATGCCGCTGGAATTGTAGTAGGAGAGATAGGAACGGCTGCAGTAACCAGGGGTGAGTTAATAGAAGCAATAAAGAGAAACAAAGTCAGGAAAGGATGAGTAAACCTAAGTCTCCTGAGCCAGTTAAATTGATAGCAAGTGTATTTTCCCAAACCCAAGAGTTGATTATAGCGGTCACAAAAGAGTTGTCTAAAAAATTTGGCAGTATTGATTTTATTTCCGAGATATTCCCTTTTGAATCCACATCATACTATGAAAAAGAGATGGGTAAGGGTTTGATTCGAAGGTTTTTCTCATTTAACAAAATGGTTTTGCCCTATAGGTTGTCCCATATAAAACTCTATACCAATAAAATAGAGGGTAATTTTTCTGACCATAAGGGAAACAGAAGGTTGAACATTGACCCTGGTTATATTTCTTTAAGCCATCTCATACTGGCAACAGGAAAAGGGTATGCTCACAGACCCTATTTAAGAGATGGAATATATGCTGATTTGACCCTGATATATGAAGATAAAAGCTTTCATGCTTTAGATTGGACATATCCTGACTATAGGTCTAAAGGTATAATAGAATTGATGAATACAATTAGAAAAAAATACGTGTTTCAACTTAAGGGGTTGAAGAAAAGAGAATTATGTTAAAGAGTATGACAGGGTATGGCTCTGGAGAATGTGTCTTCGAAGGTGGCCGTATAGTTGCTGAGGTTAAATCGGTTAATCACAGATATATGGATATCTCTTGCAAGGTCCCCAAGAGATTTTCTCCTATGGAAAGCCAGGCAAGAAAGACTATCTCCAAGAGATTTTCCAGGGGGCGCTTTGAGGTTACTATCCAATCAGATTTTGACGTAGAAGAGAACCAGAGGCGAGGGTTTGAGCTAAATCTTCCTTTAGCACAAGAGTATTGTTCTGTTTTAAAAGAGTTAAAAGACAGATTACATCTGAGTGAAGAAATCAGCTTAAGTTTGCTGGCAGGGATTAGGGATATAATCGTTGTTAAAGATATAGAATCTAACAAGGAAGGGGAGGAAAAGGCATTTAATGAAGCGTTTAACGATGCCTTAAATTCTCTGGAAAGGATGAGGGAATCTGAAGGAGAAATACTTTATAGAGACCTTTTGGAGAGATTGAATAGCGTTGAGAAGCTAATTGACAGCATTAGGGTTATGTCCCCGCAGGTATTGGTATTTTACAGAGATAGACTTGCTAAAAGAGTTAAGGAACTGGGCGAAGTTTTTGAACTTGATCCCCAGCGACTTAACCAGGAAATAGCCTTCCTTGCAGAAAGGAGTGACATTACTGAAGAGCTGGTTCGTATCACAAGTCATCTTGAACAATTCAAGAAGATAATGAGTATGTATGACTCTTCAGGAAGAAAATTGGATTTTCTGCTTCAAGAGATAAACCGTGAAGTCAATACCATAGCCTCCAAGGCCAATGATGCGGATATTTCCCAGAAAGCGGTAGAGATCAAAAGTGAGATGGAAAAGATAAGAGAGCAGATTCAAAATATAGAATAACTTATACCGAGTATTCTAAACATCTAAAAAGTTGGAGGATGTCGATGAGTTTAAAATTATTAAATATCGGATTTGGAAATGTAGTTGTGTCATCAAGGGTGATAGCAATTGTTTCTCCTAATTCTGCTCCCATGAAGAGGCTGAAAGATGAAGCAAAAAAGGATAAAAGACTTATAGACTCTTCTCAGGGGAGAAAGACCAGGTCTATTATTGTTACCGATAGTAACCATGTTATACTATCTGCGGTCCAGGCAGAAACGGTTGCGCAAAGATTCGATTCTGATGATTCAAAGACAACTTAGAACCTGAACTCACCTATCAGATTGATTCAAATGGAGAGCTTGAAAAAGTATCCCTTTTCGCTTCAACATCCATTTTTTGACCCATCTAAGCTCGCTTCATTGAAAATTCACAAACTCACCCTTCCTGCCTGTGCAGGCACAAGGCAGACAGGTAGCACGCAGACAGGCAGGTTCAAACATGTGAATTTTCTACATTTCGCTCGCTAAGGTAGGTTCCCCAAAAAATCTATGTAATTTGCTCTCAGGGATACTTTTTCAAAACAAATACAGTTTTTTAAAGGTCTCAAATGAACAAAGAGGGATTGTTATTTATAATATCAGCTCCATCTGGTGCTGGCAAAACATCATTATGTAAAGAGGTTGTGAAATTCTTTCCTAACTTATATCACTCAGTATCTTATACTACAAGGCTTCCTCGGCCAGGAGAGAAAGATGGTGAAGATTATCTTTTTGTCTCTAAAGATAAGTTCCAGGAAATGATAGATGATAGGAGCTTTGTCGAATGGGCTGAGATTCATGGTAATAGATATGGAACAACCATAGATTCGTTAAAAGAGTACCGGCATAAGGGAATTGACATAATTCTCGATATAGATGGACAAGGGGGCAGACAACTTAAGAATGAGTATCCAGACGGCATCTATGTATTTATTCTTCCTCCTTCACGGAAGGATTTGGAGGAGAGGTTAAGATTAAGGAGCACAGATAGTGATGAGGATATTGAAAAGCGGTTAAAAAATGCAAAAGAAGAACTTCAGTACATTTATCAGTATGATTACATAGTGGTGAATAATGATTTAGAAGAGGCAGTATCCGCACTGAAATCAATAATAATTGCGGAGAAGTGTCGAAGAGATAGGGTTTTACCGTTGGTTAAGGGTCTCTTTCAACTGCTCTGAAGTTTTAATAATCCACTTGTAACTATTCAGCCACAGATTCACACAGATGAACGCAGATATGATAATAAAAGAAAAAATATCAGTGATGATCAGCGTAGATCGGTGGCTGAGTGGTTACACCCACTTTAGATAATTGAGAGGGCAAATTTAGTGTTAGTTAAAGGGGGCAGTCCAAAGGATAGGCTTATTATAGCCCTGGATGTAGATAACCTTCAGGATGCCAATAGACTGGTAGAACAACTTCGGGATTATGCAGGAATTTTTAAAGTAGGCAAGCAGCTCTATACCAATACCGGGCCTGAGATTTTAGAGATAATCCACAAAAATGGAGGGAAAGTATTCTTAGACTTAAAGTTTCATGATATTCCCCATACAGTTGCTAAAGCTGGCCAGGAGGCTGTAAAGCTTAAGGTTTTTATGTATAATCTTCACGCCCTTGGTGGTTTTGATATGATGAAGATGGCTGTTGATTTTACAAAGACCAAAGCCAGGGAACTGAATATTCCAAGACCTATTGTGTTGGCGGTGACACTACTTACGAGCTTAAATGGGAAGGATCTTAGGGAGATTGGAATTAACTATTCAGTAGATGAGGAGGTTCTCCGCCTAGCCAAGCTTTCCAAGAAGGCAGGGGTTGACGGTGTAGTGGCTTCCCCAAGAGAAGTTAAGATGATCAGAGAAAACCTTGGTGAAGGCTTTATAATTGTGACTCCAGGAATAAGACCAACCCCCCAAATTATTGATGACCAGAAACGTATTATGACTCCTAAAGAGGCGATACTAGCAGGTTCGGATTTTGTAGTAATCGGTCGTCCAATAATTGAAGCCGAAGATCCGGTTGAATCGGCTAAAGGGATTTTAGAGGATATGGAAGCATTGGGTACATGAATTCCATGGAGAAAGTGTTTATTTTCCCTTCTTTCGTGTTTAAGTTGAAAACCTTGGGTTGAGTAGTCCACAGTGTTGATGAATCTTGAGCAGGAAGTAGTGGACATTCTTGTAACCGTATGTCATTCGGGATAA
>QZJR01000010.1 GCA_003599365.1 Deltaproteobacteria bacterium | reverse complement strand
ATGCTAAAGGAACATTACCCTGAAATGGACGTAAAGGTGTTTTATGTTGATATAAGGGCATTTGGTAAAGGTTTTGAGGATCTTTTCAGGAGGAGTAAAGGGGAAGGAGTCCGCTATATTCGAGGGCTTCCCGGACAGATAAAGGAAGACCTACATACCAGAAACCTTGTCCTGTCAGTGGAGAATACCGCCACTAATAAGCTTATGGAACATGAGGTTGAGATGGTGGTGCTGTCTTTGGGGGTAAAGCCCTGTGAGGATGTTAAAGAGACCCAGGAGATGTTAGCCCTGCAGAGAACCTCGGATGGATTCTATCTGGAGGCACATCCCAAACTCCAGCCGGTTGATTCTGCCACAAAGGGAATATTCTTTGCCGGATGTACCGAAAGCCCCAAAGACATTAAGGATTCAGTAACTCAGGCTTCGGCCTCCGCTGCCCGGGCAATGCGACTGATGAGCAGCGGAGAAATAACCGTAGAAGCGATAACCGCTGAGGTAATTAAAGACAAATGCGAAATTTGCGGAATATGTGTCAGGGTATGTCCTTATAATGCCATTACAATGGATAAGGACAATAAAATCCCGGCTCAGGTCACTCAGGCTGCCTGCTCAGGATGTGGTACCTGTGCTGCAGAGTGCCCCACCAATGCGATCTTCATGAGACACTTCACTGACAGCCAGATAGAAGGACAGATCGATTCATTGCTGGAAGAGAAACCGGCGGAAAAGATTCTGGTCTTTGCCTGCAATTGGTGTTCCTATGCAGGTGCAGACTTTGCCGGTGTCTCCCGTTTGCAGTATCCTTCCAATGCCCGTCTCATTCGTACTATGTGCAGCGGTAGGGTAGATAAAAAATTTATCTGGCGGGCATTTGAAAGAGGTGCCCCGGTAGTCCTGGTCTCCGGCTGCCACTTTGGGGACTGTCACTATATTGATGCCAACCACTGGACCAAAAAAAGGGTAGAGAAGATATGGAAAAAGATGGAGAAGTTAGGCATCCGTCCAGAACGACTGCAACTGGAATGGATCAGCGCAGCAGAGGGTATCCGTTTTTCTAATGTCATGAAAAGAATGGAAGAATTACGGGCTGATGTTACCCCTGAGGAGACAGAGGATACAAGGAAGATAATTCAAAAAGAGGGTGGTAACTGAGGATTGGAATAATCGTTAGGGGAACTAGTGTACAGGTTGAAGCCTACCTCAAGGTTACAGGCAAGTGCGTTGGCAGAAGCAACTGATAAGAGCTCGTGAGGGGATCAATCAACAGTCATTTTACAGCCGTATTTAGACAGGCTACTTCAATTGGTCAGCAACCGATTTATTCAGTGTTTTTTGAGCCGCTATGAGCAATTTATATTTCGATTCGATCTTTTCCAAATTTTTTGACAAAACTGCTTTCAATAAATCCCCCTCTATTTCAGCAACCTCGAGTCTTTCATAATAGTCCATAGTCTCTTTGAGGTGGGCGACAACGATATTGCCTGTTAAGATTGGGTGGTTGTTCGTTACATTTGCATCCTCAAATCTTGTTCCATGTTCAAGCTCAACTTCTAATCCCTTCCTGAAACTTTCAAGAGGAATATCCATTCCTTGGATGTTCACAATACTGAGGATCGTGGACGCTTCTTCTGCTGAAACAGATGGATCCGTTATTTTGGACCAGTCACGCAACCCAATTTCTTTACAGACCCGTTTTACCTCATCAACGGTTATATACTCCGGTAATTTCATAATCTTCTCCTTTCAGAATTGATCTAACGTTTGATTCAAAGGCCTGCGAAGCTGGCCCACTGGAATTAATTATTACTTATGAGTCGGCTGATTGTGAAAGCACCGGTTTGATATCTACTACCGGCGTTCCATCAATCGCCTCTATCTGGTTTATTCTTAATCTATTCCCATCTGTTCCCAGAACCGTAACCCGGTGTAAGCCAAGGGGATTAGGCCTATTGGGAGACCGTGTCGCAAAAACACCGGTCAAAGGTTTGTTCTTGTCCCCGCGGGGGTGCACCTTCAATACATCGCGATGCGACTGGTGAAACCACGTAATCACGATAATTTCGACGCCTACTGCAATACCTTCAAGTCCCTCTGCAACTGTCGAATCAACTTCGAGCCAGGCTTCTGGCGCGCCTTCATATCCCTGGCGGGGTGACGCCTCCCGACCGGATAGCTCGGAGCGAATAACCCCAATTGGTTTGATCATGTAGCTGGTTTCAACCATATCTCGTCCCTTTTAAACGGCCGTTCATCTTTTTTACCGCTACGGTTCGAAGTTAACGTGATAGGCAACGGTCACTGAAAGCCATACGCAGGGCTATTGAGTGTCAGTCTCTTTAGGAGAGGCCATATCGTGGCTTGACTCTCTTTCCCTAAAAGTATTAACGGGTGATGTTGCTACAAACCATATATTAGCTTACTATTCTCTTCAGATAGCACTCCTTCAATAAAAAGCCGATCTATTATCTCATTACATATTTCATCTGTCAGGGTCTTTCCTAAAAGCGTTTTAATATGCTTTGTCAGAGTATTCCTCCTCCGAGGCCTCTTAACCTTCTCTATCTTCTTCAAATTATCCAGTACTTTTCTGTATTCTTCATTAGGGCTATCACTCTTTACCGGAGGTGCAATCTCAATAATGCTGTTTATCCGTCTACACTTTACGTTTTGTTTGGTTATAAATCTGATCAACGGATCAAACCCTTTGTCCTTCGACAGTATTAAGTATTCATTATTGGGGTTTCTTTCGATTTGGTTTCCGAGATAGTATGCAATATGAAAATCGAGCGCATTAGACCTGTTACCATCAATTTTAATCCATTCCAGTTTGCCGCCCAGTTTCTGTGCCTCCCTGACCAGGTCAAAAGGTATCTTGCTTTGTGATTTACCAATAAATACATATATCCGATAGTCAAATTTCTCAATCTGTCCTAAATTGACATTTTGAACGTTTTCGAAATCGACCAATAACACTTTTTCCATTTGCGCTCCTTTATCTGAAGTCATCGGCGCTTATATTACTTTCTATATACCGTATTTTGCTGACTTCATGCACAAACAGCAATTCGTAACTTGTTGAATTCTCTTGCACTACCCTTGTACAACATAGCAAGTTATTATCTAGTTTTCTGCACTTTACCACACAAGTAGAAAAAATTACAAGTGCAAGCCGACATGTTGCTGAGATGGTATGATTACCATACCAAAAGATTTACCTAATTAGTGAGTATTAACAACCATCCTCTTAGTAGCCCAAGAAATGAATGGTTAGTTCCCCTATTTTTTACCTACAACGAAATAAGGGCGAATATTTTTAAGTTTTTTTGGGCCAATTCCTTTTACTTTGAGCAAATCATCTACGGTTCTATAGGGGCGACCGGCTATAATTCTTTCAGCAAGAACAGGACCGATTCCTTTGATAGACTGAAGTTCTTCTTTACCGGCAGTGTTCAGTTCAAGCAAGCTTTTTGGGGATGGGGCTTTTTTTAGTTGGCTTTGTAATTCCTTCAATTCCTGATCTTCACCACGTTGCTTTGCACGAAGTTCGGCAATCCGATCCGGATCACTCTCCGACCAAATGCCAACACGTTTCAACATGGCCGAAATCTCAAAATCCCGAAGCCTTTTAACCATTTCATCTGGTGATACTCCATCAGGTGTTGTCCTACCTATGCCGTAAGTACGGGCAAAACCATTTTTAACGAGCAGGCTCGCCAAATCATGTCCGTCAGCAGTAGTGATGAATCCATATACTCGGCCTTTGGATGACCTCCCTAAAGCACTTGCAAAGGCTGTATGAACAGTAAAAGGTTTAACAAGGACATGATCAACAAAGGTTTTTGCTTTATCACCGAAATAATTAGTTTCCCGATCAGCTTAGACTTTTTCATGCCCTTAATTTGATTCAGGGGATACTCAAAGGTGCCTAGTAGGATTTGTTTCTCAAAAAAGATGGGAATGAATTTTCCCGGGGATAGTGTCTTTGTACCAGGCCCCCTGCAATCCTTACAACTCTGACGGCAACAACTGTGCACTATGTACTACAGCCAAAACCTCTATTTGGTCTGGCTTTATCCGGTAGATAAGCCTATATGGTTTCTCAATCACTTCGCGTATGTCTTGGGCTTCATACTCTGGTACCATGCGTCCCGAAAGAGGAAAAGTTGCAATCTGTTCCGAACGCCTGGTTAATCTATCAATCATCCGCTGAGCATACACGGGGGAGTCTTGTGCAATATACTCGTAGATTGCCAGTAGATGCTCCACTGCTGTGTTTGTCCAATGTACTCTCACTTTGACAACCCGAACTTAGCACGAACATCTTTTACATCAATAGTTCGACCAGCCTTGCTATCTTCAAGCCCTGCTTCGATGGCTTGCCGAACATAGATTTTGTACATCAAGTCATCCCAAGTGGCATTCTCAGGCAGCTTTTCCAATAGATGGTAAGCTTCTTCCTTGACGTTGGTAGTCTGCATTATTTAAACCCCCTTTACAATTAAATAATGTTAAACGTTGCTTCGGACAGTCCCCCTCGTATTCAAGAGGTACATATAACCATCGGTCATACCATATGTGAGATGGTTGATCTGTTGCTCTTTGAGGAGAAATGAAACCCCCAAAGCTCTAGGCAGAGGATATGGGGTCTGCCCCCTCATCCTCCTCATGACTGCTGCTGATTTGTATCTGACACAGCTTTCAAAAACATTCTATCAAATGATCTTAAAATTTTTATCCTCAGTTCAATAATGAAGTGCAACGCTTGAGGTAGCAGAAAGGTATTCGTGTATTAGATTTCTCAGATGATCCTCTGATTAGAACTTCTTTTTATACACATGACAGTATGGTTGCTGTTTTTTCTTTTCATAGTAGTTTTGATGGTATTCTTCAGCTTTCCAAAACTTACTGACAGACAATACTTTTGTAATGACTTTATATCCTTTGTTTTTGAGGACATCTATCAACTTATGAGCAGTCGTTTTCTCATCTTCATTATTGTAAAAGATAACGGATAAATACTGTTCGCCAATATCCGGGCCTTGACCATTGACTTGTGTTGGATCATGAATCTCAAAGAAAAATTTAGCAAGTTCCTCATAGCTCACCTTGCCTGCATCATATGTTATTTCCACAACCTCTAAGTGACCTGTGTTTCCAGAACTCACATCTTGGTAGGATGGATTTTCCAAAGCACCTCCCATATAACCTGAGACTGCTGAAATAACACCATCCTTATGCTCAAGTAAATACTCTACACCCCAAAAACATCCTCCTCCAAAGTAGGTTTTTGCAATGTGAGGGTTTTGTTTCTCCGGTACGAATGTCATCGAGATGGAATTAACACAATGTCTGACATTCTTTTCTGTAAGTCCTTCTCCCTCAAAAACATGGCCCAAATGTGCACCACAATTTGCACACAGTATCTCCGTTCTTTTTCCATCAACATCCTTTTGTCTTTTAATGGCTCCTTTGATCTCATCATCAAAGCTTGGCCATCCGCAAAACGATGAAAACTTATCGTCTGAACGATAGAGCAGTGCATTGCATCTTTTACAGTGATAAGAGCCCTTTTCAGAAAACATGTTATATCTGCCACTGAATGGTAACTCTGTACCTTTATGAATGATTACTCTTTCTTCTTCTGGTGAGAGTTTATTATAGACCTCTTTATCCATATTCGCCCTACATGACAACAAACTGAGGATTAAACCCATGCAAACGGTTATTAACATTTGTTTTCTAATAAGTCTATCCTTCCAAACACATAACATAGTCAGTATACAGTTTTCTGTACTTTACCATACAAGTACAAAAAATTACAAGTGTAAGCTGAAATTTTACTGAGATCGGATATTAGGGGAACAGGGCAGATTTATTTATCGAAATACTCGAAATGAAAAGAACAGAAGATTGACCAAGCGTTCAATCAAACTGACCTCTGGCCAGCAGTATCAAACTGAATTGAGTAGGAAGAGATGATCCTCCTTTTTTTACTTTGAAAGACTCAGTCTTAAAGACAATTCTGCAAGCTGCTTGCTATCTACCTTTGAAGGGGCCTCTGTCATCAAACAGGTAGCTCTCTGGGTCTTTGGAAAGGCAATTACATCCCTGATAGACTCGGCTCCGGCAAGGATCATAATCAGACGGTCAAAACCAATTGCCATACCACCGTGAGGAGGCGCTCCATACGTTAATGCCTCCAGCAAGAAGCCGAATTTTGCCGTGGCCTGTTCTTCGCCAATCTTTAGAACCTCAAACATCGCTGACTGCAATTCCCTTTGGTAGATTCTAAGGCTTCCGCCCCCTATCTCAGAGCCATTTAAAACAAGGTCATACGCCTTGGCCCTCACCCTATCCGGTTCTGTCTTGAGTTTTGGTATGTCCTCATCAATAGGTGCGGTGAAGGGGTGATGCATTGCCGTATACCTCATCTCATCTTGATCGTATTCCAGCAAGGGGAAGTCTACAATCCATGTAAAGTCAAAGGTATCCTGCTTAATAATGCCTAACCTCTCCGCTATGTTGAGTCTTAAGCGGCCCAATGCCCCGTTTGCTATCTTTGCCTGATCTGCTACCAGGAGGAGCATATCACCCTCAGATAAATTCATCCTTTCATAAAGGGCGGTTTTATCTGAGTCGTTCAGGAACTTGGCGATAGGGGATTGCCATGTTCCGGATTCGTATTTCAACCATGCCAATCCCCTGGCACCGTAGACCCTGGCAAGGTCTACCAGGTTATCCATGTCCTTTCTGGAAAAGCCGGAGCAACCCTTTGCATTTACTGCTTTTACAACTCCACCTTGCTTAACCGCATCTGCAAATACCCTAAGCTCAGATTTTTCGAATATATCAGAGACGTCCTTCAACTCTAACCCAAACCTGGTGTCCGGATTGTCTACGCCATATCTTTCCAGGGCATCATCATAGGTTAGCCTCTTAAAGGGGGTTTTTATATCTACATTCAAGACCTCTTTAAAAACCAAGGCCATCATACCTTCTACAATTCTAAATATATCTTCACGGTCAATAAAGGACAGCTCCATATCTATCTGTGTGAACTCAGGTTGTCTGTCTGCCCTCAGGTCTTCGTCCCGGAAGCACTTTACGATCTGAAAATACCTGTCGTAGCCTGCTATCATTAAAAGTTGCTTAAATAATTGGGGGGACTGGGGTAAGGCATAGAAGTTACCAGGATTTACCCGGCTGGGAACCAGATAGTCTCTGGCTCCTTCCGGGGTGCTCTTGGTTAAAAAAGGGGTTTCGATCTCCAGAAAGCCCTCATTATAAAGGTACTCCCTTATGGTCTTTGCCGCTTTATTTCTTAAGATGAGATTCCTTTGGAGTTTTCTCCTCCTCAGGTCCATGTATCTGTATTTAAGACGAGTATCTTCAGCCACATCTGCATCTTCTTCAATTGGAAAGGGAGGGGTTCTGGCATCGTTTAATACATTCAATTCTTTGACCAGCACCTCTATCTCCCCGGTAGACAGATTGGGGTTTTTGGTCCCCTCGGGTCTCTTAGAGACGTCGCCTTTAATCGCTATAACGTATTCACTACGAAGCAGAGCCGCCTTTTCGTGGGATTCCCTGTTCACATCCGGGTTGAAGACAACCTGCGTAATACCGTACCTGTCTCGCAGGTCAACAAATATAAGACCTCCATGGTCCCTCCTTCGTTGTACCCACCCCATGAGGGTAACTTCACTCTCTATATCATCTATCCTTAACTGACCGCAGTTGTGGGTTCTCTTGAAACCTTCCATCGAATCACCCAATTACGACCTCCTGTCTTCCAATTCCTTCAGCCTCTTCTTAAGTTCTACCATCTTCAGCTCCCTGCCAACCGTCAGTTTGTGCCACCTTTCCATCTCTTCCAGTCTTGTCTTAATCTCATCTTCTAATCTCTTTCTCTCTGTAATGTCTCTAATAGAGACTTGAATTGCAGGTTTCCCCCTATAATTGATGGCTGCAGAATAGATTTCAACATCAATCCTCTCCCCGCCTTTGCGTAGCGCCACAAACTCATAGTGTTTTGATGGTCTCTCCCGACTCAATCTCTTCGAGATTTCTTCCGAAACCAATTCAAGACTCTCCGGAGCAACCAGTTCCTTGAAATCCATTTTTTCCAATTCTTCTGCTGTATATCCGCTGATCTCCTCGAATTTATCATTAACAAATTTAAAGCCGTCATCCTGCCAAATATATATCCCATCAAAGGACTTCTCTACCAGATTCCTGTACTTCTCCTCTGACTCCGTCAACTCCTGAGTCCTTTCTACCACCTTTTCTTCCAGCTCGTCGCTCTTCCGTTTTAGCATCTTCGCAAAGATACCGCAGGTATAGGCCACTAAGCCTAACATTCCCGCTGATCCACCTATTGTAGTTGCTACATAGGTAGTATCTAGGTAGAGATTTGGAGCCAAAGGAAAAAATGTCTTATGCGGGATAATTCTAGAGTATTCTAAAAGCGCCAGGGAGATATAGCAGACAATGGCTATTGAACCCACGATCAACCCCTTCTCCTTGGTCATCTGTATATTGGCATAGATGATGGGAAAGATATAAAAGACAGCCCCTACCCACTCAACAGCGCCAATATAATGGACAATACAGGTTAAGATCAAGACTTCTAAAATAAAGTATCCGAGATGGATGGAGTCAATTCTCGATACCAGCTTTTGCTTTCTGATTAAGTATGCAAAGATAAAACTCGTCAAGAACCAGACAACCAGCAAAAAGGAAACTGCATTTGAAAAAGGGGCTTTTACCCCAAACCTCAGGACATTAACCAGAATCAAGAAGAATATCAGTGTAATTCTTCTTAATATGATACTATCCCTGACTCTGTGTATTAATTCGTTGAAATCGGGTTCTATCTCAGACATGGCAAATCTCCTTCTGACTTCTGACGTCTGACCCCTGACTTCTGAACTTAACTCAACACTTCCTTCCAATAACATAATCAGCCGTTGCTAAAAGGGCTTGTTTCTCTATAGAGGCATCAAAATCTCGCAGAAATCCCTTTGCTATTTCAACATAGTCCCCTGCTTGTTTAAACGCATGGTCCACTCCCTTATATCGCTTAATCAGATCAATTATTGTTGATAAACCCCTGTCCCCATGATTATCAGATTCAATAATATTTACAATCTTTTCTCTATCGGAATGGCCGCAGACATTTAAGGTATATATTAATGGCAGAGTAATCTTCCCTTCATATAGATCTTTTCCGATAGTCTTGCCAAATTCTTCCTCAGTGGAGATATAGTCAAGGATATCATCCACCAACTGAAAAGCAATGCCGAGATTTAGACCGAAACCTTTTAATGCCTTTTCTTTCTCATCAGGGGCATTGCCCAGGATAGCCCCAACCTGACAGGCTGCTGAGATCAAAACCGCTGTCTTCTCAGTTACAATAGAGATATACTCCTCTTCAGTAGTACGGGGGTCTCCATTTTTTACCAACTCCATGATTTCCCCTTCAGCCAAACGGGTCGTTGCATCAGACAATACCCTTAATATCTTTAAATCACCAATACTCGTTAATAAAGAAAAAGATTTAGAGAAAAGATAGTCTCCAATTAAAACACTGGCTTCATTTCCCCACACAGAGTTAACTGAAGAATTGCCCCTTCTTACTTCAGCATTGTCCACAACATCGTCATGGAGGAGTGAAGCTGTATGGATGAACTCAAATATGCCGGCAAGGGGGATATGGCAGCTGCCTGTGTAGCCACAGAATTTTGCAGAAAGGATCAATGCCAAAGGTCTAAAACGCTTTCCACCACTTAGCAGGACGTACTTCCCCACGTCCGGTATCAATGAAACATAGGATAACACATTTTTTGAAAGCTCGGCTTCAACCTTTTGAAGGTCATCCCTGACTAAATCAAAAACCTCTTCAAGTTCCATCTAAACCCCGCACTAGATCAAATTATACCGCTCTACATAAGGTTAACACATCCACCCCGCCTGTCTTCGCCTTTGTTAACACCCTTGCACATTCATTAACGGTTGCGCCACTGGTGTAAACATCATCAACTAATAAAATGCTCTTGTCCTTAAATCTACTCTCATTAGAAAGGGAAAAGACCCCTTTAACATTCCTTTCTCTTTCTTCTTTGCTGAGATTAATCTGGGGCGACTCCCATTTAATCCTTTTAAGGCTCATGTAGTCAATGGGAATCCTGCGCCTCTTTCCTATATATCTAGCTAAGGAAAGAGCCTGGTTAAACCCCCTTTCTCTTAATCTTTTAAAATGAAGAGGGACAGGGATTAAAAAGTCATAGGATTTGAAATCAATAGAACCAAGATGAGTACCCGCCATAAGAGCGCCTAAAGGTTTGGCCAGTAGAGTCTTTTTATTGTACTTAAGCCGATGGATAGCCTCTTGCAGTACCCCTTCATAAACCCCAACTGCCCTGGCTTTAGTGAAGTATACCCTAGAGGTTAAACAAGTTCCACAAAGATGATCGCTTCCCATAACAGAGTTAAAAGGGATGCCACATTTAAGACAAACCGGAGATGAAATGTACCTTATGCTCGAAAGACATGGTTCGCAAATCCCCTGGGATTGTGCATTGATAATGTCTCTTTCACAGATAAGGCATCTTGGAGGAAAGAAGAAATCCAAGAAGGCATTAAAGAACTGTACCATAATTTACTTATAGGGAAAGACTTAAATAAGTTGCGTGTCATTGCGAGCGACAGCGAAGCAATCTCAGAAGATTGCCACATCGTTCGCCTTTGGCGAACTCTTCGCAATGACTGCTTTCTTTTGTCGCTCTCTATAGTTACTTAGCCGTTAACATCGACTCTTGGAACATCAACCCAGAGACCCTCTAAATCATAGAACTCTCTAATAGGATCATAAAATACATGTACGATAACATCATCATAATCCAATAGTACCCATTTCGCCGCAGAAAATCCCTCAATACCCAAGGGGTATATTCCTTTTTTTTTCAAACTCTCTTCTATCGAATAGGCAATTCCTCGAACCTGACGATCTGATCTTCCGCTACATATTATAAAGTAATCAGCTATTGAAGATAGCTCTTTTATTTCTAATACTACTAAATTTAAAGCCTTCTTGTCTAAAGCGGCATTGGCACAAAGCAGGGATTTCTCCTTCGAGTCTAAAACCATTTACCCTCCCTAGAATTATATAAACCCTTTATTTCATCCTCCTTTAATCGCACTATATGATTAAATATCATAGAGCAACATGCATCAAAAATCAAGGTCTAAAATTGTTAATAGTGTACTGTTTCTGAATTGTCAACACTTTTGAGGAACACACCTTGATGAGCAAACCAATTTGCCCTTAACGTAAGGATATGCAATAAGATAAAAGGCCTACTGTGATTTACAGAAAGATACTTGGGGTATAAAAAAATCAATCAATAGGGTAGCTGGTCCACGTCCTGAGCTGGCAGCTCTTGTGTCTTTTACAGGAGGGACGATTACAAACAGGCGGGAAAACAAGCAAGAAGTCTCTTTCTCTATTTTGACTACATATATTTCGCGTTTATTTGGGGGCTGTACTAACAGCCTCTCTCTTTTTTTGTTGTCCAGAAGCTCTCTTCTTGGGCTTTTGAACATTTTCTTCAGGAATTAATTCTATGAGGGAAAGGGGAGCATTATCTCCATGCCTTCTACCTACTTTAAAAATTCTCGTATATCCGCCATTTCTACTCTGATATCGAGGGGCGATCTGATCAAACAAATTCTTTGCTATCTTCTTATCACTAATAACTCTTAAAACCTGCCTTCTTGAATGTAAATCCCCTTTTTTTCCTAGAGTAACTATTTTTTCAGCAATCTTTCTTAATTCTTTTGCTTTGGCATCGGTAGTCTCTATCTTCTCATGTTCAAATAGGGAAGTAAGCATATTCCTAAACATAGCTTTACGATGACTAGAGGTACGCCCCAACTTTCTTCCAGCTTTTTGATGTCTCATTCTATCGATTCCTTTTCATTCTCAATCTTTTCATCTGGTGGCTGAAAATCCGGCAATTTCATCCCTAAAAACAATCCCATTTCTCCTAAAATATCTTTTATCTCATTTAAGGATTTTCTTCCAAAATTTCTGGTCTTTAGCATTTCAGCCTCGGTTTTTTGAACCAATTCACCAATATATCTTATATCGGCATTTTTCAGACAGTTGGCTGAACGCACCGAAAGTTCCAATTCATCAACACCTCTGTACAAGTTCTCGTTGAACTTCACTTTATCTTTATCGTCTGTCGCTTCCTCTTTCTCTTTAGGTTCTTCAGCTTCGTCAAAGTTTATAAAGAGGTTCAGTTGTTCTTTCAATATCTTCGCAGCATATGCAATTGCATCCTCTGGCGATACGCTGCCATCGGTCCAGACCTCCATTGTAAGTTTATCATAATCAGCTCTTTGCCCCACCCTTGCGTGACTCACTGAATAGTTAACCTTTCTAATAGGAGAAAAGATCGCATCTATGGGAATGGTTCCAACTGGTTGACTTTCTTCCTTGTTATTTTCTGCAGGAACGTATCCCCTGCCTTTCTTAACAACCATTTCCATTCTGAGTTTGGCACCTTTTAATAATGTAGCAATATGCAAATCAGAATTCACAATATCCACATTGCTGTTTGTAATAATATCAGAAGCCTTGACCTCACCTTCTTTAGTAGTATCAATCCAGATTGTTTCAGGGCCGTTCGAATGGAGCTTAACAAGAACTTCTTTTAAATTGAGGATAATATCAGTTACATCCTCTCTAACACCAGGGATAGTTGAAAACTCATGCAGCACTCCATCGATTTTGACAGATACAATGGCCGCACCTAAAATAGATGATAACAGAACTCTCCGCAGAGAATTCCCAAGAGTAATTCCAAAACCTCGTTCAAAAGGTTCCCCAACAAATTTACCATAACACTTTGTAACTGTTTCGGTGTCAATCTCCAGCCCTCTAGGACTTATTAATCTCTGCCAGTTATTGTACATCTTTACCCCGCGTTAAGTTAACTTTAATCGTTTAAAAATTCCCTTTTTGCCTAACGATTCTGTGGTTATAGTTATTTTGAATATAGTTCTACAATTAGCTGTTCTTGAATTGGCATCGTTAGATCCTCCCTGGATGGCAAAGAAACTATCTTTCCCTTTACATTTTCTTTGTCCAATTCTAACCAATGGGGCACACCACGGCGCGCTACAGCCTCCAGAGATTCAACAATTCTGGGGATTTTTCTACTCTTTTCCCTCACCTCTACAATTTCCCCCGGACTAACCAGATAAGAAGGAATATTTACTTTTCTCCCATTAATCAAAAAGTGACTATGTCTTATTAGTTGCCTCGCCTCACTGCGGGAACTGGCAAATCCTAAACGAAAGACCATGTTGTCCATTCTTCTTTCAAGAAAGAGCAACAAATTCTCACCGGTTATACCCTTCATCTTATCAGCCTTCTCAAAATACCTTCGGAACTGATTTTCCAGAATACCGTAAATTCTCTTTACCTTCTGCTTTTCACGAAGCTGAATACCATAATCCGAATGTTTGCTACGGCTCTGTCCATGCTGACCCGGGGGATAACCTTTCCTTTCAAAAGCGCACTTATCCGAATAACACCTATCACCCTTTAAGTACAACTTCAAATTTTCTCTTCTGCACAACCTGCAAACCGATCCTGTGTACCGAGCCAAACCGTGCCTCCTTTATACCCTTCTTCTCTTGGGTGGACGACACCCGTTATGAGGAATAGGAGTAACATCCCTGATTAAACTGACATTGAATCCCTTAGCCTGGAGAGTTCTCAAAGCAGATTCCCGACCAGCCCCCGGCCCTTTAATATAAACCTCTATATTTTTAACCCCATGTTCCATAGCTTTTTTTGCAACATCTTCCGCTGCTAACTGAGCAGCAAAGGGGGTGCTCTTCCTTGAACCCTTATACCCCTGAGTTCCAGCACTAGACCAAGCTAACACATTTCCGGTTAAATCGGTAATAGTTATTATGGTATTATTAAACGTAGCTTGGATATGTGCTATACCATTTTGGATATTTTTCTTTTCTTTTTTCTTCTTGACACCTTTCCCTTGTTTTGCCATCAAACCTCCTACTTTCTCTTGCTTCCAATTGCCCTGCGGGGTCCTTTTCTCGTTCTGGCATTGGTGCTGGTTCTTTGACCTCGAACAGGCAAAGAACGCCTATGGCGCAGCCCCCGATAACTACCTAGATCCATCAACCTCTTTATATTCATGGTGAGCTCCATCCGTAAGTCACCCTCTACTTTATGCTCACGATCAATTATCTCCCTTATCTTAGCCACCTCAGACTCTGTAATTTGATCGGATTTTATATCGCAACCAATCCCGGCCTTTTCGAGAATCTTTTTCGAGGTAGATCTGCCAATACCATAAATGTAGGTTAATGCCACTTCCATCCTCTTGCCTCTAGGTAAATCAATCCCAGCAATTCTTGCCAATATATGTACCTCCCTGACTATCCTTGTCTCTGTTTATGCCTTGGATTTTCACAGATTACTCTAATTACGCCCTTACGTCTCACTATCTTACATTTATCGCATCTTTTCTTTACTGAGGCCTTCACCTTCATCTCAACCACACCACCCTTTGCAAAAAAGATAAGCGTTCAGTTATCAGCCTTCGGCTTTTTGATCATGCTGAAGCGAAAAGGGGTAATTTTCAAAGCTCTCTTCTTTCTGACTGTTGAACGCTTACAGTTCATTTGGAACGGTAAGTAATCCTCCCCCTATTAAGATCATAAGGTGATAATTCAACTGTAACCCTATCACCTGGAAGAATCTTAATATAGTGCATCCTCATCTTACCAGAGATATGAGCCAAAACCTTATGTCCGTTTTCCAATTCTACTCTAAACATCGCGTTGGGTAGAGTTTCTAAAACCGTTCCTTCTACCTCAATCGCTTCTTCTTTTGGCATAAAACCTCAACTTGATGATCTATCCCCGTTCAATAATGTCCGTAATCCTTTGAAAAACCTCGTCTATCTTCCCAAGCCCATTAATGGCTCTGGATGTGTTTTTTTTCTGATAAAATTCAACTACAGGGGCAGTTTGTTGATGATAAACCTTTAACCTGCTCTTTATAGTATCCTCCTTGTCGTCATCTCTCTGGTAGAGTTCCCCTTTACACTTATTGCAGACATCTTTATTTTTAGGCGGATCAAAGACGACATGGTATCCTTTTCCACATTTTCTACAGGTTCTCCTACCCGTGAGTCTCTTTAACAGCTCTTCATCGTCTATCTCAATATTGATTAAGTATTCAATCTTCAAGTCCATCTTATCTAAAATGGCGCCTAAGGCCTCAGCCTGCGCTACTGTCCGGGGAAATCCGTCTAAAATAAACCCCCCTTTACAGTCAGGTTTTTTTAACCTTTCTTCAATTATCCCTATAACAACCTCATCTGGAAGCAGAGCACCCTTATCCATGAAATCCTTTGCCTGCTTCCCCAGGGGAGAACCCTCCTTAACCGCTTCTCTGAGTATGTCACCGGTTGAAATTTGAGGAATATTGTACTTATCAACCAGCATCTTTGCTTGAGTGCCCTTTCCGGAACCAGGTGGACCTACCAGTATCAGATTCATCATTAAACCCCTTTCTCCATGACATCCTCTCCGCTCTAAGGAAGAGTAACTTTCTGGGCTTTGCTTCCCGTTAACTGTCAACTGTTAACGACGCCCTTTTATCCTGGCTTTTTTCAAAAAACCTTCATACTGCCTTGTAAGTAAGTGGGATTCAATCTGTGAAGCTGTATCCATGGCAACTCCAACAACAATCAGTAATGCCGTGCCTCCAAAGTAAAAAGGCACATTGAATTTACTGGTAAGGATTGTAGGTAACACGCATACAGCTGAAACATAAACAGCCCCACCCAAAGTGATTCTTGTAAGAACCTTATCTATATATTCGGCAGTCTTTTTACCAGGCCTTATCCCTGGTATATAACCTCCATATTTCTTCATATTATCGGCAATATCAACGGGGTTAAAGCTAACAGCCGTGTAAAAGTAACAAAAAAAGACAATAAAGCCTACAAACAAAATACTATAAATAAGTTTACCAGGACCTAAACTGTCAGTTATATTCTGAAGCCATGGATAGAGTTCTATCCAAGATTTAGGTAAAAAATTGGCGATGGTTAAGGGAAACATTAATATTGAAGAGGCAAATATCGGGGGAATAACCCCTGCTGTGTTTACTCTAAGAGGCAGGTGGGTACTCTGTCCACCGTACATCTTTCTGCCCATCACCCTCTTCGGATATTGGACAGGAAGTCGCCTCTGTCCACGTTCCACAAAAACTATAGCCCCAACTACAACAATCATCATAGCCACAAGTATCAAAATCAAAAATAGTGCCATTTCTCCTGTTTTTAAAAGGCGTATTGTATTAATGATTGCAGTCGGCATTCCAGAAACAATACCGGCAAATATTATAAGAGAGATCCCGTTCCCAATCCCCCGCTCAGTAATCTGCTCGCCAAGCCACATAATAAATGCCGTTCCAGATGTTAAAGTTATAACTGTCATTATTTTAAAGGATAAACCAGGGTTGAGGGCTATCATCTCTCCTGCAGGGCCTGTCATCCTCTCCAGACCGACACTTATGCCAAAGCCTTGAATAATACTCAAAATGATCGTACCATATCTAGTATACTGGGTTATTTTTCTCCTCCCTGCTTCACCCTCTTTGGACAATCTCTCCAAATGTGGGCTGACCACGGTAAGCAGTTGCAGAATAATAGAGGCACTGATGTAGGGCATTATACCAAGGGCGAATACCGATAGATGCTCCAATGCCCCACCTGAAAACATATCAAAAAGACCAAGAAGAGTACCTTTAGCCTGAGCAAAGAACGAGGCTAACGCTTCCCTATTAATTCCAGGAGTCGGTACATGGACACCAATTCGGTAGACAGTTAATAAGAGGAGCGTCATGAGAATCCGCTTTTTTAATTCAGGAATCTTGGGTATATTTTGAAGCCCGACTAGCAATTAAACCACCTCTGTCTTCCCGCCAACAGCCTCAATCTTATCTTTGGCCGATTTACTATACTTGTGAACTTTCACTATAAGAGGATAACTAATTTCTCCATCTCCTAATACCTTTATACCATCATAAGAACCTTTTATCAGTCCACATTCGATCAACGCCCTATCATCTACCACAGTCCCTTCTTCAAATACACTTAAGTCTCTTATATTTATCAAAACGTATTTCTTTTTAAATATATTAGTAAATCCCCTTTTGGGAAGACGACGCTTAAGGGGCATCTGCCCCCCCTCAAAACCAGGAGGAGTACTTCTTCCTGAGCGGGATCTCTGCCCCTTAGATCCACTACATGCAGTCTGCCCATGTCCAGAACCCTGTCCCCGCCCAACCCTCTTTTTCCTCTTATTAAACCGGGAAGAAGGCTTCAATTCACTAAGTCTCATGTTCAATAACCTCGATCAAATGTGATACTTTCTTAACCATTCCTCGATTTTCAGGAGTATCCTTTAAAGTAACTGTTTTATTAAGCTTAGTTAAGCCCAGTCCAGTTAATGTCTCTTTCTGTCTCCGAGGTCTGCCAATACCACTCTTCTTCAGCTTTACCTTAAACTCCTTTGTGCCCATAAAATAGTTCCCTTTTCACACTAGTTGTATCCATCTGATCTTTTATGATATATCTGAAAAAGCTATGCTTCACTGGAAAAAGTATTCCTGAAAGCAAATTCATAAATTTTTCAGGGACCCACGCTAGCTAGCGGAATGCAAAAAATTCACATGTTTGATTCCCACCAAAGGCTGGAAGTTCGTGATCAAATAATCTCGTTTAATTCTTTACCACGTTTTTTTGCCATATCTTCAGGACTCATGAGCTGGCTTAAGGCATTAATAGTGGCTTTAACAGCATTGTGAGGATTATGTGACCCCAAACATTTCGTCAGAATATTTGCAATCCCTGTTGCTTCAACGACTGCTCTAACAGATCCTCCTGCAATAATACCTGTACCTTTGGATGCAGGTTTTAAAATAACACTGCCGGCACCATATCTGCCTATTACCTCATAAGGGATTGTACCATCAATAATTGGGACCCGAATAAGTTCCTTCTTTGCTCGTCCTATCCCCTTTCTAATAGCCTCTGGTACTTCATTGGCCTTCCCTAACCCACTTCCGACAACACCATTTCCATCACCAACCACAACAAGGGCACTGAAACTAAACCTTCTTCCGCCTTTAACTACCTTGGCAACCCTGTTAATGCTAACAACCTTATCCATCAAATCCAACTCATTAGGATTAATAGTGGGCAATTACCTCCTCCTTTGCAATTCCTTCACAATAAATTTAGTAAGGGCATACTGCAATATGCCCTTACTGATTTAAAATTCCAACCCCTTTTCTCTAGCCAAAACAGCCAGAGCCTTAACCTTGCCATGATACAAATAACCATTTCGATCAAAAACTACTTTTTTAATACCCCTATCCAAAGAATTTTTAGCTATTAATTCTCCAACCTTTTTAGCAGCTTCTATATTCCCAGAGTTTTTCAACCCATCCCTAATTTCTTCACTTAAAGTTGAAGCTGATGCTAGAGTTTTCCCAGTAGTATCATCAATTACCTGAGCATAAATATGTTTTGCAGATCGAAACACACAGAGTCTTGGTTTTTCACTGGTTCCCCTTATTTTTTTCTTGATCCGTTTTTTACGTCTCAGTCTGGACAACTCTTTCAATTTTCTTAAAGCCATCTCTATTACTACCTCTATTTAATTCCGGATTTCCCGATCTTTCGACGAATCCTCTCATCGGAGCACAAAATGCCCTTACCTTTGTATGGTTCCGGTCTTCTAAATGACCTAATCTTTGCAGCCACCTCTCCCACCAACTGTTTATCAATCCCCTCAATTGTGACTTTCACCTGCTTGTCCACCTTGGCACTAATGCCTTTAGGAAGCACAAATTCTATTGGATGTGAGTATCCTAAATTCAAACCCAGTATATCCTCTTTTAACTCAGCACGATAGCCTACTCCAACAATATTAAGGGTTTTTGTAAAACCATTTGTCACTCCCTCCACCATATTGGCAACTAAACTTCTGGTTAATCCCTGGAGTGCCCTGGTTTTCTTATCATCGTCTTTTCTATTAACTACTATTCTCTCACTATCAAATGTAAGACCAATTCTCATGTCTATCCCTTGAGTCAGTTCTCCTTTTGTGCCCTTTACTTTTAAAGTAGCATCCTCAAAGACTATCTCAACACCTTTTGGAACTGGAATTGGTAGTTTGCCAATTCGTGACATCCTTGTTCTCCTTAAATAACGAACCTGCTCAATAAACTGTGGAAAAATCCTAAATCCTAATTAAACCCTAAACGGATGTTGACAGAGGTCCGTGTCAGTCTGCGTCAGGCGGAGACACCGATCAGCGCGGGCGAGGTTATTCTCGCCCCTACGTAACACCGACACTGAATCTCCCAACCAAAACCCTACCATACAGAGCAGAGCAACTCTCCGCCAACATTCGATTCTCTTGCCTTTTTGTCTGTTAAAATCCCTCTCGGGGTTGATAAAATGTTTATGCCCAGACCAGTTAACACTTTTGGAATTTTGTCTTTCTTAACATAAATCCTGCGTCCTGGCTTGCTAATCCTTTTTAGTCCGGCAATAACCGTATTGTTTTCACCATCATACTTGAGATATATAGTCAAGATTCCCTGTTTACTATCTTTTATTACCTTATAGTTTTTAATATAACCTTCATCCTTTAATATCTTTGCTACACTAACCTTTAAATTAGAGGAAGGCATATCGACCTTCTTGAATTTTGCCTTGTTGGCATTTCTAATACGGGTAAGCATATCTGCAAAAGGATCAGTCATCATAGCTTTTCAACCCCTTTCTACAAAATTTTCTTTACCAGCTAGATTTGACGGTTCCTGGTATATCACCTTTCAACGCATAATTACGAAGACAGATGCGGCACATATTAAACTTCCTATAGTATCCTCTAGCCCTCCCACAAATGGGACAACGATTGTATCCTCTAACTTTAAACTTATTAGGTTTTTTAGCCTTTACAATCAAAGATTTTTTGGCCACAAAACTCCTCCATTAAAAAAGCTTACCCTGATTAAACTAAACATTCTTCCCTTAATTAATGCACCTAATCCCTAAAAGGTACCCCTAATAAAGTCAGCAGAGATTTAGCTTCTTCATCAGTCTTGGCTGTAGTAACAATAACCACATTCATGCCTTTTACCTTGTCAATTTTGTCATAATCAATCTCAGGAAAGATAATATGTTCTTTTATTCCTAAAGCATAATTGCCTCTTCCGTCAAAAGATTTTCCACTTACACCTTTAAAATCCCTAACTCTGGGAAGGGCTATATTGACTAATCTATCGAAGAATTCATACATTCTTTCCTTTCTTAAAGTCACCATACAACCGATAGGAACACCTTCCCGCAGTTTAAATGAAGCAATAGACTTTTTAGCTCTGGTAATAATAGGCTTTTGACCGATGATTAAAGACAGATCAGAAGTCGCAGAGTCCAGCAATTTGATATTCTGAATAGCCTCTCCCAGCCCCATATTTATTACTATCTTTTCAAGTTTAGGTACCTCCATTGGGTTCCTGTAGTTAAACTCTTTTATTAAAGCCGGCATTATTTCTTTCATGTATAAGTCTTTTAACCTTGCCATCTAAATTCCTTAACCCTTCTTGCCTATCCTTTTTTATTTTATTTGATGGCTTCATAAAAAGTTCATCTGCGGCGTTGCACTGCATCCTTCGTCGTTGCAGCGTACCCCTAAGTACGCCTCACTCCTCAGGATTTGCGCGCCTTGCATCTGGAGCTTTTTACTTTGCCATCCCAATTTTGACTTTTTAGGAGTCCATCATTTGCTAAGTATCTCCTCACACTTGATACAGACCCGTACTTTTTTCCCGTCATCTAGAACCTTTTTCTTGGCCCTAACTCCCGAATTACATTTTTTGCAAACTATCATGACATTAGAAATATGAATACTACCCTCTTTCTCAACGATTCCACCCTTACTGGTTTGGGATGCTCGAGCATGTCGCTTGATTAGATTAACCTTCTCAACTATTACGCGATTTTTATCAGGTATAACCTTCAAAACCTTGCCTTTTCTCCCCTTTTCCTTACCTGCAATTACCTCTACTGGATCGTCCTTTTTAACATGGAATTTTATCTGAGACATTAAAACCTCTCTATTAAATCACAGCACCTCTGGAGCTAATGATACAATCTTCATAAATTTCTTAGCCCTAAGTTCTCTGGCAACAGGGCCAAAAATCCTAGTTCCAATTGGTTCATTTTGGGGATTTATAAGCACCGCTGAGTTATCATCAAATTTTATATAAGACCCATCTTTTCTCCTTACCTCTTTAACAGTGCGAACAACCACAGCCCTAGATACATTACCTTTTTTAACCTTTGAGTTCGGAATAGCTTCCTTCACTGAAACCACAATAATATCACCAAGACTGGCATATCTCCTTCTAGTTCCACCCAATACTTTAATACAAAATAACTTTTTGGCCCCAGAATTATCTGCCACATTGAGCACTGTCTGCATCTGAATCATTGCTTGCCCCTCAAAATACGGTATTTACCCCATTTCTTACTTCAAACCGCTTTTTCCAATATCTTATAAACTCGCCACATCTTTTCTTTGCTCAAAGGTCTGCTTTCCATTATTAAAACCCTATCTCCCACATTACAATCATTTTTTTCATTATGTGCCTTATACTTATTCCTTCTACTAATATATTTTTTGTATATCGGATGTTTCAAAACCTTGTCTACCTGAACAACCACGGTTTTATCCATTTTGTTACTTACAACTACTCCAACCTGAGTCTTTCTACGCCCCCTCTCTCCCACTTTTGTCTCCCCTTATGCTATAGTTTCTTTTCCCTAATGATGGTTTTGATCCTTGCTAAATCCTTTTTTATCTGAGGAACCCTCATAGTATTTTCAAGTTGCCCTGTTGCAAGCTGGAATTTCAAGTTAAATAATTCTTCCGATAGATACTTCTCCTTTTGCGTAAGTTCCATATCACTTAACTCTCGAATTTCACTTGTTTTCATGTCCCCTCCCCCGCGAAGTAACCCTTGTGCTTATTGGCAATTTATAACTGGCTAACCTAAAAGCTTCACGGGCAGTATCTTCTTCTACACCTTCCATTTCATACAGTATTCTACCTGGTTTTATTACGGCCACCCAATCCGCAGGAGGCCCTTTGCCTTTTCCCATTCTTGTTTCAGCGGGTTTAGCAGTGATTGGTTTATCAGGGAATATTCTGATCCAAATCTTTCCACCTCTCTTTACATGCCGAGTCATTGCTACTCGAGCTGCTTCAATCTGGCGCGCTGTTAACCAACCGCATTCTTCGGCTTGAAGAGCAAAATCACCAAAATCGATGGTAGAGCCTCTGGATGATACGCCCCGCCTCTTGCCTCTCTGTTGTTTTCGGTATTTTACCTTTTTTGGCTGCAACATAGTGAATATTTCCCTATCTGATCAATTTCGTAAGTCGTGAGTCGTAAATAGAATAAAACCGATTCACGATTTACGACTCACGACTTACGATTTCTCTGCCTCTCTCTTTTTTGAAAGGATCTCACCTTTAAATATCCAGACCTTTACACCAATGATTCCATAAGTGGTATGAGCCTCTGCAAAACCATAGTCAATGTCAGCCCTTAAAGTATGTAAAGGAACCCTGCCTTCTCGATACCACTCCCTCCTTGCCATTTCTGCACCACCCAGTCTTCCGGCACAGGAGATTTTTATCCCTTGAGCACCTAATCTTAAGGCAGTTGTAACACTCCTCTTCATAGCCCTTCGAAAAGCAACTCTTCTTTCCAGTTGTAATGCTGTATTTTCGGCAACTAACTGAGCATCAATCTCTGGTTTGCGGACTTCTTGAATATTTATATAAATCTCTTTTGAAGTTAACTTATTAAGTTCATTCTTCAATGCCTCAATCTCTATACCTTTTCTGCCGATTACAATTCCTGGGCGAACGGTATATATATTGATTTTGGCTTTATTTGTAGCCCTTTCAATTTCAATCCTTGAGACACCGGCATGGTAAAGTTTGCTTTTAATAAACCTTCGAATCCTTACGTCTTCCTGAAGTAAGTCAGAAAAATCTTTTTCAGCAAACCATTTTGAATTCCACGTTCTGGTTATTCCCAGTCTGAACCCTATTGGATGGACCTTTTGTCCCAAAATCTTCTCCCTTCTAGAAATTTTATCTTTCTTTTAAGACTACGGTTATATGACTGGTTCTTTTCTGAATCTTACCTGCCCTTCCCATAGCCCGAGCCCTAAATCTCTTAAGTGTGGGCCCTTCATTGACATAAATAGTATCAACGAACAGAGTGTCCACATCAATGTTTCTATCATGAGAAGCATTTGCAACAGCAGATTTCAGAAGATTTTTAACTATCCTGGCCGATGCTTTTTGAGTAACAGAGAGAATAGTCAAAGCATCTTCTACCCTTTTACCACGAACCAAGTCAACCACTAATCTGGCTTTTCTGGGTGATACCCTAATATAATTAACAGATGCTTTAGCTTCCATAACTATTTTTCACCTTTTACACCCTTTTATCTCTTTTGCTTCCTGCCTTCTATTTTACTCTTCCTGTCCCCGGAATGGCTGTGGAACGTTCTAGTAGGTGCAAATTCACCAAGCTTATGTCCTACCATATTCTCAGTGATAAAGACCGGAATAAATTTTTTGCCATTGTGAACAGCAACAGTGTAACCAATCAGTTCGGGCACAATGGTCGATCTACGAGACCAAGTCTTGATTATCTTCTTGGTTACCGTTTCATTGGCTATTTTAATCTTTTTTAACAGACTTTCGTCAATAAATGGCCCTTTCTTTATTGATCGCGCCATATCAGTCTCCTCTATAATTCTAACCCTATTAGAGCCTAAATAAATATGTCAGCTTCTATTTTTTCCTCTTTGAAAATATATATCTGTCCGTACTTTTGTTTCTCCTCGTTTTGTACCCTTTAGTTGGAACTCCCCACGGAGTCACTGGGTGTCTGCCTCCTGAGGATTTACCCTCACCTCCACCCAGAGGATGGTCAACCGGATTCATTGCAACACCTCGAACCCTAGGCCTTCTGCCCAGCCATCGTTTTCTTCCAGCTTTCCCTATGGATATATTTTCATGGTCTATGTTGCCAGTTTGACCAATTGTAGCAAAACACATGTTTAACACCAGGCGAACCTCATTGGACGGCAGTCTTATCTGAACATATTTTCCTTCTTTAGCTATCAACTGACCAAAAGTTCCTGCACCTCTTATTAACTGAGCACCCTTCCCGGGTTTTAATTCCACATTATGTATGAATGTCCCAAAAGGTATATTTTTTAGAGGCAGGGCGTTACCTGGTTTAATATCGGCATTCTCACCTGAAATCACAGTGTCACCGACTTTAAGTTTCAACGGGGCGATTATATATCTCTTTTCACCATCAACGTAGTGCAAAAGAGCGATATGCGCTGATCGATTAGGATCATATTCAATGGCGGCTACTTTGGCCGGCACATCGATTTTGTCCCTTTTAAAATCAATAACCCGATATCTCCTTTTGTGTCTTCCACCAATATGACGGGAGGTAATCCTACCATAAGCATTTCTGCCGCCGGTCTTGGCGAGTGATCTGAGAAGAGACTTCTCGGGTTTGATACCGGTCAACTCCTCAAAGGTTAATACGCTTTGGAATCTTCTTCCAGGTGATGTTGGTTTATATATCTTTATGCTCACTCAAAACTCCCTTTGAATACAAACTCAGAGACTAAGAACAAAAGGGGTTAAACACCCTCGAAAAAGTCTATATGATCTCCTGGTTTCAAAGTAACAATAGCCTTTTTCCAATCCTTCATCCTGCCAATATTTTTACCCAACCTTTTAGGTTTACCTCGAATATTTGAAGTATTTACATTTAACACCTTTACCTTGAGTAACCTCTCCACAGCCTTCTTTATTTCAATCTTGTTGGCATATTTGCTTACCTCAAAGGTAAGCTGATTGTACTTCTCTTTCTGGACATCACCCTTTTCAGTAATCATAGGACTTTTTATAATCTTATATAAATCTTTCATATTGACAACCTTGCCTCTATCTTCTCAACAGAAGGCATAACCAGGATTAGATTTTCATATTTTAGTATATCATAAACATTTAGACCCTCGGGGGGCAAGACTTTGGCATTTTGGATATTTCTTGCTGACCTTTCCAAATTTAAGTTATCCTGGTCAATTATCAGGACATTTTCTATATCCAGGTTCCTAAGTGTCTGCATAAGGACCTTGGTTTTAATTTCTTTTAATTTAAAACTGTCTAAAACAGTTATCTTGTCTTCCTTTAACTTCAAAGTTAAGACAGATTTTAATGCCTCCCTTCTAACCTTCTTGGGAAGGGAATAGGAATAATCCTTGGGAGTGGGGCCAAATACAGTACCACCTCCTACCCAAAGAGGAGACCTTCGTGAGCCAACCCTTGCTCTGCCCGTGCCTTTCTGACGCCAAGGTTTAACACCACCACCCCTAACCATAGCCCTATTTTTGGTTGAGGCAGTTCCTCTTCTCCTATTTGTCTGCTGCATAATCACAACATCAGAGATCAAGTGGGGCTTTATCTCAACATTAAAAATATCATCATTGAGATTTATCTCTGAAATCTTTCTCTTCTCAATATCATAAACGTCTAGAACCGGCATTTATAACTCCTAAGTTCGTGAATCGTGAATCGTAAATGGGTTTTATCCTATTTACTATTTACCATTTACCACTTACGATTCACGATTCACTTCTTTATACTGCTCCTGATGATAACTACTCCATTTCGAGAGCCGGGAACAGCACCTTTTAATAGAATCAGATTTTCGTCGGGTCTCACTTCAATAACCTGGATATTCTGGACAGTTACCCTATCTCCACCCAGACGACCAGGCATCTTCCTTCCTTTAAAAACCCTTGAAGGGTAAGCACTCGCGCCAATAGAACCTGGGGCCCTATGAAACATTGAACCATGAGCACCAGGCCCTCCCTTGAAGCCCCATCTCTTAACAACTCCTGCAAAACCTTTGCCTTTACTAATCCCAGTTACATCAACAAAATCTCCAGCATTAAATACGTCAACGGTGATCTTCTCTCCTTCTTGATAGTCATCAACCTTTTCAACTCTAAATTCCTTGAGATAACCATATGGACTTGACTTATGTTTTTTTAAATGACCCTCAAGGGGTTTGTTAATCTTGTTTTTCTTTTTCTGAGAAAAACCCAGTTGTAAAGCATTATATCCGTCATTTCCTAAAGTCTTCTTTTGTACTACAGCACAAGGACCTGCTTCTATCACTGTTACCGGCAATACATCTCCTTCTTGTGAATAAACCTGGGTCATCCCTAACTTTCGTCCAATTATCCCTCTGGTCATGTCAATATTCTCCAGCTGCTACAGTTTAATTTCTACATCAACCCCTGCTGAGAGGTCTAACTTCATTAGGGCATCAATTGTCTGCTGAGTTGACTCCATTATATCTAAAAGTCTCTTATGGGTTCTGATTTCAAATTGTTCCCTGGATTTCTTGTCAACATGAGGGGAACGTAAAACACAATACTTATTAATCACTGTAGGAAGAGGTATAGGTCCGGCAACCTTTGCCCCAGTCCTTTTAGCAGTCTCAACAATCTCCTCGGCAGACTGATCTAAAAGTCTATAATCGTAGGCCTTTAAACGGATTCTTATCTTTTTGCTTTGTTCATTCATTGCTTAAAACCCCACCTCTTTCCTTTTAAGTTAAGTGACTAAAGTTTATTCAACAATATCACTTATCACACCAGCGCCCACAGTTCTACCACCTTCACGAATAGCAAACCTCAACTCCTTCTCCATGGCTATCGGAGTTACCAAATCCACAACCAATGATACATTGTCTCCAGGC
>QZJR01000038.1 GCA_003599365.1 Deltaproteobacteria bacterium | reverse complement strand
AATGAACTACTTACAACACATTTGCAAATTTAAGTTACTTGGAAGTCAGGAAACTCTTTTTCTTGTCATTCCGGCGGACCCCGTATCAAGTACGGGGCAAGCACTGGAATCCAGTAAATTCAAGCACTTCTAGACTCCGGCTTTCGCCGGAGTGACGGCTTTGGGGACTTTTTACGAGTCCGTCAAGCTTGCTCTATTGAAAATTCACAAACTCACCTTTCAGGCTCGAACATGTGAATTTTCTACATTCCGCTCGCTAAGAAGGGTTCCCCCAAAAATCTATGTAATTCGCTCTCAGGGATACTTTTCCAAAGGAAAGATATTTTTCAAAGGTCTCGTAGCTTATGAATCCTGATGTATTGGTAAATATCAATAACCTGTACTTCGGTTACAATGGGGAGGAGATACTCAGTGGGGTCACCTTAAGTGTCTTTTCCGGAGAAATATTCGTAATAGTCGGACCAAGTGGAAGCGGTAAGAGCACCCTTCTGAAGTTATGTTCCGGCCTTTTTCATCCAAAAGATGGGGATGTGGAGATAAAGGGTATTAATGTCCATAAGGCACCAAAGGACAGCATTCGGAAGCTGAGAAGGAAGGTGGGATTTGTTTTTCAGGATGCAGCACTGATAAGCAACACCTGTATTTTCGATAACGTTGCCCTTCCTCTTCGTTATCATACTGACCTGAGCGAGCCTGAAATAGAGAGCAGGGTATCAGAAAAACTGGATCTTTTACATATAGATAAAAGTTGTTATTATTTTCTCCCTGCCCAGTTAAGCCTTGGACTGAAGAGGAGCGTAGGGATTGCCCGGGCTTTGGTTATAGAACCCGATATTGTATTCTTTGATGAAATCACTGCCAGCTTTGATTCGCAGATCGTCCAGAAGATTTCCACAATTATTAAGGATCTTAAGAATCTGAAGGTTACCTTTATAATAGTAACCGGTGATACATCTCTTGCATATTCCATTGCAGATAGGATAGCTATTATAAAAAATGGTAAGATAATACAAGCAGGGACACCGGATGAGATAAGGAATAGTCAGAATCCCGAGGTAATGAGCATGACTTCTATGAGTAAATGACGGCTAAAACCGATAGCTTGAGGGTTCAAGGATTCAAGGGGTCAAGTGATCAAGGGAATCAACAGCAGGCATACAACATTGGGCTTTAGCCCGCTGCAGCAAGCTAAAGCATGCTGTTGAAGACTCTCGAATTGATAAAGACAGAAAGTAGAAGAGAATTGAAATCAATATCTAAAATGCTTCAGTCGCTGCATAGTTCATTGAAAAAAGTGTGAACTGTGAACCGTGAACGGTTACAGGGGAGGTTAGTCATGTATTTTAGGGTTAAACACTTTGAAAAATATGTTGGTGCATTTTTATTATTCTCCATTATTGTGCTGGTAGCTGTCCTGGTTTTTATTGGACGAGGGCAGAGATGGTTTGAGAAGAAATACAGTTTTATAACTATTTTCGATAGTGCAGGCGGTGTTGAACCGGGGGCAAAGGTTGTCCTTTCAGGCATGGAGATAGGAAGTGTAAAAGATATTCGTTTAAGCAAAGACAATAAGGTAGAGATTGTCCTTAGTATATTGGATACCTATAGAGATAGAATTCGGGGTGACTCTGTAGCGAGGATTTCCGGCCCTATCATTGGCAGTAAAGTTATCGAGATCTCCGTTGGGGCTGTGTCGCAACAACCCATGCTGTATGAAGGAGGGGTGATAAAGTCTGAGAAGACCAAGGAGGTTACCGATATAATTAAAGAGATAGACTTTAAATCTCCAATAGATAAGCTGACGGAAGCCCTCGATAATGTAAAGTCCATCACAGAAAAATTTAACAGAGAATCAGGTGGTATAGCAGTTAGCCTTAGAGAGACCACTCAGAAGATCAATAATTCTGTAGGACAAATAACCGGCAATGCAGGAAGGATTACTCATAATCTTGATAAGACCACAGGCGAGATCATAGAGAGTACCAGGAGTCTTACGAAAACCCTTGGCAATCTCGAAACAATAACCGGTGAGATTAAGGAGGGGAAAGGAAATCTGGGTGCTGCAATTAAAGAAAGGGGGCTGTACGACAATCTATTGGAAGCAACGGAATCGCTCAAGAAGACGACAACAAACTTTGAAAAAGCAAGCTCTGATATTTCCGGGATAGTAAATGACATCAAAAAGTCAACCTCTAATGTCCCTGGAATTGTAAATACAGGCCAGGAAACTATGGAAGATGCACATAAACTCATTCAATCCGTGAACAAGACCTGGCCGATAAGCAGAAATATAAAAGAGCCGGAACCTGGAAAGAGTATAAGTATTGACAATAGGGAACAGCCTTATAAGTAGGGGGGCGGGGAAGAAAGATGAAGATTAGAAAGATTTCTATTCTGTTTATCCTTGTTATTTTAATAGGCTGCGGTAGTGCAAAGATTCGACCTGAAAAGAAGACCATGGCATACGAACTCAGCCAGAAGGGTTCTGAGTACTACTCAAAGGCTGATTCTCAAAAGGCACTTGACTACTTTAATCGATCCTTAATGATCAATGAAAGCATAGATAACAGAGAGGGGATTGCCAGAGATTTAAACAACATCGGCACTGTGTACTGTTCTGTAAAAGAACTGGATAATGCCCTGAAATATTTTGAAGAAGCATTAAGGGTATGTGAGGAGATCCATGATTCAATAGCAAAAGGGGCTAGCCTGAACAATATCGGCAATGTATTGCTGAAAAAGGGCGATATAAAAGGGGCTATAGAGAAATTCCAGGAGGCACTGCTCCTTGATGAGGGCACTGGGAATAAGGAAGGTGCCGCTGTCAGGCTGAATAATCTGGGCATTGCATATAACTCTACAGGTGAAAGGGACAGGGCTCTGGATTTTTATCAGAAAGCCCTTAGTATAAACAGAGAGGTAAAAAACTTAAGAGGAACGGCAAACAACCTGAGCAATATAGGGATGGTTTATGAGGCAAAAGGGAAGTTGGAATCGGCCATTGAGCATTACAAGATGGCATTAGAGATTGATAAGCAGATAGAATACTCACCTGGAATTGGTATAGATCTTTATAATATCGGTCATGTCTATGAGGGCATGCGAGAGTTGGATAAGGCGTTGAGTTTCTATGAGAGGGCATTTAAGGTCAATGAGAGATTAGGGATCAAGGAGAGAACGGATAGAGACCTGGAGAGTATAAAGAGAATACAGGGGGCAATGGGGAAAAGGGTAAAGTAGAGGTTATATTTTCCATGTCGCCCCGCCGCCTGACTGCGGGTTGTAAGGTACAAAAGTAAATTGAGTAAATTGTGGATAGCTGTCCCCAATATTGGGCAATATAGGGAGGTTGGTTTATGAGAGCGTATAAAACACATCTAACTGTAAAGGACCCCAAACGAGTTGTATTGACAGATATACCCTTCCGAGCAGGGCAACGTATAGAGGTGCTTATCTTGCCGGAGGATTCATCTGATAATCCCGTCAGGGATTTTGAGCTGCTTTTGAAAGAAACACAATCACTGCCTCAGACCCGGGCAATCAGCGAGGCGGATATCGCTACTGAAATAGCTGCATACCGAAGCGTTCGATGAAGATTGTAATTGACACGAACGTTGTTGTGTCGGCTGTGTTGAGAGATCGCAATCCGGAAACGGTGATTCTGTTTATTGTGGGGAATCCCGAGTTTGAATGGGTTGCCTCCCGTGAAATTGTTGAAGAATACATCGGTGTATTGGGCCGCGAGCGGTTTGCCATACCTAAGGAAATTTTGGACAAATGGTCGGATATCTTCAATGAAGTCATAACATTCCTAGATGTTACATCAACGGTACATTTTCCTCGCGATCAGAAAGATGCCAGATTCATAGCCTGTGCATTGTCTGCTGGCGCCAGCTATTTTATTACAGGAGATAAAGATTTTGAGGAAGCCTACAAGCTGATGAATACGACAGTCATTTCCGTATCCTACTTTAAAAGGCTTATCTGTGACCATTGGTGAAATGGTAGGTTCATTATTTGATGGTGAGCAGGGCAGTCAAGAGAGTTGAGGCGGGGATGCATCATTGCAAGACCTGACCATACAATCTTCTGTTAACAAAGCCGCCAACAAGAGAAGAAGCTATCCGGTATATGAATCGCGCAGAGGAGGTCCTCCAATGGTTGAAGAATCTGTTGTAAGAGGCGTAAGGAACTACCTTCGGGCATTGCAGGATCAAGGGTTGGCCATCAATTTCGGGGTGGTCTTCGGATCGCAAGTCAAAGGAATACCCGATACATGGAGCGACATCGATCTCCTGGTTATTTCTCCCCGGTTCGATGATCTGCGGGACCGTAAGGATATTGATCTTCTTTGGCGTATTGCGGCGCACACCGATAACCGCATCGAACCGATCCCCTGCGGCGAACGGCAATGGCGCGAGGATGAGTCCAGCGCCATCATTGAAATCGCCCGGCGCGAGGGCCAGATGGTCGTCATTGCGGAAGACGGAAAAATTGGGGACAGCCACTGATTAGGGAGTTGAGTTTCTATGAGAGGGCATTTAAGGTCAATGAGAGATTAGGGATCAAGGAGAGAACGGATAGAGACCCGGAGAGTATTAAAAGAATAGAGGAGGCAATAGGGAAAAGGGTAAAGTAGCGGATATATTTTCCATCTTGCCCTGCTGGTTGACTGTGGATTGTATAGACCAAGACAATCAAGAGGAATGAAATCATGAAACCGATCAGACTCACACACCATGCCCAAGAGCAATGTGTGGAACGCGGCGCAAGCGAAGATGAAGTAAAGCAGGCCGTCATCAATGGTTCCCGCGAGACTGCTAAAAGTGATAGAACCCTATGCCGATACAACTTTCCCTTTGGACAATCATGGAATGGAAAGAGATATCAAATCAAGCAAGTTGCCCCTGTCATAAAAGAAACGGCAACGGAAATAATCGTTATTACCGTTTATACGTTTTTCTTTTGAAAGGAGAAAGCGATGAAAATCAGTTATGATCCAGAAATAGACGCCCTTTACATCAGGTTGATTGAAGGCAAATATGAATGCCGCACCGTGAGACTGAATGAGGAAATTGCACTGAACATTGGGCCGGATGAAAAGCTCGTAGGAATCGAAATACTCGATGCCACCGAAATATTAGGGCAAGGCCATTTGCCCGATGTTACACTTGAGAATATTTCCCTGGCGGCTGCTGTGTAAGATTTAAATTCTATCTCGCCCCGTGGCCTGACTCCGGATTGTAAAGGTATTGACATATCTACCCCTCAGAGCATGGTAACGTATCGAGGCGCTTATCTTGCAGGAGGATTCATCTGATAATCCCATCAGGGATTTTGAGCTGCTTTTGAAAGAAACACAATCACTGCTAATAACGCTTGACATTGCTAACGTAGTTCGTTAGTATTTGCCCATGATCTTAACGTTTAGGTGCTCAGACTCTGAAGCCCTGTTCAACGGCAAGCGGGTTCCCCGTTTCGTGAATATCGAAGTCGTGGCTTTGCGCAAGCTGGCGATGCTCAACCGGGCGGAAAAGCTGGGAGACTTGCGTATTCCGCCCAATAACAAGCTGGAGCAATTGAAGCGCGACCGAGCCGGGCAATGGAGCATCCGCATCAACGATCAATGGCGCGTATGCTTCCGCTTCGAGGACGGTCATGCATACGACGTTGAGATCGTCGATTACCATTGAAGGAGAGTGACCATGCCGCGTGAAATACCTTACCCTACCCCCGGCGAAATTTTGCTGGAGGAATTTTTAAAGCCGATGGGGATTACCCAGTACCGGCTGGCCAAGGAAATCGGGGTGCCGCAACGGCGCATCGGAGAGATAGTTGCGGGCAAGCGTGCCGTAACCGTCGACACCGGCTTACGCCTGTCTCGCTTCTTCGGTACCAGCGACGGCTTCTGGATCGGCTTGCAGACCGATTACGATACAGCGCAAGCCAAAGACGCCCTCTCTGATGTGTTGTCGCGCATTCATCGTTTCGAGCCTGTTCATGTTTAGTCCCGTAGCATAACCCGTCATACGGTGGACGCTTGGCGGCTGCCGTGTAAGATTGAAATAATTTTGTTAATCGGAGAAGCCGGTAGTCTGCGAGTGCAAAGACAAGGTATGAATGGTCATTGCATAGAGCCCTGAAGATTCCCGTGGGGCGTGGAGTTATCGGAAACTTTAGAATAACTTGTTGGCGCCGCCTGCCACGGGTCAACGCCGCGTTATGTCAAAGAGAGATGCTGGATGAATGATTACATATTCCATCGCGGGTCTGAATGGCGAAAGTGGGATATTCACGCCCACACGCCTCTGGATACGGAGTGGATCAGCCCTCCTCCATTGCGAACTGAATCGGAAAGAAAACTGTTCGCGGAACAATATGTACAGACCGCCACTGCTGCTGGGCTTGCGGTTGTAGCTATCACAGACCACAACTTCTGCAGAAATCGTGACGAGCTTCTCATCCCTTACGTGCAACAGGCCGCAACCCCTCTTGGTTTGACTGTTCTGGCTGGGTTTGAAGTTACCGTAAATGACTGTGGTGGAACTCACGTGCTTGTCATATTCTCTGAAGTATCTTCATTAGATACAATAGACGCAGTAATGTCCCAGTTGTTTCCGCCAGGCTCCTCTCGATTTAAAGGAAAAGACGTTCTTCCGAGCAGCCGAGATATTATAGGGCTTAACAACATACTGAAAGATTCTGGTCTGAGTTACCTTGTCGCCTTCGCCCATGCTGATAGAGAAAATGGGGTACTAAATCACAAAGGCAGCACCTTACGCTCACGTCTCTGGAAACAGCCTTTCGTAAGAATAGCTCAACTATCCAAGCCCCCTTCTGAATGCACTGGATTCATCGCCTCGGTGATCAACGGCACGCATTCGCACTACTCACGGGACATTATTACGTATGTCATGGCTTCGGATTGTAGAAGTTTAGCCCCGTCAAAACTTGTTCCGGGAAGGTGTGCGTTGGGGGAGCGTTTCACTTGGATTAAGGCAGACCCAACCTTTGAAGGCCTAAGGCAGATAGTGTTCGAACCTAATGATCGTACGTATTTCCAGGAACATAAGCCAGAAGAAAAGCCACCTTTTCTAACAATTGATCAAGTGAGATTTCTTGACTCGTCTGGTAAATTCCAAAGTGAACCAATTTCGATAAATACAAATCTGGTTACCATTATTGGAGGAAAATCAACCGGCAAATCGATACTGCTATCCTGCATTGCTCGAACCATTGACTCTGAGCAAGCTCAGGCGGCAACAAAAATTGCAAAGACAAATCTGTATAATTTTGGTGAGATGGACTTCGAAGTTACGTGGAGTAACGGAGATGTGGATAAACTGTCAGAGAAAACAGACCGCCACCGAGTTACTTTTCTGCCCCAAATGTATATTCACCGTCTTGTTGAGCAGGAAAACCGGCCTTCTTTATCCGAGTCTCTGCTCCGCTTCCTTCGCCAGAAAGGGGCATTTGAGACACGTTACAGGAGGCTGATAAACGAACTGGACGCGGTAATGACCGAACTGGCAACGGAGATATCCAACTTCTTTTCACTTTTATCATCTTGGCGCGACGTCGTGACAAAGATTAAGGAACTCGGCGATAAAAGCTCAATTGAATCTGAACTTAAGAGAATCGCCGAGAAGTCTGAGGCTCTCCGAAACGCCTCTGGATTTAGCGACCAGGAGACAGAACAATACAAGACGATACGGCAGAGTTTACTAAGCGCGAATACCAGACACAAAGCAGCTCAACGTATTGAGGCATCAATGCAGGATATCGTTGCTGAGATACCAACGGTAATCCAGGTTACTCTCGACAAGCTTGATGCCGTTGTTACTGATGCCGCAGATTTTCACGGATTAGAAGAAACAGAAAAACAACAAATCTCGAGCCATGTCACCAAGCTGAAGCAGGCAATCAAGGCTGCCAATACAGCCTTCACCATGGATGCTTTGCGAACGGTTAAAGAACTCTCCAATGGTACGGAGACAGCCTCAAAGGCGGTGGAGGCCGCTAAGTCAGCCCTAAAGCCATTCCTAGACAAAATAGCAAACCAGAAAGAATTAAGGGAACACCAGGAATCAACGAAGCAACTTAGCTCGCTTTTGGAAGGAATTAATGGACACGAGAAAGAGAAGACGCAGATTGAACAGAAATATTGGGCTTCCGTCCGAGAGATGGAAAGGCTGATTACTGATCGCTTTGCGACTCACTGCCGACTCATTGAGTTATTCAATGATCCCACCTATACCCATGTTGGTGATGATATCGTTATCTCGGCTGACTTGATGTTCGAGAAGGACAGGTTTGAATCAGATTTCCTTGGGTGCTTTGATTTGCGTCATTCCGTTTCTTGGCTTGGCGATCATTTTCGGGATAATTCCATCGTCTGGAGCCAAGAAGAGCATGTCAAGATAATAACCGATACACTAAAGAAACTGATTGAAACTCCCGAGAGCGAACTGCGGCTGCGCGCAGGACAGACGCTCCGAAATGCTGTTGATCTGCTGCTGCGTGATTATCTCTCACACAGCTTTTCCGTGAAACAGACCGGCGAGGATATCTTTCAAATGTCGCCGGGCAAACAGGGACTTATCCTTCTTGAGATATTTCTACATTTAAGCAATTCGGTATACCCTGTCCTGATTGACCAACCCGAGGATAATCTCGACAACAGAACAATCTATTCTCACCTGGCCCACTACATCAGAAGAAGAAAGGTTGACCGCCAGATCATCATGGTTACACATAACCCAAATCTCGTACTTGGAGCTGACGCCGAGCAGGTGATTGTTGCAAATCAGGACGGCGAAGGGCAAGGTGAGAATGCAGAATATCGCTTTGAATACATCTCGGGCGGCATCGAGTGTTCGTTTACAAATTCTGAGGCTGGATCGGTTCTTAAGTCTCAAGGGATTCGTGAACACGTCTGTCACGTCTTGGAGGGTGGAGAAGAAGCTTTTCGAAAAAGAGAAGAGAAATATTGTTTGACATAGCAAGTGGCTGCACTGGATAGCCGGAAAATCCGGCTTCCGCTAAGCCGTATGTTATACTTTCAATCGCGTTCCACAGTCTGACATCAGTTCGAACACCGAGAAGAAGAGGATTTTCATGCCGAGACTGACTGACCAGGAACAACAAGAGATAATCCGCTATATCGAAGCCGACAAGCTCCTGCCGGACAAATTTCGCTTTCTCCTGTTTGAAGACAAGCGTGAGGTGGAACTGGTCTGGTACGGTAAGAGCAGTTAGGTTTGTAATATAGTCCTGCCGTTTCAGGCGATCGAGCAGGTGGATGAGCCCTGCATGAAGAAGAACAGCATGGCTGTAGAGTTGACCGACTTTTTTGAAAAAGGGATTGATTAGCGTCTTCTACGAATGCATACCGGGGCGGCGCAAACTGACGGTCAAGGTGGTGGATATTTTCGGTACCGACACCATGTCCATAGTGGAGGTGAGGATATGAATCTCTCTTTGTCGGAGATTCGCCATGACCAGGCAGGCTTTGAAGCATTGGTTTGCCTGCTGGCGCAAACGAAGGGTGGCTTTTTTGATGACATTGATATTAACATGAGCGCAACAGCTTGGTTTGACGCCGATATGTGTGCTGCGTTTGGTGCAATTCTTTATCGTCTTGGCGAAAACTTGAACACGGTCAAACTGAAAAGCATCCCCCCAAACGTTGAAGGCATTCTGTCAAAAAATGGGTTTCTCAGTCATTATGGCCGGGAAAAGATTCCCGATCGGTGGGGAACGACAATACCCTATAAACGCTTCGACGTAAAAGATGACCGTTATTTTGCCGGCTATATTGAGACTGAATTCATACATCGTAGAGAAATGCCGGACATGTCGTCAGGGCTGTTAAAAAAATTCCGCGAAAGCATTTTTGAGATTTTCAGTAACGCTGTATTACACTCGCGGACAACTCAAGGCATTTTTAGCTGCGGACAATTTTTTCCAAAACGGAACCGTCTTGATTTTTCCGTTGCCGACCTTGGCGTTGGCATTCGCCAAAATATTCAGGATAATATCGGCCTTATCCTGACCTCCGAAGAGGCCATTGCCTGGGCCACTCAAGAGCGTAACACCACAAAAAAAGGTCCGATCCCCGGCGGGTTGGGCTTGAAATTGTTGAGGGAATTTATCGATCTGAATGGCGGATATATTCAAATCGTGTCCGACTCAGGCTATTGGCGGCGGGCAAAAGGACAAACCTCTACTGCACTTTTAAGTCACCCTTTCCCAGGCACAGTGGTCAGCATTGAAATTAATACCGCTGATACACAATCCTATGTACTTTCTTCTGAATTATCAGAAGCAGACATATTTTGAGGTAAAAATGATGAGCAATAATTTAGAAGTTTCTATATTTGAAATTGTTGGCAGCCCACTCTGCGTTGCATCCGGAGATGGACAAAAGGTGTATGACCGTCTTGCTGCTGCTTTGAAAGAAGGGCGGCGGGTCATAGTCTCATTTTACAACGTCACCACCCTGACTTCAGCATTTCTGAATGCGGCGATCGGCCAGTTATATGGTACATTCAGTGAAGAACAGATACGCACCTTGCTCAAAGTGCAGGATATGCAGGCTGATGATCTGGCGTTGTTAAAACGTGTGGTAGATACGGCCAAACTATACTTTAAAGATCCGCAAACCTTTAAACGTGTGCTTCGGGAAACAATAGAGGGCGAGGACAGTGACACATAAGGCTGAACCAATCACCAGTTATACTTTCACATCCGCAGATGAGCTACTGTTAGATACGAATGTCTGGTTACTGGTTTATGGCCCACAAAAACCAGGGGATATTAAGGTGGCCACATATTCGCAGGCACTCGCAAAGATTCTTGCCGCGCAATGCCGCATCTATATCGATGTCCTGATAGTTTCAGAATTCATTAACGCCTATGCCAGGATGAAATGGAAACTTGTTGCGCCGCATATCAATCAATTCAAGGCTTTTCGCAGAAGCCCTGATTTCAAGCCGGTTGCCCAGGATATAGCCGCCGATGTAAGGTGTGTATTGAATCACTGTTCGCGGATAGAAAATGGCTTTGAGGCATTGAACATAGTTGGATTGATTGATGAATATGCAGCGGGTGATGCCGATTTTAATGACCAGATTATCGCGGTGCTGTGTAAAAGAAAAGGGTTGAAGCTAGTTACAGATGATGGTGATTTCAGCGGTCAGGGAATCCCAGTTTTGACAGCTAACAAACGGTTGCTGGTTTAACTATTACCTAAAAGCTGCAAGCAAGAACTTCTTTGCTGATTTAACTATTTGATGTTACAATATTTTTTAAACAACTCGCAGTTCTAAATTCGTACTGAAATGCTGAGCAATATTTCATCCCTTAGAAAGTATAACTGGCTGAAATCTAACCTGATGCAAAAGGACCTCCTAGATTGCTTGCAGATTTTAGGTATTATGCTTATGAAGGAAAGGTAGGTATCCATACCAGGTTAACAGGCATTTCACGGGAAAAAGATAAAGAGCTGATTCTCAAACATTTGAAGAAGAATAATGGCTATCGACATGATTTGCAAAGTGTCTTTCCGGAGTTAAATCCACAAGATATTTCAAACATCTTGCAAGAACTGAAACGGGAAGGGAAAATAAAGTTTTTAGGGAAACCAAGAAATGGATATTGGGTGCTTGGAAATTAGATATAAGTTAGATTTAGAACTGCATATATAAATTAAAAAGACTTAATAATCATAGTGTTACGCTATTTTAAATTAGATATAAAGTTTATTTAAGAGGCTATAAGAGACTATGGCGCTTCATCCAAACTTCCCCGAATCTCCCTACGCTATCCTTGACCCGGCAATCCGCTGGTTTCCGGCGGATGAGGCGCTGCGGGAATCCAGCATGGACAAGCTAATGCCGCCCTTGGTGCCGCAACTGCGCAAAAAGGTAAAGGAATGGCAGAACAGCAAAAGCAGCTCGAAAAAAAGGAAGCCGCATTCCTCGACCTGATCCTGCGTGCCTATCGCGCGGAAAAGACCGAGGGCTTTGCCACCTTCCACGGCAAGAAGGCCGGGCGGCTGGTGGCGGTAAAGGTGGTGGACATCTTCGGCACTGACACGATGACGATTGTGGAGGTGAACATATGAATACCGCGGTAGCTACGACGGAAGACGTCCTTGAGCGGCTCAGGGCGTTCAAGGAAAGCCGTCAGGCCGAGTACGGCTTGAGTTCTCTGGGTGTTTTTGGGTCCTTTGCGCACGGGCAGGCGCAAGAGGAAAGCGACGTGGATATCGTATTTGAAACCACTGAACCGAACCTGTTCCGCACCTCGCGCATGAAACAGGAACTGGAGGAACTCCTCGCGCGACGCGTAGATGTGGTGCGGTTGCGCGAGCGGATGAATCCGCGTCTGAAACGACGCATTCTCCAGGAGGCCCGCTATGTATGACCGACAGGGATTGATTGACCGCCTTAAGGACGTGCTGGAAGCCCTGGAGCGGATTCCGCGCCGTTCCGAATCCATTCACTCGCCTGATGATTTTCTGGCCGATGAGACGGGACTGGAACATCTTGACAGTATCTGTATGATTCTCGTGGGCGTGGGGGAGGCTTTCCGGCAGCTGGACGCGAAAACGAAAGGGAATTGGCTGATCCGTTATCCACAAATCCCCTGGCGTGATGTGATTGGTGTACGCAATGTGATCGCTCATGGGTATTTCGATATTGATGCCGAGCAAGTATTCAATATTTGCAAAAAGGATATTCCCGAACTGATAAAGACTGTCCGTGTTATGATAAAGGACTTGCAAGATGGCGTTGCATCCTAATTTCCCCGAATCACCCTACGCTATCCTCGACCCTTCCATCCGCTGGTTTCCGGCAGATGAGGCGCTGCGGGAATCCAGTATGGATAAGCTAATGCCGCCTTTGGTGCCGCAACTACGTAATAAGGTGAAGGAGTGGCGGGATAACGTCTACGTCGGAGCGACCGACACCAGCCGCAGCCTGCTCAACTGGTGGTTCAACACCCCGCACCTGCTGCCACAAGCCGACCTGTCTGCGTGCGGACACGCACATGCAGGCGGCACAATGGCCGAATTCCAGTATTACTTCGCCCAGCGCGAGGCGTTGGAGACGATCATCTATCTGTATGACGTGGCGGGGGTGCAGGACAAATTTGACCTGATGCGCTTCGACAGTTCCGGAGCGGTCTCCACCGGCATGTTTGACGAAACCTGGCGGCGCTTTGTGGTGAAAATGGCGACCGGCACGGGCAAAACCAAGGTGCTGAGCCTTGTTCTTGCATGGAGCTTTTACCACAAGCTGTATGAGCCGGAGTCACAATTGGCGCGCAACTTTCTAGTAGTTGCCCCCAACATCATAGTGCTGGATCGCATTTACAAGGATTTTCAAGGTCTTAGCATCTTCTTTGAAGACCCGGTCATTCCCGACAACGGTGTGGACGGACGCAACTGGCGCAACGATTTTCAACTGACCCTCCACCGGCAGGATGAGGTGCGCATCACCCGCCCCACAGGCAACATCTTTTTGACCAATATCCACCGCGTCTATGCCGGAGACGAGATTCCCCCATCGCCGGATGATGAAGACATGCGGGATTATTTCCTGGGCAAGCATCCCACCGGCGCGACCACCGACTCCAAAGTGGATTTGGGCATGATCGTGCGCGACATTGACGAGCTGGTGGTGCTGAACGACGAGGCGCACCACATCCACGACCCGCGCATGGCCTGGTTCAAATCCATTGAGGATATCCACAATCGCCTGAAGCAAAAAGGAACTGCGCTCTCCCTGCAAGTCGATACGACTGCTACACCCAGGCACAACAGCGGAGCCATTTTTGTTCAGACCGTAGCAGATTACCCTTTGGTGGAGGCCATCAAACAAAACGTAGTCAAACACCCTGCCGTGCCAGACCCTCCAAGCCGGGCCAAGCTGGTGGAACGCCAGAGCGCCAAATTCACCGAGAAATATGCCGACTATATTCACCTGGGCGTTATCGAATGGCGCAAGGCGTATGCCGAACACGAAAAGATGGGCATGAAGGCGATCCTGTTCGTGATGACCGACGACACCCGTAACTGCGACGACGTGGCCGTTTATCTGCGATCCAACTATCCGGAGTTTGCTGAAAAAGACGCGGTGCTGGTCATTCATACAAAGAAAAACGGAGAGATTTCTGAATCAACGTCAGGCAAGAGTAAAGAAGAGTTGGATAATCTGCGCGAGCAAGCCAACGCGATTGACAGCCTGGACAGCTCCTACAAGGCCATCATATCGGTAATGGTGCTCAAAGAGGGTTGGGACGTACGCAATGTCACAACCATTGTGGGACTGCGCGCCTATTCTGCCAAGAGTAACATTCTGCCCGAACAAACCCTGGGCCGCGGCCTTCGCAAGATGTATCATGGAGGAGTGGAGGAATACGTAAGCGTGGTAGGCACGGATGCCTTTATGGATTTCGTAGATTCCATTCAGGCCGAAGGCGTCGTGCTGGAGCGCAAGCCGATGGGAGAAAATACGCAGCCCAAGACGCCCCTGATAGTGGAGGTTGACAAGGAGAACGAAAAGAAAGATATCGATGCCCTGGAGATCGAAATCCCGCTGCTGACACCGCGTGTCTACCGGGAGTACAAGAACCTGGGCGATCTGGACGCGAGCGCGCTCGGTCATGCGAAGGTGGCATACCGGCAGTTCAGTGAGGATGAACAACGAGAGATCGTCTTCAAGGACATCACCACCGGCGAGGTAACGCATACCACTGTTCTCGACACGGCCGGCATTGCGGATTACCGCAGCGTGGTTGGCTACTTCGTGCATACCATCATGAAGGACTTGCGGCTGGTCGGCGGCTACGATGTGCTGTATGGCAAGGTCAAGGCGTTTGTGCAAGAGCAGTTGTTTGACCGCCCGGTGGAGCTGGAAAGCCCCAACACAATGCGCAACCTGTCGGAACCGGCAGCCACTAAAACGCTGCTCGAAGCATTCAAGAAGGCGATCAACGCCCTCACCGTGCAGGACAAAGGCGACGCCGAAATCCGGGACACCATTAAACTGCGGCAGACGCGCCCCTTCGTGGCAAAGGATCAGGGCTACCTCATCCCGAAAAAGAGCGTCTTTAACCGCATCATCGGCGACAGCCATTTTGAACTTCTTTTTGCCAGATTTCTGGAGGAGTGCGACGATATAGTTTCCTATGCCAAGAACTACCTGGCGGTGCATTTCAAACTCGACTATGTGAACGGGGACGGCGACATCTCCAACTACTACCCGGACTTTCTGGTCAAGCTATCGAACAAGCAAGTCTTTATAATCGAGACTAAAGGGCAGGAAGACCTGGATGTGCCGTTCAAGATGCAACGGCTACGGCAATGGTGTGAGGACATCAACCGTGTGCAGGCAGATGTAGAATACGACTTTCTTTATGTGGACGAACAAAGCTTTGACCGATACAAACCAAAGACGTTTCGACAATTGGTTGACGGCTTCAGGGGATATAAGGAGAGAGACCTTTGAATTTTGTCATTTCGAGAAGTTATTGCGACGAGAAATCCAATGCGAAGCATTGTCCCGAATGGAATGAGGGATCTTGTAGTGCCGTAAGATCCTTCGCTTCGCTCAGGATGACTCGCCTTTGGCGAGTCAGATTTCTCCCTACAGTCGAAATGACAAGGTATTAATGAAACGATATAGTAGCTTATGAAAAAACGTATAGTCATTATAATTTTCGTTGCCCTCTTTGTTAGTGTGGGCTTACTCGTCTACTTTGGACAGCGAAAGACGCAGCGCAGTGAATTGTATTACTCAGGAACTATCGAGGCGACGCAGGCGAATCTTGCTTTTCAGGTGGGTGGCAGGGTGTCCAGTATTGCAGTGAACGAAGGTCAGTCTGTGGCAAAGGGAGATCTGCTTGCAGAACTGGATAGGTCGGAACATCAATCTCGCTATGAACAGGCAAAGGCAAACCTTGATAAATCCTTAAAGAATCAACAGCAGCTTGAGACCCTGTTAGAGGTGTATAAGGAGACCCTGCCCGCAGAACTGGCAAGGGCAGAAGCAGGTGTCAGGGCTTTAAGCTCTCAGCTAAACGAGCTCCTGGCGGGCAGCAGGGCGCAGGATATCGAGCGTGCACGTCAGGCATTTTTAAGTGCAACGGCCGTTTTAGAAGACGCAAAAAAGACCAGAGAGAGGTATAGCAATCTTTATCACGAAGGTATCGTTTCTGAAAGGGATTGGGATGCTGCAAAACTCAAGCATGAAATAGCTTCCAGGGAATATGAAGCAAGCAGGGCATCCTACGATTTGGTTAAGGAAGGCGCCCGAAAGGAAACTGTTCAGACAGCAAGAGCCAGACTTTCCGAGGGTGAGGCACTTGTTAAACATGCCCGGAGCAACTTAATAAAGATAGAAGCCACAAAGAAGGATGTTGAGGCTGCCCGGTCTCAGGTTCAGGCAGCTAAGGCATCCCTCAATCAGACAGAAATCCAGATGCAGTATACGCAGTTGAAGGCGCCTTTCTCCGGGATCATTACCAGCCGCAATGTGGAACCAGGGGAAGTGGTTACACCGAGCCGTGAGGTTCTGACGCTTTCCGATCTTTCAAAGGTGGACCTGAAAATATTCGTAGATGAGACTGAAATCGGCAAAGTCAAACCGGACCAAAAGGTAGAAGTAAGGGTAGATACCTTTCCTGACAAGGTTTACACAGGGCGTATTTCTTTTATCTCTTCCGAAGGAGAATTCACACCCAAGATCATCCAGACCAAGAAGGAAAGGGTCAAGCTTGTTTACCTGGTCAAGGTTTCTATTCCCAACCCCCGCCTCGAATTAAAGTCAGGAATGCCGGCCGATGCCTGGTTACGATAAGTTTATTAATGTAGATAATGTTTCGATGCGCTTTGGTCAGGCAGAGGCAGTCCGCCAGGTATCATTTGCCGTAAACAGAGGAACCATATTCGGTCTTGTCGGTTCAGACGGGGCAGGCAAATCGACCCTCCTCAGGATGGTGGCGACAATGATCAAACCGTCTTCAGGAAGTATTTTCATCGATGGACTGGATGTGGTAAACAAAAAGAAGCAGGTCAAGTCAATGATAGGCTATATGCCCCAGCGTTTCGGTCTGTATCAGGACCTTACCGTTGAAGAGAACATTGATTTTTTTATGGATATTTTTGGCATTTTTGGCGCGGAAAGAAAGAAGAGGAAGGCACGTTACCTGGCATTTTCAAATCTTCTCCCCTTTGCAAACCGGCTGGCAGGCAATCTTTCCGGCGGTATGAAACAGAAGCTTGGACTTGCCTGTGTCCTCATCCACGAACCCCGGTTACTTATTCTTGACGAACCAACGAATGGTGTAGACCCGGTATCCCGACAGGAATTCTGGGACATACTGACTCAGATGCGCAATGATGGTATGACCATCCTTGTTTCGACATCATATCTGGATGAGGGTGAAAAATGTGATTATCTGGGTTTAATGCACCAATCACAGCTTCTGGATACAGCTACCCCGACAGAGATTCGCTCCAATTTTCCCAGTCTGGAAGAGGCGATGATCCATCGCATTCAGAAGGTGGATAAGGAACTGATTAATGACAGCTTCAAACTCTGATGCCATTGTTGTAAAAAACCTTGAAAAGCGGTTCGGTCAATTTGTTGCCGTTGATAGAATCTCCTTTTCCGTAAAGAAAGGAGAAATCTTCGGTTTCCTTGGTCCCAATGGCTCAGGCAAATCAACTACTATCCGGATGCTCTGCGGTATAATCACTCCAACATCCGGTGAGGGGATGGTGGCAGGGCATGATATCTTTACCGAATCCGAAGAAATAAAACAGTCTATAGGTTACATGTCCCAGAAATTTTCTCTTTATGAAGATCTGAATCCCCTCGAAAATCTCCGTTTTTATCTCGGAATATACAACGTACCGCAGGACCAGTGGAAAGAGCGGATTGAATGGATCATGGATATGGTCCGGCTCCAAGAGGCGCGGCACCGGTATGCCAGGGAACTGCCACCCGGATTGCGCCAGCGGCTCGCTCTGAGTTGTGCCCTGCTTCATCGTCCTGAGATCATCTTCCTCGATGAACCCACCTCAGGGGTTGATCCCATTACAAGGCAGCACTTCTGGACATTCATAGGCCGACTGGCAGGGGAGGGGATCACAGTCTTTGTTACCACCCATTACATGGATGATGCCCGTCATTGCCGGCGAATTGTGATGATTAATGAGGGGAGAATAGTCGCCACGGGCAGTCCTGCGAAAATTATTAGAGAGGCATGTCCGGATCGTCCTGAGGCAGACTTAAACGATGCCTTTATAACCTTAATGTCCCGGGAAAACCATTGAACCCTTTAAAGATTCAGGCCATTACACGCAAAGAGATATACCACCTGATCAGGGACTTCAGGAGCCTGTATCTGGCATTTGCGATCCCTCTGCTTTTGATCCTACTGTTCGGTTATGCCTTAAGCCTGGATGTAAACAACATAGGTACCGTAGTTGTGGATCACGAAAAAACAGACCTGAGCCGCGACCTTATCCGCCATCTTGATGCATCTTCCTATTTTAATATTGTTGCCCATCTCGATGATACGAAGACTGTAACAGATTACCTGGACCACAACCGTGCGAAATTGGCTGTTATTATTCCTCCAGGGTGGACTGGAAATATCAGGGCAAACCGGGAAGCGCCTTTGCAGGTGCTTCTTGACGGCAGCGATCCCAATTTCGCCGGCATATCAAGGGGATATATTACTGCTTTCATCGAAACATATAACAAGCAACTTCTGCTGGATTTTCTCAATCGTGAGGGTTTGGAAAAAATCAAACCACCTGTTGAAGGCCTTGTCAGGGTCTGGTTTAACGAAAACCTTGAGAGCCGGAACTTTATTATCCCAGGGATCATAGCCATTATCATTATGATTGTGGGTGCCATGTTAACCTCTCTTGTCATTGCACGGGAGTACGAAAACGGGACGATGGAAACGATCCGATCCCTACCCATAAAGGCAGGGGAATTTCTGGTAGGTAAGGCCATTCCCTATTTTCTGATTGGGCTCACCGATGTCCTGGTGGCGATTTTTATGGGACAGGTCTTGTTCGGAGTGGTTATGAAAGCCAGTTTCTGGCTTATGATTGTGGCATCTTCTGTCTATCTTGCTGTTGCCCTCACGCTCGGCTTACTCATCTCAGTCGTTACAAAATCACAACTGGTTGCCAATCAAGCGGCTGTCCTGATTACATACCTTCCTTCGCTCCTCCTTTCTAATTTTGTCTTTCCGGTTGTCAACATGCCCAAAGCTCTCCAGCTTGTGACTTACATTGTCCCGGCTACCTATTATATAGACATCCTGAGCGGAATATATTTAAGAAATCTTGGGCTCATATACCTGTGGCCTAGTTATCTGGTTCTGATGAGCATGTTCATTGCTCTGGCCATAGCAAATCTTGTTGTACTGAAAAGGGAAGGCATGTAATATGAAGTGGCTTCGAATTCGTGAACTGATCCGCAAGGAGTTCATTCAGCTTTTCAGAGACAAGCGGAACCGGCCCATACTAATTATCTCGCCCATCATACAACTATTGGTTTTCGGCTATGTTGTTAATTACGACATCAGAGATATACGGGTTGCTTTTTTTGACCAGTCGCGCACACAGGAAAGCCGCATGCTGGTCGATGCTTTTAATGCCAACAAGGTCTTTAGAGTTACCCATTTCTCAAAGGACCACCGTGAATTAGAAGAATTACTCCTTAGGGGGAAAGTAGATATTGGCATTAAGGTAGGTCCCGATTTGAGCCGGTGCATTAGAAGAGGTGAGACAGCAGATGTTCAGATATTAGTCGATGGCAGCATGAGCAATATGGCATCTGTACGGATTGCCTATACATCGTCGGTTCTCGATAGGCTTAATCGGGAATTAATCAGAGAGCTGTATCCGCAGCAGTTGAACTATGGAAAGATAGATGCCAGGATCAGGGCATGGTATAATCCAAACCTTGACAGCCAGAACTTCTTTGTGCCTGGTATTGTGGCTTTTCTGATCATGCTGATTTCCTTGCTCTTTACCTCGATGGCCATCATCAGGGAAAAAGAGGCCGGAACTATGGAACAGTTGATCGTCACGCCGGTGAAACCTATTGAGCTTATTGTGGGTAAAACCATCCCCTATATCATCATTTCTCTTGGTCAGATGGTCGTGGTGACCCCCTTTGCTGTTTTATGGTTCAGTATCCCTATAGCCGGCAGTGTCATCCTTCTCTTCGCTGCTGCCTGTATTTTCCTTTTAAGCACACTGGGTATCGGGCTTTTTATATCCACTATCTCCTCTACCCAGCAGCAGGCCATGATGACCACCTTCTTCTTCATCCTCCCCTTTTTCATGCTCAGCGGTTTTGTCTTCCCTATTGCCAACATGCCTCTTGTGGTGCAATGGTTGACTTACCTGAATCCCTTAATGTATTTTCTAATTATCATAAGAGGGATTTTCTTAAAGGGGGTAGGTATGGATGTCCTCTGGCCCCAATTTGCGGCAATGACCACTCTCGGCTTGATTGTCTTTGCAGGGGCTGTCGGGCGTTTCAGGAAACGGCTTGATTAGGCAAGCTCTTCAAAAAATTTTTAACCGACATCAAAAAAAGCTTTACATTTTAATCTAGATATTCTATATTATTTGATATGGATAATATAGTTAGTATAACATACTATTATAAAAGGAGACCTTTGAAAAATACTCACTTTGTCATTTCGACTGAAAGGAGAAATCTTACAACTCATTGATAAATAATAAGATTGCCACGTCGCTTCGCTCCTCGCAATGAAAGTTTGTATAGATTTTCAAAGCTCTTAAAAGGTGATCATGCCATGAAAAGGGATTTTACCCGTAGAGAATTCATCAAAATCTCGGGTATGGGTTTGGGTGGACTAGCTGCAAGTGGGAGCCTGCTTAAGTTTGCATCTGATGTATTGGGTTCTGGAAATGCTTCTCCCCATAAGGTTTTGAGAACCCCAACATATTGTGAGATGTGTACTTTTAAATGTGCAGGTTGGGCATACAGGTTGGACGGCAAGCCGTGGAAAATTATTGGCAATGAGAATGATCAGCATTGCTACGGGCATCTATGCACAAAGGGTTCTGCCGGGTTTGGCGCATATGACGATCCTGACCGTCTCAAAACACCATTAATCCGAATGCAAGAGAGAGGAAAACAGGTTTTCAAAGAGGTAAGCTGGGATGAAGCCTTTAATTATATAGCGTCTAAACTGAAAAAAATAGCGAAAGAACACGGACCTGAGTGTGTTGCTCTGTTGACTCATGGTACCGGGGGGAGCTTCTTTAAGACTTTTCTTCAGGGTTACGGTTCAGATAATATAGCAGCCCCTTCCTATGCCAATTGCCGTGGGCCAAGAGAAGAAGCTTATCTTCTCACGTTTGGAGACGCAATCAGCACTCCGGAACGAACCGATATGAGGAACAGCAAATGCATAGTGTTGATAGGCTCCCATATTGGTGAAAATACACATAGTTCCCAGGTTTATGAATTTGGTCAGGCTGTTCAGAGGGGAGCTACAATAATAACTGTTGACCCCAGATTTTCGGTTGCAGCAAGTAAGTCGAAATACTGGCTTCCTATCAAACCCGGCACTGATGTGGCACTTTTATTGGCATGGATCAATGTCATTGTCGAGGAAGAGCTTTATGATAAAGAATATATCAAGAGATATGCAATCGGTTTTGATGAACTGAGAAAAGCAGTTAAAGACGACACACCCGAGTGGGCATATTCTATAACAACGATAAAACCTGAAATTATACGGGAAACTGCAAGGGAGATGGCCAGGTATCTGCCTGCAACATTGATTCATCCCGGAAGACATGTTGTCTGGTATGGAGACGATACTCAGCGTGTAAGAGCAGGCGCTGTTCTCAATGCACTTCTTGGAAGCTGGGGAAGAAAAGGGGGGTTTTTCATGCCGGTAGAACCAGATATTCCAGAGTATCCTCGCCCTCAATTTCCGAAACCAAAAAGATCCTGGCGGGATGCTTTTCCCGGGAAATATGAATTGGCAAACCTTGCGCTCTCTTCGGGTATTTGTGAAGCAACAATTCCTTCTGTTAGCAGGGATTGTAATTTCAAAGGATGGATCGTATATGGAACCAATTTGCTGCATGCATTACCTGATAGAAAAAAAACAATCGAGGCGATACAGAACCTGGAGCTTCTGGTTGTTGTCGATATATTACCTTCTGAAATTTCCGGTTGGGCAGATGTTGTTTTGCCGGAGTGCACGTATCTGGAACGCTATGATGACCTTAGAACAGAATGGGGTCGGGAATCGCAGATAGCTTTGCGAATGCCAGCTTTCAAACCGAAATACAATACAAAACCCGCATGGTGGATAGCGAAGCAATTGGCGAATAAGATGGGACTTGGTCAGTACTTTTCATGGAAAAATATAGAGGAATATCTCGATTATCGCCTGAAGAAAGCTGGCAGTTCCTTAAGAGAGATGCAGGAAATCGGAGTTAAGGTTCTAAAAAGGGAAACGCCCCTTTATCTTGCAAAAGGAGAGGAAGTAAAGTTCGATACACCAAGCGGTAAAATTGAACTCTATTCTCAGACATTGAAGGATTATGGTTTTGATCCTGTACCAAGGTATGCACCCCATGAGGAACCGCCCAAAGGATATTACAGGCTTCTCTACGGTCGCTCCCCATCTCATTCATTCGGAAGAACAACGAATAATCCTCTCTTAACCCAGATGGATCCTGAGAATGAGATATGGATTAATACGGATGTGTCAAAAGAGTGGGGTTTAAAGGATGGTCAGTATCTCAGGCTCGAAAACCAGGATGGAGTAGTAAGCAACAGAGTCAAAGTAAAGGTGACCGAACGTATACGGACAGATTGTGTTTATATGGTTCATGGATTTGGTCATGACCAGAAAAAAATGAAACGGTCATATATGAAAGGGGCAAGTGATACCGGGCTTATCACCAGGACAAAGGTCGATCCCATTATGGGAGGAGTAGGTATGAGGGCAAATTTTGTGACATTTAGTGTTTAGGAGAGATAAGTGAAAAAATACGCAATGGTCATTGACACAAAAAGCTGTGTTGGTTGTGGTGACTGTGTTATCGCATGTAAGACCGAGAATCTTGTTCCCGAAGGTCTGCACAGGGACTGGATTGTGGAGGATGTGTCCGGGAAATTTCCTAATCTTAATATGGAAATCCGCTCCGAGAGGTGCAATCATTGCTCAAATCCTCCATGTGTCACGTATTGCCCGACGGGAGCCAGCTATATCAATAGAGGGACGAATATTGTCCTCGTGAACAAAAGTAAATGTACCGGCTGCAAAGCCTGTATAGCAGCATGTCCCTACGACGCTCGCTTTATAATGCCTGAAGGATATGTGAGCAAGTGTACTTTTTGCGAGCATCGTGTAAAAAAGGGGTTGTCCCCGGCGTGTGCGTCTGTATGCCCAACCCATTCTATAGATTTTGGTGATGTAAATGAGTCTGTGAGTAACGTTTCAAAACTGTTAAGAAAAAGGAAATACAAAATATTGATCCCTGAAGCAGGAACCAGACCGAACGTCTATTATCTTATTTGACGGTCTCCTAAAAAGTCCCCAAAGCCGTCACTCCGGTGCGTCACCCCGATGAAAATCGGGGCGGAGTCTAGAAGTGCTTGAAATTGCTGGATTCCGGTGCCTGCCCCGTACTTGATACGGGGTCCGCCGGAATGACAAGAAAGAGAGTTTCCTGACTTTTTACGACTTCATCTTATTTGAGGTGACAATGATGGAAGTTACAATTACCACCAATAAAATGAATCATCTGGTTGATCCAAATCTCCATATATGGGGGTGGGAAGTTCCAGTTTATCTTTTTCTGGGAGGAATAACAGCCGGGATACTGATTGTTGTTTCTTTTATGTTATTGAAAGACAATGAAGAGAAATCCCATGTTGTTGCCAACAGGCTTGCGCTTCTTGCACCTGTACTTCTGAGTCTGGGAATGGTTGCTCTTTTTATAGACCTTGAGCATAGATTGTATGTATGGCGATTTTATACAACCTTTCGGTTCACATCCCCTATGTCTTGGGGTTCATGGATACTGCTCATTGTGTATCCGATAAGCTTTTTACTGATACTGACAACATTTAGAAAGGGCTTTTCAAAGGCTTCTTTATGGATTGATGCCTGTATTCAATCGAAGCCCAGGATATGGAGATACCTGAGGGTATATTCCTGGCTTCTCGATTTTTCCGAAAAACACAGGAGATTGATAGCGAAGACAGCCATTCCTTTTGGTATTCTTCTGGGCATCTATACAGGAATTTTGTTGAGTAGTTTCGGCGCACGACCTTTCTGGAACTCTCCAATTATGGGACCTATCTTCCTCGTATCGGGAGTTTCGACAGCGGCTGCTCTGGTTGTGTTATTTTCAAAGGACCGTGAAGAAATAGAATTTTTCACAAGGGTAGATATTTGGTTAATCGCAGGTGAAATCTCATTGCTTATATTATTCATCACTGGAATGTTGTCTTCTTCAGAACAACATTTAAAGGCAATTCAATTGATTTTAGGCGGAGAGATGACAACATATTTCTGGATATTTTTCTTTGGAATTGGGCTTCTTCTCCCTGCCTTTCTCGAGTTTATGGAACTGAAAGGCAGAAAAATTCCCGGCACTATAGCAGCTTCTCTCGTATTGTTTGGGGGGATTTTGCTGAGGTTTGTAATCGTTGAGGCAGGACAGGTATCAACCTGGATTGGTTATTGACAGAAAGGTAGTAAATACATAAGGAGGTACGGTATGGCAGCCAAAAGGAAAACGTATTCTTCCCCATATTTAGCAGGAGTCGGACTAGGACTGGTTCTTCTGGCTTCATTCTTTATAACAGGGCATGGATTAGGAGCATCTGGTTCTATGATGAGTGCAGTTGTCGCGGTCGAAAAGGTTTTTTCACCTGAACATGTTAACCAGAACGAATACCTGGCAAAATACGGAGGAGGAGATACAAACCCTTTGAAGGATTGGTATGTATTCGAGCTTGTTGGAGTGCTTGTCGGTGGGCTTATTTCAGGTGCACTTGCGGGAAGGGTAAAAAAGGAAACCAACCATGGCCCCCGGATAAATAAAAGACAGCGCTGGATTTTTGCTGTTATTGGAGGCGCTTTGTTCGGTTTTGGTGCTCGTCTGGCAAGAGGCTGCACAAGTGGAGTAGCCCTTTCGGGTGGAGCGGTACTTTCTCTGGGCGCATGGATTACTATGATGTCAATCTTTGCTGGAGCTTATGCCCTTGCATTTGTCTTCAGAAAATTGTGGATTTAGGAGGAGTATAATGTTTGCGCCATTAGAAATAACACATGATTTTAGGCTGGAGATAAGTTTGTTGATTGGTTTTCTAATAGGCATTGGATTTGGTTTTTTTCTCGAAAGGGGAGGTTTTGGAAATTCGCGCAAGCTTGCACTTCAGTTTTATTTCCGCGACCTTACTGTTTTTAAGGTGATGTTTACAGCTATTGTTACTGCAATGACAGGCATGATTTTTTTTAATGCCTTCGGCTGGCTTGATATTGATTCAATTTATATCAACCCCACCTATCTCTGGCCTGGGATTGTCGGAGGGCTAATCATGGGAGCCGGTTTTGTTATCGGGGGATACTGACCCGGTACAAGTGCTGTGGGTCTCAGCACATTGAAGACAGATGCCTTATTTTATATTATTGGGGTACTTTTGGGAGTGTTTGTTTTTGGAGAGACCATCCCATTACTCAATGATTTCTTTATAAGCGGATTCTGGGGGGAAAGGATAACAATATACGGAATCCTGGGAATATCGGCAGGTGTTGTTGGCTTCTTCGTTCTTTTGATGGCACTTGGCGGTTTCTGGGGCGCCGAATGGGCTGAAAAAAGGTTTGGAGAAAAGGAGGAAGTATGAAACTGCAGGGGAAACAGATCGGAGTTTTAATTGCCCTGATTTTGGCTGTAATAATGCTTTTTCTTCCTTATCAGGATAGTTCAAAGTATCGGTTTGATCCCGAAGCTATTGCCAGGACTATAATTGAAGGTACAGACCAGATAGATCCCAAGACACTTTCAGAATGGATAATAGAAGGGCGCAGGGATTTTATCTTAATAGATATCAGAAGCGAAAAAGAATATGAAAAGGGCAAAATAAAGGGCGCAGAAAATATACCATTACAAAAATTAATTACAAAGAGTACTATTGAAGAGCTCCCAAAAGACAAGATTATTGTGATTTATTCAAATGGAAGCTCTCATGCAAGTCAGGCATGGCTTGTAATGAAGACTGCGGGCATCGACGCTTATATCCTTGAAGGAGGTTTTAATTATTGGAGCAGTTTTATTTTAAACCCGGCGCAATGCTCTATAAACGCTTCAGATGATGAGATTCTTAAATACAGGTCACAAGTAGCTGTTAGTAACTATTTTGGAGGGAGTTCCCCTGCAGCTTCGACCGTAGATGATAAAACAAAGACTGAAAAGAAAGCAATAGAGATGCCGAAGAAAACAAGCAAGAAATTGAAAGGGTGCTAAAATAGAAAATGAAAAGGACAGAAACCAAAAAGGTGGAGAAGGAAATACTGTCCAGCGAACCTGTTTATACAATCGGAATTGCCTCAAAGAAACTGGATATTTCAGTTCATTCTCTTCGCCAGTATGAGAAGGAAGGATTGATTATCCCCTTTAAGACATCTACAGGAAGACGGATTTATTCCGATTTAGAGTTGGAAAAAATTCGTTGTATTAAAGAAATGACACAGGTTGAAGGGCTCAACTTTGAGGGAATGCGACGTATAATGGCGCTTATTCCTTGCCATAAGATAAGAGGTTGTTCAATAAAAGTAAAAAAATCATGCAAGGCTTTTATAGATAAAACACTACCCTGCTGGGTCATAAGAGAAAATTGTTCCTGTCAGCTGCCCTCTTGCAGGGATTGCCCTGTTTATAAGAGTTTTGCTCACTGTGATGATATAAAGCCGTTGATTTATGAAGCGGAAAGATGATGGCTTCGTAAAAAGTCCATCTGTGGCGTTGCACTGCATCCTTCCCCGTGTCAAGCACGGGGCAGGCTTATTGCGGCGTAGCTCTAAGTACGCTTCACTCCTCAGGATTTGCGCGCCTTGCATCTGGAGCTTTTTACTTTGCCATCCCAATTTTGACTTTTTACGAGTTCGTCAAAGATGAAAGTTTCCATTTTTGGTTCTTTCTCAAAGTGAGTGGGTAATATAAACTTTCCCCTCCACCTTGATGGGGGAGGGCGAGGGTGGGGGTGATTTAAGGTTGAGCAAAGACATAACTCCGACAGCAAAAACCCTTAGAAAGAGACTGACAGATACAGAACGTCTTTTATGGACATACTTGAGAGCAAAGCAGCTTGAAGGGTTCAAGTTTAGAAGACAAGAGCCAATTGGTAGATATATTGCGGATTTTGTTTGTTATGAGAAACGGATAGTCATAGAGGTTGATGGTGGACAGCACGGGCATATCGGTGCCACTCTGAAGCCGGTTTCCGATCCGGATCTGGTCAAGGTGATCACGGTAGACGGAAGCACCTTACCGAAAGGC
>QZJR01000104.1 GCA_003599365.1 Deltaproteobacteria bacterium | reverse complement strand
TTGAGAAAGGGAGAACTTAGCCCTCAAGAACATCAATTAAAGGAACAGTATCTGAAAGAACGGTATTTAAACCCAGAGTGGAACTTTGGGATGCCAGGCGGCCATAGAGATTGGTTACAGAAAGGGTCTGCCGAAAATTGGTTGCTGTGGTTAGAAATAAGGTTCTTAATAAATGAGGAGATAATTATGGTAGAGATAAATCGCTTTTTCTTATGCCATATTAATGGCGGAGAAGTTCTCAGCCTCGTTGTACATCATTCATGTGATAGAGGAGACTTTCTATCATGCACCATATTTAGAGGCATTTTTAGATGCGGAGACTGTAAAAAGAATTTCTGAAGAAATGGAGAAAAAGATCAGACAACAACTTGATGATGTCTGTAAATCCAAGGCTGGTATGTTGAACGAATACTACCCCATTATATCGAGAGGAATGGCGTTTTCGGAAATAATAAGTATAGCAAAGAAAAAAGAAACCGATCTTATTATCATGAGCACGCATGGGCGTAAAGGCTTAGGCCATGTGCTCTTTGGAGGTGTGGCTGAGAGAGTTTTAAGGGAGGCTCCATGCCCTGTCTTGACTGTGCACATGTCAGACAAAGGGCTTAAAGAGGCTGAAAAGCCTTAATATACCCCAATGGCTATCATAATTGCTTTTTCTATTTCTTTCATCTTTTCGTCATTTACCTTGCCTGCAAAAGGGCCTCTTATAAGTAAGGATTTGTCTATGGTTGTTACCTGTTCACATTTAGCCATATATGCCTTTGATAAACCACCTTCACCCTTTTGAAACAAAACATGGGTAGGGGCAGGTCTTAAGGTTGTAGACAAAGGAACAACAATTATGTCATTGGCTAACTCATTTCGAATATCTAAAGAGATTACCAGGGCAAGGCGATTCTTCACGTCCTTTGGTTTTGAAGGCAGATTAACTAAATATATCTCTCCTCTTTTTGGATAGTCAGTCATTCCATGTCCTCTTTGCGCTTTCAGCCGCTATCTTGATCCATTCTCTGTCTTCCTTCTTCTCCTTTTCCGTAAGAGACAGGTAATAAGCCTCAATGTCTTTTTCAATCGCTCTCTTTTTTGATTTCAGCAGCCAATCGCGCAGCATTTCTTCCATTACCTGACTTCTTGGAGTTCCTTTTTCTTTTGCAATCTCGTCTATTTCATTAACCACATCACCGCTGATTGTTACTGTCAGTTTTGCTTTGCGCAGGGTACTTGTAGATGGCATAATTAACCTCCTTTCAATCTTATTTATTATAAGATAATCAGGGGGCTAATTGCAACAAAAATCTTTGGTTAGTTATGGAATCAGTCGAGGGCAGGGGAGAACTTAAAAAGGTCTTACTGGATCAGTTTCTGTAAAGATTCGATTAAGTGGAGGAAAAAGGGGGCCGTTTTTGCCCCCTTAGCCCATTTGTCCCAACCAAGGATAGGATATTTGGTTATAAGTACCAGGAATACACCTACAATAATGGCACTCCTTATAAAACCAAAAGCTGCCCCACCCAACCTGTCAATCCAGCCCAGTTGAACCAACCTGATCAGCTTTTTTAGAAGTATGCCGATGAAGGTTAGCAGAATAGCTACTATTAGAAATATTGCAACAAAGCTTGCTATATTGGCGACATTAGGGTTATGAATTAGCTTCCCCAGGATCTTTGCCCCATCTATATATGACCTGCTGGCAATTACCATACCTAAGATCAAGGCAAAGAGAGTAAAACTCTCCTTAACCAGTCCCCTTTTTACCCCAAAGATGATACTGATAGCTACTATGAAAATAATTACTATGTCCAGCGAGTTCATGATTTCCCCCCCGGTTAAACCCCTAATTGTACCTTTCAGGGGTAAACTAAACAACCCTCTCAACAAATTCTCTTATTCTAACAAACACCTCTTCACATCCTTCTTTACGCAGGATTACGTGGCGGTTGAACTGGAATGTATAGAATTCCTTTTCCTTTGAACTGATACTGTCAAGGATAATAGAAGCACTTCGCGGGTCTACAACAGGGTCGTTTTTCTCCTGGATTACAAGAGCAGGAGCAGAGACCTTGCCCAGAGAGGCTCTGGTTTTGTCCATTAGAAGGCCCAGTTCTCTCAGACCTTTGATGCTGTTCTTGGAGTAGTTGATTTCAGGATTCTCGGCCTGGTTGTCCACATATTCCAGTCTCCCCTCTTCTATGTTAAACTTCTCCAGCAGTTCATTCCAGAAGTGAATGGGGCCGATTAGCTTCGTCTTTATGCTCTTAAGCTGTAAGGGAGCATTAACGGTAAAAACACCTGCAATCTTACCTTCTTTGTTCGCCGCAGCCAAAAGTGCCAGGGTGCCTCCTGTGGAAAATCCACCGATTACTATGCGTTCACAGGCATTCCTTAAAACGGTATACCCCCTGTTAAAAGAGTCGTACCAATCCTTCCATGTAACATCCGCCAGGTTGTGAGGTGAGGTGCCATGACCCCTCAGGCGTGGGCCATAGACAGAATATTTAGATTTGGCAAAAAAATCTCCCAGGAGTCTTACCTCTTCGGGTGCCGACATGTAACCGTGGCAGATGAGTACACCTGTTTTTGATTTCCCCGGGTTTAAATAAAACGGTGCCCCGACTTCCTTAGGTTTTGACAGCTCCTCATTATAATACCTGTCATAATCCTCTTTAAACATCTCCTTATCCATTTTGGAGAGAAGGTTTGCCATTTTGGACCTGACCTTCTTATGGGAACGGCCAAATTCCTTCTTGATGGCTCTACATAAATCCTTTGCATTTTCTATCTCGTTAACTATAACCCTGATGGTGTTTTCTACACGTATCTTGTGGAATTCATGGGGCATTTCAAGTTTATGAGTATCAATGAAATAGGTGCCATCGCTCTTTTTAATAATTTCTTCTTTTATAGCAAGTCCTTCAAAATTGTCATAGTCTTTTTCCCTTTCATCCGCTACCAGCTCGATGGGCAGATTATCGAGAGAGGGGTGGAGATTGAACCTTTTCTCCTTTTTAATCTCCTCGCAGGCCAAAAAGAGTTTGCATTTAAAGAGATAATCCGGTGTCTTTTTTTTATTCAGGGATAGCAGGGCATATGAAAAGAGATGATCCATGTTAACCGTTACCATGGAGTATATTCTATCCATAAAATGATTGGTTAACCGACGGGAAATACGCGCCAGGTTAAAACCTGCGGGGTCATCACCGTAAAGAAGTTTTCTTAGATACTCTATTAAAGAAGAGAGGGGTTTATTCTTCCTGAAATAGTAACGATCCAAAAAGTCCCTTACCTTTACCTGTGTCCCAAAAGTTACATGTATATCAGAATCGGAAAAAAGCAGATTTCCCTCTATCTCCAATTCCTCTTCCAGACGTTCCGGTATCCCTTTTATAAACCTGGATGCAAGGGTTTGGATGAAGTTCTTTCCTGCCCTTATGGGAAAGTAAGTCAAGTTGGTAGGGATGATAACGGTTTCTTTATTAGAGATTTCGTCTATTGTCTCAATAGAAAACCTCTTCAGATAATCCGAGACCCTTTCCTCGGCCCCTTTTCTATGGGCAGATAAAATCTCTCTTTTATAGAACTCGGAAAGGACTGCCAGGTAAGCAGACCCTGTATGTATCGGGCCTTCTCTCCCCGGGTAATTGACCATGAAATTTCGTGAACGGATAACCTTTTTTGTCTTTATCATTGCTCCTTCAGGAAAGATAACCCAATTTTTTCTGCCGGTGATAAGGTCACCTATTATGATATTGTTTCGATTGGGGTCATCCACTGACAGGGTACCTACAGTCGTTAAATAATCTCCGAGGTTTCCTTTAAAAAAGGATGAATCCGCCAGAGAATTTGGCATGTTGTTTGTTGTTTTTTTAATTATATAGGGGAGCAAAAAGGTTTCAGTTCTGGTAAAGTGGTTTACAACATAAAGGATAGGGTTATCAGGTATGTTTTTATCACCGGCTATATGTATATCCGCTTTTATAAATCTTTCCAGAAGCTTGAGAGAAAGAACTGTGCCGTACAGTATTGCATTTGTAAAGGCATGTTTTGTCTTTGTTTTTTTGGGGAACATCTGAACCTAAAATAACCTTCCCTGTAACTCCTCTTTGAAATCCCTTCCAAAGTGTTTAAATGCCTGTTTTGTAGCTACCCTCCCCCTTGGAGTTCGGGAGAGATAGCCTTCCTGGATTAAAAAAGGCTCATAGACATCCTCAATGGTATCTTTTGCCTCATTAACAGCAGCAGACAGGGTGTCAACCCCTACAGGGCCTCCGCTAAACTTATCGATTATGGTCAAAAGGATCTTTTGATCCATCTTGTCAAATCCCTTATGATCTACCTCAAGCATATTCAGGGCTTCATTTGCTACCTCTTCGGTAATTACTCCATTTGCCCTTACCTGGGCATAGTCCCTAATCCTTCTAAGCAGCCGGTTGGCTACCCTTGGAGTTCCTCTGGATCTTTTGGCTATCTCTACAGCACCGAGAGGCTCAATTTTAATATTCAGGATTCCGGCTGAACGGTGAATGATGGTTTGGAGCTCTTTAGGTGAATAAAAATCAAGCCTGGCGATTACCCCGAATCTGTCTCTAAGCGGAGAGGTGAGCAACCCAGCTCGGGTTGTTGCCCCTACGAGTGTAAATCTGGGGATATCCAGCTTTATAGACCTGGCACTTGGACCCTGTCCGATGATTATATCCAGTTTATAGTCTTCCATGGCAGGATAAAGAATCTCCTCAACCACATGATTCAGTCGATGTACTTCATCAACAAACAGTACATCATGCTCCTGAAGATTGGTAAGGATAGCTGCCAGGTCTCCGGGTCGTTCAATTACCGGGCCCGATGTAGCCTTGATATTGGTATTCATTTCCTCGGATATTATGTACGCCAGGGTAGTCTTGCCCAGTCCCGGAGGTCCATAGAGCAATACATGATCCAGTGCTTCGCCTCTCTCCTTCGCTGCTTGAATAAATACCTTGAGGTTTTCCTTGATCTTTTCCTGACCTATATATTCATCCAACACTTTAGGCCTAAGGCTAGTGTCGTAATACACATCCTCTTCATGAAGCTCTGGTGTAATGTCCCGTTTTGTCATACTATACCCACCTTATATCGTTAGTCGTTAGTCGTAATGCCTAAACTACTAACGATTCACGACTTACTACTTTGATAACACCCTCAGTGCCTCTTTTAGCAAGTCCTCAAGGACTGAGGTATCGGTTTTTAGGGTGTTTTTAGCCATTTCCAGGGCATTTTCCGCCACCGCCTTTTTATAACCCAGGTTTATTAGTGCCGAGATAACATCTCTCTCAACCTCTCCCCTGTCTGCTTCTGTTGCAATTGGGGGTTTCTCTGAAAAGGGTATCATCCCGATTTTATCTCTAAGCTCTAATACCATTCTCTCTGCCGTCTTTTTTCCAACCCCTGGGGCAGCACTTAACCTACTTGCGTTTCCTTCTGATAATGCCTTACAGATGTCCCCCACCGGAATCCCTGAAAGGATATTAATAGCTAACCTGGGCCCTATACCGGAGACGCCTATTAAGAGATGAAAGATGTCCCTCTCTTGCCTGGTAAAAAAACCGTACAACTGGAGAAGGTCTTCCCGAACATGGGTATACGTGTTTAATTTAACAGTACTGTCTATTTCAGGAAGTTGATAAAAGGTAGAAAGGGGGATATAAACTTTATAGCCTACACCGTTAACATCAACGATTAGATGATCAAGGGACTTATGAACCAATATTCCATGAATCTGAGCAATCATATAGACTTTTTTAAGGCTTCCCTCATATTTGTAGAGTGTATATGGCAGATGGCCACAGCGAGAGCATCGGAGGGATCAAAGGGAACAATCTCAGGAAGGTTCAGGAGTTCCTTCACCATTGTCTGTATTTGATCCTTAGTGGCCATTCCATAGCCAACTACTGCCTGTTTGATCTCCATGGGACTGTATTCATACACATCCAATCCGGCATTAAGTGCCGTTAATATTGCTACTCCTCTGGTATGTCCCAACTTTAACGCTGTCTTTACGTTTTTGTGGAAAAACAGATTTTCAATGGCCATAACATTGGGGGAGTAATCGGAGATAACCTTTTCTAAATCAGCATAAATCTCCTTTAAACAGTGAGGGAATGGATTATTTAAGGAAGCCGATATGCCCCCATTATTAACATGGAGAAGCCTGCCTCTTTGTTCTTCAACTATACCATAACCGGTAACCGAAACTCCCGGGTCAATCCCCAATATCCTCATATTACTCCCTGTCTTAATGTATCGGGATTTCTATAACTACTTGAAATTAGGAGAGGGATCAGGAGCTAAGAAGTGCTTAACTTTTCCATAATCTTATCTGGGATATCAAAGTTGGAGTAAACCCTTTGAACGTCATCACTTTCTTCCAGCATTTCCATAAGCCTGAGTATCTGTTGGGCATTTTTCTCATCCAGCTTGACTGTATTCTTTGGAACCATACTGATCTCGGCCAGTTCATAATTCAAGTTTGCCTTATCAATAGCCTCTTTCACTTTTTCAAAGTCTCCTGATGCCATTATGACATCATACTCGTTTTCTCCTTCTCGTACGTCCTCTGCACCGGCTTCAAGGGCTAAATCTATCAGTTTATCTTCTTCTACCTTGTTTTTATCGAATACTATTATCCCTTTTTTATCGAAGACCCATGCAACACTCCCTGTTTCTGCCAGGTTCCCGTTATTTTTAGAGAATGCATGCCTTATATCTGCTACTGTCCTCTTTTTGTTGTCAGTCAATATGTCTACCAGCACAGCAGCCCCTCCTGGGCCATATCCCTCGTATGTAAGCTCTTCATAACTCACGCCTTCCAGTTCCCCTGTGCCTCGTTTAATTGCTCTATCTATATTTTCTGCCGGCATGTTCTGAGTCTTGGCATTGAGAATGGCAGTTCTCAAACGAGGGTTTCCTTCTGCATCGCCTCCTCCTGTTTTGGCGGCAACAGTTATCTCCCTTATCAGTTTTGTAAATATTCTTCCCCTCTTTGCATCCTCTTTGCCCTTTTTGCGTTTGATGGTACTCCATTTAGAATGTCCAGACACTTAAGCCTCCTGAACTCTGGCGTCCCACGCCTTCTATTATCTTTGTCTATTAAATTTAACTCGAATCCTTGACCTCTTTAATCCTTATGGCTTTACAAAGTATATATATCACAGAATATTGTGTTTTAAAACAAAAAACATTTGGGTACTATTGCTTGAGAGAAGGAATCTTTCCGTAGAACTGATTGGGACAGTTCGGAGTTTTTGAATTGACAAAAGTTTAGATTTAAGATAGCTTTAATTGCAGAGTACCACACTAATCCTGATGATGGACCACAGACAAATAGAGGAGATAGATTGGAAAATATTGAGTTGCAAAGGGAGATAAAACGCCTCTTAAAAGAAAAAAACGGTATCTTGCTTGCCCATAATTATCAAAGGGATGAAATCCAGGAAATAGCTGATTGTACCGGTGATTCTCTGGGCTTAAGTATCGAAGCTGCTGAAACGAATTGTGATGTTATAGTCTTCTGCGGCGTCCATTTTATGGCTGAAAGCGCTTCTATTCTATCTCCTGACAAAACAGTAATCCTTCCCAGATTTGATGCAGGATGTCCCATGGCAGATATGATTTCCGCCGATATTCTTGTAGATAAAAAGAGAGAAAACCCTGAAGCTGCCGTTGTTACCTATGTCAATTCATCGGCTGATGTAAAGGCCGAAAGCGATATCTGCTGCACGTCCGCTAATGCTATCCGAGTGGTGAACTCTGTAAAAAGTGATACGGTATTGATGACCCCTGATAAGAACCTGGCAAAATATGTATCAAAGTTTACCGAGAAAAAGGTTTTCTGGTGGGAAGGCTATTGCCCTACCCATGATCGACTAAAAGCACAAGAAGCGTTGGAGGTTAAAGCAAAATACCCCAATGCCCTGTTTGTGGCACATCCAGAATGCAGGCCTGATGTACTTGAACTGGCGGATCATATTTGCAGCACCTCAGGCATGTATGAATATGCTAAAAAGACAGACAACGAGGAGTTCATAATAGGCACTGAGATGGGAATACTATACCGATTAAGGAAGGACAACCCTAAGAAGAAGTTCATTCTTGCCTCTAAAAGTTTGGTCTGCCCGAACATGAAATTAACTACGCTGAAGAGTGTTTTAAATGCCATAGTAGAGATGAAGAATGTAGTAAGTGTCCCGGAAAGAACAAGGATCCCAGCTAAGGAAGCCCTTGATAGGATGCTGGCCGTCCCCCGAGACCAGGTTCTAATGGAATAGGAGTATGTTTAAGAGCGATATTATTTATTATTCTAGAAGCTTCTGGGATATAATTATCGAATCCTTTCGATCCTACAGACTCAACGGGGGGTTGAATCTGTCGGCTGCCATAGCCTTCTATTCAATCCTATCCTTGATCCCTTTCTTTTTTCTTCTCTTATCATTGACGGGATATATGCTCGGTTCCTCGGAAGATGTATACAGGGCTGCTGTGTCTTTTACCAGAGAGCTTATTCCACAAATAGATACGATGGTTTTCGAGGAGACAAAAAGGATAATGAATAAAAGTGAAGTGCTGGGTTGGGTTGGAGTACTGTCTCTAATTTGGACAGCCAGCCTGATATTCACCTCACTGGAGTTTGCATTGAATACTATATTCAAAGTAAAGAGGAAGAGGCACTTTTTTTATTCAAAACTATTGGCATTTACAATGATACCCGTTGGCTGTGTTATCCTGACCACTTCAATACTAATAACCACCTTAGGAAAGGCTTTAGAGAAGGTAGATACCTTTATTGTATTTGGAACTGACCTGCATATCCTTTTTGCCGGGAGTGTGCTTATCAGGTACGTATTCCCATACTTGTTAATAGCTTCTGCCTTTATCTTGCTATTTAAAGTTATTCCCAATACCAAGATCCCGCTTAAGTACTGTATGGTTGGAGGAACCTTATATGCCTTCCTATGGGAAGTTGCCAAATACATATTGGCATGGTATCTGGGCAGAAATCCCAATTATGGGATAGTTTATGGATCACTTGAAGCTATGATAATTTTAATATTATGGGTATTTTACTCTTCGTGCATTCTACTATTCTGTGCCGAGCTGGTTTCAGCATATTATAGAAGGGACGTTACCCTGTTAAAGAAGGCATTTATATAATAGATTATGAAAGACAAAAAAACCAATCTGCAAGATCAGCTATTCCGAAAATTTGGGGAGAGTTTTCCTAAAGGGGCATTCCTTTTTAAGGAATCAGAATCTGGGAAAGAGATGTACATTATTCAATCTGGGAAAGTGAAGATAACAAAAAAAGCAGGAGGCGCAGATAGGATTCTGACTACACTATCCAGTGGAGATTTTTTTGGAGAGATGGCAATACTAACTGATGGCCCTCGTTCAGCAACGGCAGAGGTAATTGAAGATAGTGAGATATTGGTTATTAACCCTGAGACCTTTGAGGCGTTGATTCAGGCAAACTCGGATATTGCGATGAAGATACTAAGAGAATTAGCAGAGAGGCTCAAAGAAGCCAACAGGCAAATAGAGGTTCTGTTATCGAAGGATGAAGAAGGTGGTAAGGTTCAGGAATAAAGGGTTTTAGGGGTTAAGGTTAGATGCAGGATGTGAATTTATCTGCTGAAAGGGTATTTTATGAAGAGCCGGCTATATCCAAATTATTAAGGGCTATAGATGACAGGAAAAGAGAAATATGGGCCTCCGGGTTAAAAGGATCTTCCAAGGCATTTCTTGCGTACCTTCTGAAAGAAAAGCTAAACAGGACTTTGGTCATAGTCACCGCTACTATGGCAGAGGCCCAGGTATTATGGAACGATCTAAGGTTCTTTTTAGGTGAAGAAGATTCCAATGCTCCACCGCAGCAGTTAAAATGCCTTCTATACCCTCCGTGGGATACCTTTCCATTCGATACCCTCTCACCCTCACCAGATATTATCTGTAAGAGACTAGAGGTTTTATACTCCCTTTCCAGGGGTTTTAAACCCATTATCATTACCACTCTTCCTGCATTAATGCAAAGGGTTATAGCAAAAGACATTCTCGATGATGCTGTTGAACAGATATGTACTGGACGAGAAATCAATCGAGACAGATTGATCGAGAAAATGGTTGAAAGTGGCTATACCCATGTTAATGTGGTTGAAACGAAGGGAGAATACAGCGTTCGTGGGGGAATCGTTGATATCTTTCCTCCCCTTTTTGAAAATCCTATCAGACTGGAGTTTTTTGGAGATGAGATAGAATCCATCAGGCACTTTGATATGATATCTCAACGCTCATTAAACTCTTTAGAAAAAGCCATAATTCTTCCTGTTAGGGAGATCCTCTTAAATAGTACGACTGCCGATTATGCCATCAAAAGGATTAGGAATAAGGCCGATGAGAACGATCTCCCCAGGAGTAAAAGCGATGAACTCTCCGATGAGATAAGAAACTCAGCAACCTTTCCAGGAATTGACTTTTTTCTTCCTTTTTTCTATCCGAAACTGGATACCTTCTTCGACTATCTGCCCCAAGATGCCATTTTAATAATGAGTGAGAGGTGGGACATAGAAAGAGAGGAACAAAAATACCGGGATGAAATAGAGGAAGGCCACCAAAGATCCCTCATGCGAAAAGAATTTTATCCTGAAGTTTGCGAATTATACCTAACTCCTCATGAGATTAACTCGAACGTCGAAAGATTTCAGGTTGTATTGCTGGAGAGGTTTGATATTCATCAGCCCTATGAGACTTTCATTGAGTTTTACACGGAAGGAAATGAAGATATAAGAAAAGAGTCCATACACTTAAGGTCGGATGAAGGAATACTGGGTGTTTTTGTAGAAAAGATTAGAATTTGGCTGGAGGATAGCCATCAGATCTTTCTGGTATGCCATACCGATTCTCAGGCTAAGAGGCTCTTTGAAATCTTAAAAGACTATAATCTACCCTTTGGGCTCGATCCGGGACCATCCTTTCAATCCCAGATAAGGGAAGTCAATCTGTCCGGATCAGTGCCAAGGATTAGGATTCAGATTGGTAGTCTTCTGTCAGGATTCCGCTGGCCTCACACAAAAATTATAATAGTAACAGAGGAAGAGATATTTGGTGAGAGAAAAAGGCGACATCCCAAAGCCAAGCTTGAGGATGATTACAGAATATCGACCTTTGGTGATCTCAAAGTAGATGACTATGTAGTCCATGTAGACCATGGAGTGGGATTATACCTTGGATTGAGAAAGCTTGACGTAGATGGAACAGAGAATGACTATCTCCTCTTGGAATATATGGATGGGGATAAACTCTATCTTCCGGTTAACAGATTAAATCTCCTCCAAAAGTACCTGGGGGTTAAAGGGCACTCCCCCAAATTGGATAAACTGGGAGGACATTCATGGGAAAACAAAAAGAAAAAAGTTAAAGAATCCATTAAAGAGATGGCTGAAGATCTTTTAAAGTTATATGCATTAAGGAATGTTCAAAAGGGTTTTGCCTTCTCAAAAAAGGATCATTACTACAGAGAGTTTGAAGCTGCTTTCCAATATGAGGAGACTCCCGATCAGCTGGAGGCTATTGAAAGTGTAATGAGGGACATGGAAGACGAAAGGCCTATGGAAAGACTCATATGCGGTGATGTGGGTTTTGGTAAGACTGAAGTAGCTCTCAGGGCATCATTCAAAGCAGCAATGGATGGGAAGCAGGTGGCAGTATTGGTTCCAACTACTGTGCTGGCTCAGCAGCATTATCAAACCTTCGCACAGAGGCTCAAACCATATCCTGTATTTATAGATATGCTTAGTAGGTTCAGAACCCGTCAGGAACAAAAGACTATTCTCAATAAGCTAAAAGATGGAGAGATCGATATTGTAATTGGGACTCACTGTTTGCTTCAAAAGGACGTGAGCTTCAAGAATTTGGGGTTGTTGGTTATAGATGAGGAACACCGATTTGGTGTTTCCCATAAAGAAAAGCTAAAGAAACTGAAAAAATTAGTGGATGTGATTACCATGACAGCTACCCCTATTCCAAGGACCCTTTATATGTCTATGATGGGAGTCAGGGATTTAAGTGTAATTAACACACCGCCCGAGGATCGTCTGGCCATCAAGACCTATATTACTAAATTCGACGACGATATCATCAGAAGGACAATACTTAGAGAAATTGGGAGGGAAGGACAGGTATTCTTTGTTCATAATCGGGTAGAAGGTATACCTGCGATGGTAAGGTATCTGAGAAAATTGGTTCCCGAAGCCAGGGTTGGTGTTGCCCATGGGCAGATGGTAGAGAGGGACCTGGAAAAAGTAATGCTTTCCTTTATCAATAAAGAGATCAACCTTTTGGTTTGTACTACCATAATTGAATCAGGGCTGGATTTTCCCTCAGCAAATACGATTATCATAAATCGTGCCGACAGATTGGGTTTAGCCCAGATGTACCAACTTAGAGGGAGGGTAGGAAGGGCAAAAGAACAGGCATATGCTTATTTGCTGGTACCAGGGAAATATCTCATATCGAGTAACGCGTTGAAGCGGGTAAAGGCTCTCTCCGAACTCACCGAATTGGGTTCCGGATTCAGACTGGCAACACATGATCTGGAAATAAGAGGTGCAGGAAACATTCTGGGAAACTCTCAATCCGGGCATATTGCCACCGTTGGCTATGATATGTACAATGAATTACTGGAAAGAACTATTAAGGAACTTAAGGGGGAAGAGGTTATCTGTGAGATTCAACCGGAGATCAACATTAAGATTCCTGCATACATCCCTGAAGACTATATTAGAGATACCAATCAGCGTTTGATGGTTTATAAGAGACTCACATCTATCGGCTCGGATGAGGAACTAGGAGAGATGATGAGAGAGGTTACTGACAGATTTGGGAGAATACCCCCACTGGTCGAAAATCTACTCGAAGCGGTGAGGATTAAAATTCTGCTTAAAAGATTTCTTATTACCAGCGCTGATTACAATGGAAGGGAGATCATTTTGTCATTTGATCCCAGGGCTGAAGCATCTCTTGAAAAGATCCTCCAACTCATCGTCAGTGACGGGAAAAGATATAGATTTTCTCCTGATTTAAAGCTAAGTATAGCCTTCAATAATGATAACTGGAAAAGTATCCTGACTGAGATTAAAAACGTATTGGTAACTATTCGGGAGCCAGGAGCCAGAATTCAGGAGCCAGAATGAAAAGAATGCCCGCTAAAGATTTTTAAGTCAGGTAGATAAACTGGAGGTATGATGAACCTTGCAAAAAAACAGATTCTAATCCTATTTTTTATCCTCTCCTTTAGTATTTCTTGCTTAAACCTTAAAGCAGCCGCAGAGACCATTGACAGGGTGGTTGCCATAGTTAATGGCGAGGTTATTACACTTACAGAGTTAAACGAAGCAGTAAGTTTCACATTAAAAGACACTGAGGGTACAATAAATTTTGATGGTGCAGAAAAAGATCCAGCCGAAATTAAAAGGAAAGTACTGGATCGGCTTATTGATAACAAGCTAATAGAACAGGAAACAAAGAAGATGGGGATAGTTGTATATGAAAAGGAGATAGATAATGCCCTGGAGAATATACAGAAAGAAAACTCTATCTCAAGGAAAGAATTGGTTGAAAAGTTGGAATCAAAAGGGCTGAGTCTTGAAAAGTATAAAGAGCAGATCAAACGGGGGATGGAGAAGATGATGCTCGTAAATCGAGAAATTAAGTCCAGGGTGGTGGTTAATGAAGATGAACTAAGAAAGTATTACACCGAGAATATGGATTCTTTTAAGGTGATAACAGAGGTAAGAGTTCAACATATACTTCTTTCGATTCCCCCAAACGCGGATGAAGCAAAAATAAAAGATGTCTATGAAAAAGCCAGAGAATTATTAGTAAAGTTAAGCAATAAGGAGGACTTCGGAAAGCTGGCTGAAATGTATTCTCAGGACATTTCATTAGATTCAGGTGGTGACATGGGGTGGTTTAAGAGGGGGGAAGTAACACCATTTTTAGAAAAGGTTGTTTTTAGTCTTAAAGTTGGAGAGGTTAGTGACATAATCAGAAGCGGTTTAGGCCTTCACATAGTTAAGCTTATGGACAGAAAAGAAGAAGGGGTCAGACCCTTTGAAGAGGTTAGGGATGAGATAAAAGACACCATTTATGTAAAAAAGGTGGAGAAGGAATTTAAAGAATGGTCTGAAGGGTTAAGAAAGAGGTCTTTTATAAAGGTGAAGCTGTGAGTATCACTTGAATTTGCAAGTTTTTGTACTTAGGTGGTAAAGTGCAGAATTTTTTGTGTATTTGAACCATAGCCTTGAACCTCCGTTTTTCGTCCAAGGCTACAACACTTCAGGTGTTCACTTTTCAAGTTTAAATTGAATAAAAACTGTTCACTTTTCAAGTTTAGATTACATTTTTGATTTTTTTGTTGACTCTGTATGGAAAATCTGATAGAGAAACTTCAAAATAAGAAAATATGCTAGGATATATAGGTACCCTCTTTGGAGGGTTTAATAGGGAACCCCAAAAAACGGGGACGGTCCCGCCGCTGTGATCAGGGACGAAACCCACAGGTGAGTGGTAACTCACTCGCACAAAGCCACTTTTCCGATTGATCGGGATGGGAAGGTGTGGGGAGTAGGGAGATCTGAGAGTCAGAAGACCTGCCTATATTATAGGACTTGCCTCTTCTTCTAGGAAAGGGGGGTGAAGTAAGCTGGGTGCAGCCCTTAAGTCCAAAAGGATTTAAGGGTTTTTTTATTGCTTTTTACTAAGGTGAAATGAAGACAATACTCACATCATTATTTGTATGCATTTTTGTTATTACCGGCGTTGATACTGTCTTACCGGCAGTCTATATGGATGAGATGGGAAGAAGGGTGGATATCCCGTCTCTTCCTCAGAGGATCGTCTCACTGGCCCCCAGCATTACCGAGACCCTTTATTCCCTAAACCTGGGGGAAAGAATCGTAGGGGTTACGGAATTCAGTAACTACCCTGATGAGGCAAAGAGGAAACCAAACGTTGGAAGCTACATAAACCTGAACATAGAGAAGATTATCTCGTTGAAGCCGGATTTAATAATAGCCATAGCGGATGGAAATAAAAAAGAGTCGGTTGATACACTGGAAAGGCTGGGATACAGTGTCTATGCAATAAACCCCAGGTGTGTAAAGGATATCTTTCAGACTATTGACAATATAGGGAAGATAACCGGTTGCTTTGGCAGAGCCAGTAGGTTAATTAAAGAGTTAAAAAGCAGGGTAAATTATATAGAGAGCCGTATAAAAGGGATAGAAATGCCAAGGGTTTTCTTCCAGATCGGGATTAATCCTGTGGTAACGGTGGGTAAGGATACTTTTCATAACGACCTGATAAAGATGGCCGGTGGTTTGAATATCTCAGGAAATGAGAAGGCAAAATATCCACGGTATAGCATGGAGGAGATTCTGCTAAATACCCCTGATATCATCATTATATCTTCTATGGACAGGGGTGGTGGTTTTGACCGAAAGAAAAGAGAGTGGATGAAGTGGAAGAGCATCCCCGCGGTGAAAAACGGAAGAATTTATGTAATTGACTCGGATATGGTAGATCATCCGTCCCCTCGTATTATTGATGGATTGGAAGAGTTGTCAAGGTTGATTCATCCGAGATTGTTCAAATAGAATAGGGTGTAAAAGTTCACGGGGGTCAGTTAACAGGGGGCAGGACAGTTCACAGAGATCAGTTGTCAGGAAATGGCTGATCGCTGACAACTGACGAAGGGCTGACCCCTGATCCCTGACCCCTGTAAACCGTTATAAGCAAGGTAATTCAAAGATGGTGGTAAATCTTCGGAAGGTAGTACTTATATCTCTTATTCTTGTTTTTGTTTTCGTCGTGGTTGCAATACTTTCCATCTCTCTCGGAACGGCTGACATAGGGTTAATCAAGATATTGAGAGGGATATTTGGATGGGTATCTGACCCTGTTCGCGGATGGACGGATACCGACAGAGTAATTATATTTCAGGTTCGCTTACCCAGGATCATACTGGCCGGTATAGTAGGTGCTACCCTTTCAGTGTCCGGGGTAGTCTTTCAGGCCATTTTCCGAAATCCCCTGGCAGACCCTTACATTCTAGGGATTTCAAGCGGTTCGGCTGTAGGCGCCATCCTGGCAATTATCTCAGGGGCAGGGCTAAGCTTCTTGAGTATTCCGGCTGCCTCTTTCTGTGGAGCACTGTTGACCATTATGCTGGTATTGGGCATTGCAGGGACAGGATATAGATTTCAGACTAATACTTTACTTCTGGCAGGTGTAATAGTTGGTTCTTTCTTCTCTGCCATTATAATGTTTTTGGTGTCCATTACCCAGGATGAGAGGCTTCATAGTATTATCTTTTGGTTAATGGGAGATTTAAGCCTATCAAAGTACAACGAGATTATAATTGTTACCCCCTTTGTTATTATTGGATGTCTTATTATCTATTTGCATGCCCATCCCCTGAACCTTATAGTTACAGGGGAAGAGACCGCCCTCCAACTGGGAGTCGAGGTAGAGAGGGTAAAGAGACTTTTGCTTATCACTGCATCTTTAATTACAGGAGTGGTTGTTTCAGTCAGTGGTGTTATTGGCTTTGTGGGGCTTATCGTTCCCCACATGATGCGTATGGTATTTGGTTCAGATCACCGCCTTCTTTTGCCTGTATCAGGTCTCTTTGGTCTTTCTTTCCTGGTTGTAGCCGATACCATAGCAAGGATCATAATAGCCCCTGTAGAGTTGCCTGTGGGGGTGATAACAGCCATCTTCGGGGCTCCGTTTTTTATCTATCTGTTGCGAAGAAAAGGTGGCTGATTTATGGATATGATCAGGGTTTCCAGGGTAAGCTTCAAGTATGTTGAGGAATGGGTGTTGAGAGACATCTCATTTGATGTGAAAAAGGGGGAGTTTTTAGGGGTGATCGGTCCAAATGGTTCTGGGAAGACGACCTTGCTGAAGAGTCTTAACAAGACCCTTTCCCCGAAAGAAGGGGATGTCTTTATAAATGGGACAAATATCAAGGAGATAAAGAGGAGAGAGATATCCAGGATTCTTGGCATGGTTCCACAGGAGGCTTCTATCGTTTTCCCTTTTAGTGTATTAGAGGTGGTCTTAATGGGGAGATCACCCTATCTGGGGAGGCTTAGTTTTGAAGGTGAGAAAGACTATGCGATAGCCAGAGATGCCATGGAGATGACAGATACCCTTTCATTTGCAACGCGGAGTATCAATGAATTAAGCGGGGGCGAAAGGCAGAGGGTGCTGATTGCAAGGGCACTGGCCCAACAGCCGCAGGTCATACTCCTCGATGAATCCACAGCCTATTTAGACATCAAACATCAAATAGCCTTTTTTGATTTAATAAAGACCTTAAACCAGAAGGAAGGGCTGACGGTTATGGCTGTAACCCACGATGTGAATTTAGCTTCTATTTTTTGTGATAGGATCATGCTTTTAAATAAAGGGACTGTCCACTGTATGGGAACTCCCGGAGAGGTGATCACAGAGTCCAATATAAAGGAGGTTTATGAAGCCGATGTATTAGTTGATACCAATCCGCAAACCGGATTGCCAAGAGTAACGCTCATAGCATCGAGTCTGTCAGATAAAGGAAGCCGGTCAAAAGCCGACGCTGCCCCGCAACTGTAGACGGAACGAAACCCAATAAAGACAGTGAAGAGTTAAAAGTTAAGGGTTAAAGAATCAGAAAACTTTTAACTTCCAGCTTTGAACCTTTAACTGTTTTAAACCACTGGTGGTTTTAAAACTGCCGGGAAGGTATGGGGATTAGGCATAACCGTAAGCCAGGAGACTTATTTGACAGATTAAACAAACATCCCGACCGAGGGGAAAAGGAGGATTAGGAAATGAAGATGTTGTTAAATTGTATTGTGGGATTACTTGCATGTTTGTTTATGTCATTGTCTACCCTGGTTTGTGCCCAGGAAAAAACTGGGGTGGTGGAGATGAAAGAAGTGGTCGTAACAGCCAGCAGGTTGGAGGAGCCATTGAGATACTCCCCTGATTCGGTCACTGTAGTGACGGAGGAGGAGATTCAAAAAAAGGGGGGAGGAACGGTTATTGATGTTCTCAGAGATGTACCGGGGGTTTCTATCGCCCAGTACGGTCAATTCGGAGGAACTGCTTCTATATACCTCCGGGGTACCAACAATGCCCATACCTTGATAATGGTTGACGGGGTAAAGGTAGGTGACCCCATGGCTACCGATGGAAAGATGAGCATCTCCGACCTTTCCACGGATAACATCGAGAGAATCGAGATCATCCGCGGGGCACAGAGCGTGCTGTATGGATCGGACGCCATCGGGGGTGTGATCAATATCATCACCAAGAAGGGTAAAGGTAAGCCTGAATTTTTCCTGTCTGGCGAAGGAGGCTCATTTGAGACCTTCAGGGAAAAAATAGGGGTCAGTGGATCAAACGATAAAGTTAGCTATTCTGCCTCTATATCCCGTCTGGACACTAAAGGTATTTCCAAAGCGGATGAAGATATGGGGAATACGGAGAAAGATCCTTACCACGATACAAACATCTCTGCTCGGCTTGATGCCCAAATCTCTGAAACAGTGAGAGCAGGTTTCTCAGTCCGCCACTCTAAGTCAAAGATGGACTATGATGACGCGGGGGTTGATGCTGTGAAGGTTCAAGATACCGGTATTACCAGCAGTTCCATAAATTTCGATCAGGATATCTTTGAATGGTGGCAGCATATCATCAGGCTGGGTACTACAGGAACAAAAAGAGAATATACCGCCAATGGCGCCTTTGATGAGACCTATAAAGGAACAACAAACTTAGTGTCATGGCAGCACAATTTCTTTATCAAAGACAAGGATACAATTACCGCTGGATTCGATTACCAGGAAGATAGCGGGGATCTCCAGAGTGTGTGGGGGGATATCTCTGAGAAGAAGGTTGATACAAAGAGCTTCTTTATCCAGAACAAGTTGACCCCATTTAAAGGACTCTCTTTCACCCTTGGCGCCCGCCATGATAACCATCAGACCTTTGGTGGTGAGGAGACATATAAGGTGGCGCTTGCCTATTTCTATGAAGAGACAGGGACCAAGATAAGGGGGAGTTACGGAACAGGATTCCATGCCCCCTCCCTGTATCAGCTTTATTCTTCCTACGGTGATCCAAATCTGAAGCCGGAGGAGAGTAAAGGCTACGATGTGGGTGTAGATCAGGAATTTTTCGGGAGGAAGGTACTGCTGTCTGTGACCTACTTTCACACCGGGATCAAAGAGTTGATTGACTGGAATTGGACTACCTGGAAGTACTACAACATCGGTGAGGTCAAGACAAAGGGATGGGAGACATTGGTCTCTTTTAAGCCACTGGACTGGCTGACCATAGATGCCAATTACACCTATACAGAGGCAAAGGACGACACAACAGATAGAGACTTGATATACAGGCCAAGACATAAGGGGGGCGTTGCCCTTAGCATCAAACCACTGGAAGGATTAAACGTAACCCTTGATGTTCAAAATATGGGGAAGCGGTATAGAAATACTGCCAATACCCTTGAAATGCCTGATTATACCCTTGTGAACTTAGCGGCGTCTTATCAAGCCACCAAACGGCTTCAGGTCTTCGGAAGGGTGGATAACCTGACCGATAAAAACTACCAATCCATATATCAATACGGCGAACCCGGCATCGGTGTCTATGGCGGGATCAAGGTTACCTTTTAGGCCGGCAGGTTGGGGTTGGGTATGTTTAAAACTAATTAGGGGCTATAATGACGCCAACGATTTTCCTTGGTGCCTATATCATTGACATAATAGTCGGCGATCCTTGCTGGTTTCCCCATCCTGTAGCCATTATTGGGAGGTGGACGAGGTTCGTCGAGGGGAAGATCCGTGCCCACACCACCCGCGCCTCAGAGAAAAAAGGAGGAATAATCCTGTGGTTTTCGGTCGTTATCCCCACTTTTTTCATTACCTGCGGGATAATAAAAATATCTTTCTTTATCGGCGCCTTATTCGGCATAATTATGACAGCTCTGCTTGCCTCCCTTACCCTCGCTGCCAGATCTCTCTATGAGGAGAGCAGGGTTGTTATCGTCGCTTTGACACGCGGGGATATGGAAGCGGCAAGAAAGGGCCTTTCCATGATCGTGGGGAGGGATACCGAGAGCCTCGATGAGGCTGAGATCCTGCGGGCTGTTATTGAGACGGTCTCAGAAAACCTCTCGGACGGTATTGTGGCTCCAATGCTCTACTTGACCGTTGGTGGTGTCCCCCTTGCCATGGCCTATAAGGCGGTCAACACCCTCGACTCCATGGTAGGATATAGAAATGCCAGATACAGGGATATCGGTTAATTACTCTATGGATAATACAACAATAAAGAACCAACATGGCGGTAATATTAGCGAAATTTCCAGAAGATACGGGATCGATGAGGACAGGATTATCGATTTCAGCGCCAACATAAATCCACTGGGCTATCCGCCCGCAGTGCGGCTAACTTTGTCTTTGTTTTTATGGACAGCCGGATCGGCTTAAACTCTACAGAGATCAGAGACCGTCTGGCTAAAGAGGGAATACTTGTAAGAGATTGCAGTACCTTCCATGGACTTGGGAACCGTTACCTTCGGATAGCCGTGAAGAGACGTGAGCAGAATATTATTATAATCGAAAAGATGAAAGAGATTCTAAAAAATTGATTTTTTTGACAACCTATTTCTGACCTTAGTCAGTTGTTGTGGGGGTTTGTTGAAAGGAGGAAAACTCATAGTGAAAGATTTGCAAAGGATATTAGACGGCATCCATCCACTGAAGAAAGAGTATTTGAAGCAGGCAAAGCTTAGATTGGATAGCCTTACAAAACCGCGTGAGAGTCTTGGCAAGCTTGAGAGTATTGCCCAGAAATACGCAGCTATTAAGGAAGATTTAAACCCATCTATCAACAGGAAGGTGATCTTTACCTTTGCTGGTGATCATGGTGTTGTGGAGGAGGGTGTGAGCGCCTTCCCGAAGGGGGTTACCGTCCAGATGGTTTTAAATATGCTTGCCGGAGGAGCTGCTGTGAACGTCCTTGCAAGGCACGTGGGAGCTAAAGTGGTGGTTGTGGACATCGGGGTGGATCATGACTTTGAACCTGCAGAAGGGCTTGTTATTAATAAAATAGACCACGGGGCAAAGAATCTTTCCACAGGCCCTGCCATGACACGTGATGAGGCTCTGCGGTCAATAAAAGTCGGTGTGGAACTCGCCGACGAGTCTGCAAAAAAAGGTGTGGATATTATAGGAACGGGAGAAATGGGGATAGGCAACACCACCCCTTCCAGTGCGATCCTTTCCGTATTGTCCGGTCTGTCCGCGAGAGAAGTGACAGGCAGGGGTACCGGCATTGATGACAAGACTCTCCGGAAAAAGGTGGATGTCATCGAGAGGGGAATCCGGTTAAACCGGCCGGACCCTCAAGACCCCATAGATGTCCTTGCCAAGGTGGGTGGTTTCGAGATTGGGGGCATAGCCGGTCTGATCATCGGGGGTGCCTTTCACCGGATACCGGTCGTGGTGGATGGTTTCATCTCCACGGCAGGGGCCATGATCGCCGTGGCGCTTTGGCCAACGATAGCTGAGTATCTATTTTACTCCCATCTCTCTTCCGAAGCCGGACATAAGCGGATGCTTGAGAGGCTCGGACATGAACCGATTCTCAATCTCGGTATGAGGTTGGGGGAGGGAACCGGTGCGGCGATGGCCATCTCCGTGATTGAAGCCGCAGTCAAAGTCATGACTGAAATGGCAACCTTTGAATCCGCAGGGGTGGACAAGGATTTGTAATAATGAAAGGATTCCTTAGAGTTGATTGACTGGAATTGGACTCCTTCAAAGCTCTCGGCAGGTTGCGCAAAGGTCTCATTTTAAAGATCGGAAGAGAAAAATCTAGCCCTGTACAGGACGGATAAAACAGGTATCAGATGGTAGGTTGACGACTATGAAATGCAAATCCTTGATGATCCAGGGGACAGCGTCACACGTTGGAAAGAGTGTGCTGGTTGCTGCATTCTGCCGGATACTCAGGCAGGATGGGTATAATGTGGCGCCTTTCAAGGCCCAGAACATGGCGCTCAACTCTTTCATTACCAGGGACGGCAGAGAAATGGGGCGGGCGCAGGTTGTGCAGGCGGAAGCCGCCGGTTTGGAGCCGGAGGTGGATATGAATCCTATATTGATAAAGCCAAATACGGATATCGGGGCTCAGATAATAATTCATGGCAGGGTTTACAAAAATATGTCTGCAAGCCTGTATCATAGTTTCAAAAAAGACGCCCTTGGATTTGTCAGGGAGAGCTTCGGGAGGTTGAGAGAGAAATACGACTTCATAGTGATAGAAGGTGCGGGGTCCCCTGCGGAGATAAACCTGCGGGAAAATGATATCGCCAACATGGGAATGGCTGAAATTGCGGACTGCCCTGTGGTGCTGGCAGGGGACGTAGACAGAGGAGGGGTATTTGCCTCCCTCGTTGGCACCATAGAACTGCTTACCGAAGAAGAGAGACAAAGGATTAAGGGTTTTATCATCAACAAATTCAGGGGTGATATCTCCCTTCTGAAACCAGGGCTCGATTTTTTAGAAAAAAGAACGGGGATCCCGGTATTGGGTACCATACCCTATTTTAAAGACATTTATATCCAGGAGGAGGACAGCGTATCACTGGAAAGATTGATGGCTGCGAACAAGAACGGAAAGGTTGATATAGCGGTCATATATCTTCCCCATATCTCTAATTTTACAGATTTTGACCCATTTGAAAGAGAGCCTGATGTCAACCTCCGGTATGTCGGTCATGGTGAGGGTGTTGGCGACGCAGATGTCATTATCATACCGGGAAGCAAAAACACCATTGATGACCTTAACTATCTGTACAATTGCGGCTATGCAGGGGAGATACTCAGGCACTATAAAAAGGGGGGATCGGTCGTCGGCGTCTGTGGAGGCTATCAGATGCTCGGTGAATACATTGCCGACCCTTATCGTGTTGAAACTTCTCTTGGCAAGATATCCGGAATGGGCCTTCTGCCTGTAAGGACAACGATAGAAAAAGAAAAGGTGACGTCTCAGGTGCGTGCCAATATCTATCCCTTAAACCGGTTTTTCAAAGATACAGGTGAACTAAAGGGCTATGAAATACACATGGGTCTAACAGGGTTCCAAGAGGAAAGGCACATGTTTGAAATTATCGAGAGAGACGGCTTTCCAATCTCGGTTCCGGATGGATTCATCTCCGAAGATGGCATAGTCTGGGGGACATATATCCACGGCATCTTTGACAATGACGGTTTCCGTGAGGAGTTTATCAGACGGATAAAAGCGGCAAAAGGTCTTCCCGTTGCTGCAAGAAGCGAATCAGAAGCAGAGGCTTCTTTCAACTTCCAGGAGTTTAAAGAGACACAATACGACAGGCTGGCAACACTTGTCAGAAAAAATATCGATATGGAGACCTTTTACAGGATTGCAGGTCTGAGATGAAAGGTAACGTTACCAAACCCCCAGAAGAAAAGAGATGAGTCTTTTGAACAGTAAAACTCTGAGTAATGGCGACTCTTCAATAGGATTGGAGAGGACGATTATACCATCAATTCTTCTCCACCTGGGCATTATAGCCCTTATAATTGCCGCTCCAACATTATACATCAAGAGAACCTCTTACCCCCAGATATATATGGTTAGTTTGGTCTCGGCTCTATCAGAGAAGCCCTTGGGGTTAGGAGAAGAACAGATAAACAAAGAGATTGGGGAAATTGAGCCTATTAACCCTATCAAGAATCCCCAAAAGGTAGTTAAAGTCGAAAACAAAAAGATTGCAGTCCCCGAACCTGAAACTCAAACTAAATCAAAACCTGAGACTGAACCTAAAGCTGATCCCAAACCCAGCCTTGTTTGGAGCCTCTCCGAACCTGAGGAGAGAATAAAAACGGGGCATTCAGGGTTCCCAGAGCAAGGGGCAAAGGAACTAACTGATAGAGACGGAGGCTCTCTCTACGGGATCAAGGCAAAGTTCCAGGGACAGCAAGGGGGGGAGAAACTAACTGATAGAGACGGAGACCCCATTAGCTACTCGTTATCTAGCCGAAACCCAGTTTTACGCAGCACTGCCCCTTCTTTCATCGAAAATCCAAAACCCCACTATCCAACTATAGCAAGGAGGAGAAAGATGGAAGGCGTTGTTTTACTTAGAGTAGAGGTTTTAGGAGATGGAGGAGCGGGTAAGATAGAAGTGAAAAGATCCTCCGGTTACAAGATACTAGACGAGTCTGCCGTAGGGGCTGTAAAAAATTGGAGGTTCTTGCCTGCCACATTGGATGGCATTAGTGTTAAGGCCTGGGCAAGCATTCCTATAAGGTTTGAATTGGTAAAATGAGGGGGAAGATTAATAATACGGGGTGCCCTTCCCAACATCAACATGGAGTATCCACTAAATTATTAAAATCTCTTTTAATAACCTAACCACCTCAGCCCAGAAAGAGAAATCGCACAACATTAGTTATTCAACATTCACATCAACTTTAAGATTCGCTAAATTATCAGAAAACAAGAGCAACGCAACATTTCAATTACAGCGCGAACATTAACTAGAACAGGAACATCGGAAGTGCACCCCTTATACTTGTACTTCCCACCTCTTTATTATGCTATTTTAGGATATCTATCCAGTCAGATCGCTTTCTTCCTAGAACTTTACGATTATTGGTTTTAGACAACTTTGCCTTTTTGCCAAACCGTACGAAGAGTTGCGCCAGGTTTTTTGAAAACGCAGGAAATATCCTATTGTTTTTTATTTCCTCTGTCATGTTTCATCCTTTTGTTTATCCTTGAACAATGTTACCTTCTTGACCTTTCTAAACTTACTATATAAAGTTAGCAATTAACATGCCAAAAATCATAGACCTATTTATAAAACCTTTCCAGGCTTGATAACACAAGCTTTAATGACATTATTGGTATGTTTTGATTGTAGCTTAAGATTTTGATATTGAGACAGTATTGCACCTATTCTTGATAGTAGCTGTTGAGATGCTGATATAAAAGGATCAAAAAGTGGGTCAAAGTGACAAGATGGGACATTGTGGCTCAAGTTAGGTGTTGTGAGATTTACAGTTGTGATAATTTCCTCTTTTTTGAGTGACTACTCATCTCTTTGGATTTTTATTGTTATTGGAAAATAATGTTGTATAATGTGGAACAATATTGATCATCGTAGTATAAAAAACAGAGGTTATAATATGTTACTTAAAGGGCATTTAACAGTAAAACAGGTTGCTAAAGAACTTGGTCTATCTGAATACCGGGTGCGTGAACTTATTCGTGAAAAGCAAATACGTGCGGTTAAGATTGGTCAGTGGAAAGTTAAGCCAAAGGATTTGAAAGATTTTATTAAAGCGAGGACGAACAAATAAAGCTTTGTAAACATGACAAAGGATTCTTACTAATCGAGTAGTGGAGATTAAATTATCTAATATGAATCAAAAACCTCATTGGATACAAGGATTAGATGGTCCGGCTAGACGTATCGCGGAAACTCAGGATTCGCCTTTGTGTGTTCTAGCGGGCCCGGGGACAGGAAAAACTTTTTCAATGATGCGCCGTGTGGCACGTTTGCTTGAAGAAGGTATCTTTCCGGGCCAGATTTTGGTTTGTACTTTTACTCGAACTGCTGCAACTGATTTGAAGAAATCTCTACGGGAACTTCAAGTTCAGGGGGCTTCTGAAGTTAATGCAACAACTATTCACGCCTTTTGTTTCGGTTTCTTGTCTAGTGCTAGGGTTATGGAAATAACCCAACGAGTTCCGCGTCCTTTACTGTCATATGAAATTAGATTCATGTTAGAAGATATACGCGATAACGAGTACGGTGCTGTGAGAGCTTGTGAAGCAAGATTAAGAGCATTTGATGCTGCATGGGCTCGTCTTCAGTCAGAAGAACCAGGGTGGCCATTGGACCCCATTGACAAGCAGTTCCATGCAACGCTTATGAGTTGGCTAAGATTCCATAAGGCAATGTTAATCGGGGAATTGGTTCCACAGGCGTTACAGTTTTTACGCAATAATCCGGAATCAGATATTAAGACAATATTTAATTTTATTTTGGTCGATGAGTATCAGGATCTGAATAGGGCCGATCAGGTGCTTATCGATATACTCGCTGAAGGCAAAAGTCTTACTGTAATCGGCGATGAGAATCAATCTATTTATTCATTCAGGTTTGCTCATCCGGATGGTGTTACTCAATTTGAAGCCACTCACCCCGGGACTCATGAGGAGGATTTAACGGATTGTTATCGTTGCCCTAAGAGTGTTGTCGATTTGGCCAATGCTCTGATTGTCCATAATAATGAACGTGTTGATAGATCAATTAAACCTCGCCCGGAGAACCTTACCGGTGATGTGCAGATTGTGCAATGGCCAAGTGTTTATGATGAGGCAAAAGGTATAGCGCAACTAATTAAAAATGAGATAGTAAGAGGGGTTGTTGAACCCGGAAAAGTTCTTGTTTTAGCACCGAGACGTTTACTAGGAGCGTTAGTCAGAGAAGCATTGCACCGACTTGACATCCCCGCTCATAGCTTCTTTCATCAAGAAGAACTGGATGGAAAGCCGAGTGAACTTGATGAATCTCAAGCACAGCAGGCATTTACATTACTGACATTGCTTGCAAATAGAGAGGATTGTGTTGCTCTAAGGTGCTGGTGTGGTTTTGGAAGTGCCTCATTGAACCATACAGGATGGAACTCAATTAGAAATCATTGTGAACAGACGGGAGAACAACCTTATCAAGTCCTTGAATCCTTAACGAAAGATAGAATTAAATTGCCTTATACGACTTCAATAATACAACGATTTCGTTTATTACAACAAGCATTGCAAAGGCAGGCTAATTTAACTGGTACAAGACTTGTTGATGCTATTTTTCCAGATATGGCAGAGTGGGCCGTTTCACTTCGCTCAATGTGCAGAGCAATAGGGGGTGATAAGTTTGATGCTAAAATATTATACGAGCATCTTAGAACGAATATTACCCAGCCGGAATTACCAACAGATGTAGATTATGTTCGTATTATGAGTTTGCATAAATCAAAAGGGCTTTCCGCTGATATGGTTGCCGTTGTAGGTTGCGTCGAAGGATTAGTCCCTCATATCGAAGATAATTTGCCGTCTGCTCAGGAACTCCGGCAACTTGAGGAGCAGCGGCGTCTTTTTTATGTTGCTATTACAAGAACACGAAATATTTTGATTATCTCTAGTTTTACCCAAATTCAAAGGAGAGAGGCGTTTAAAATTAGGGCAAAAGTTACACGAGGGGTAAAAACACATGCATCCACAATCATGTCAAGATTTATTACTGATCTAGGAAGCACCTGCCCACGCGCAAATAGAGGGGCGCAGCTTTTAAAGATAAAAGGTGAAGGGAAAACAAAGTGATTACGGCTTATCACGCAAAATATTTTGCTTATGAATTAACCAAAAGGTGCGCTTCGGATAATCTTGAAAAGTTATCTTCGACGCTTTCTAATGCGCAGGTTGATCTTAATCCGCATCAGATTGAGGCTGCTCTTTTTGCCTTTCGTTCCCCTCTTTCCAGAGGCGCACTCTTGGCGGATGAGGTAGGGCTTGGGAAAACAATTGAGGCCGGACTTGTTCTATCGCAGAAATGGGCGGAGAGGAGAAGAAAGATACTCTTAATTGTTCCAGCGAATTTACGAAAACAATGGAATGCAGAACTTCAAGAGAAATTTTTTATCCCT
>QZJR01000067.1 GCA_003599365.1 Deltaproteobacteria bacterium | reverse complement strand
GAATGTGCAAAAAGTGCACATTCCCGGCTCCGACAAACCGGCAATAATTTTGCATTAAAAATCTTGCAAATTAGAAATATTATTTCTATAATGCAAATATGGACATAGTAAAACGCACAATCTCAGAGAAATTAGCCAAGTATCTCAAGCTGTTCCCCATTGTTGTGATTGTGGGACCGCGGCAATCAGGAAAAACCACCTTTGCGAAAATGGAATTGCCTGAATGGAGATATTTTGACATGGAGAAGCCTTCCGATTACGGCAGGGTCTCGTCTGATATAGAGTTTTTCATAGACCAGTACGGTGAACAGTGCATAATTGATGAGGCGCAGGTTTTGCCCAACCTGTTTTCGGCATTGAGAAATTATGTTGATCTCAAAAGGGGCAAAAAGGGCCGCATCGTTTTACTGGGTTCAGTTAATCCGCTGCTTGTCAAGAACATCTCCGAGAGCCTTGCCGGCAGGGTGGGATTCATTGAAATAAATCCCTTTAGCTATCCTGAAGCAAATGCGCTTCGTAAAATGGGTCTGGAGGAATTCTGGCTGAGCGGCGGTTACCCTGAACCTCTCTCATGGAATCAAAAAGACCGGTCTATATGGATGGAACAGTACGTGAAAACATTTGTTGAGAGGGATGTCTTTGCTCTTTTAAAGACATCCCTCTCTCCGCAGCGGCAGATACGGTTATTAACAATGATAGCGCACAGTCATGCAAGGCTCTGGAATGCATCTCAGATAGCATCAGCATTTGGGGTAAGTTATCACACCGTCAACCGGTATGTTGAATTGATGGAAACTTATTTTCTTGTTGATAAGCTATTGCCGTATTATCAAAATGTAGGCAAGCGGCTGGCAAAAAGTTACAAGCTCTATTTTCGTGACTCAGGGCTTCTTCATTATCTGTTGAACATTGCATCTGTTGAGGCGTTAAGGACATCGCCATACCGGGGCTTCAGCTTTGAAGGGCTTGTGATAGAACAACTGAAGCGTAAGTATATGCAGGAGCCGGGTAGGGTGCATTTTTATTTTTACCGGACGTTGCAGGGGGATGAAATAGATTTTCTTGTTCATGATAAAAAGGGGTTGCATGCTTATGAAATTAAGACATCAATCACGATAGACTCGGGGGATTTAAAAGGCTTTAAGAGAAGCCTTGCACAGTTAGGACTGAAAAAAGGAACGGTAGTTTATTTCGGCGGCGAAGATTTTCAACTCGACCGGCAAATCGAGGTTAAAGCAATAAAAAATCTACTGTAAGCTTTCTCAAGGGATGGCGAGGTTATATTTGGCAGAGCAGATTTTCATCATGCCCTATGGATGAAACCTATCTTCTGGTTGCTTCAAGGTACATAGAACAGAACTCTCAGAACTCTGCCCGATAGCTTGAGAGTTCATTTTTATCTTGAAACTTTTAGAGGATGTCTTTCTTTCTTTATCTTTTCTTCAGAGAAGTTTATAATTTTCTAAAAAATTGTCGGCCATTTTAGCAATGAAAGAGGTCATATGAAAGCAACAAAAAGAAAAGTATCCGATATGACGATTGATGAACTCAAATCCGTTATTCATGAGGTCATTACCGAAGATATGGAGGCATGACGGGAAACACTGGAAATCATGGCAGATCGGAAGTTAATGAAGCAAATCGGAGATGCCGATGAAGACTGGAAAACCGGGGATAAAAATACCTATGTATCTTGGACTGATCTGAAAAATGCATAAGATCGTCCTCCACAAAAACGCGGCTAAATTTTACAAGAATGCCGACGCCACGCTCAAAGAGCGTATATCTTCTGCCCTTAATGCCATTTCAAAAGATCCCCGTTAACATGTCCACATCAAAAAATTGAAGGGTGAGCTGAAAAACATGTATCGATTCCGCCTCGGCGACATAAGAATCCTTTATGAAATTGAAGAAGATTGAAGAAGACATTCAAACCGTACGGGTCAAGGTGATTGATACACGGGGTTCTGTTTATAAGCACATCTCAGAATAAAGAGCGAAAAATGATGACTTCAGAGCATGATATCCTCACGGGTTTTTACTAATCATTTATAAATTATTTCGGTGAGATATGTTATATTAAGAATTCTGAGCTGAATAGCCAAAATAAATCGTTATAGCGTAGAGATCTAAATTAACCTTTCGGTTGTGGTGTTATATAGAAACTTTAGAATAACTTATTGAGCCTGTAAGAAGAATCAGATGACGATCAAGACAAGACGCGATTTCTTGAGTGATACGCGAGCTGAAATTGCCTTTCGGCGACAGAGATAGTGCGGCGGTGGGATTGAATATGGCGGGTGTTACGAAGGCAATCGAGAGGGCTAAACAACGTTATGTGTATAAATATCACAAATAGAAACAATGTCCCTAAAGTTTCACTTTATGCAGGTAGACCCTCTAAGGAAAGAGGCAATTCAGAGATCTCATGATGATATGTGCAACAGTATTATACAATAGGGTGTTTGATGTAGAGTCATAATAGGCTGTTGCCCAAATCCCTTTTCGCTTGTCCAAAACGTTTTTTGACAAATCTAAGACTCGCTACAGGCGATTTCAAAACTCGCCCTTTGGGATTAAACAGTTGAAATCACTAATGCCCTGATATAATGAAAAAAGTAAACCTCAAGGTTTTGGTTGCTATTTAAAGATACGACAAATTAGACACAGAGAAAAACCGACCGAACTTGGGCTTAAGTGGCTTTATATGGGGAGTACATAGAAAAAATAGAGGAGGCATCAGATGAAATACTCAATGTTATTTTGGGGGATATTTCTGACCGGACTCATCTCTGGGAGTGTCGTTTTTTCAGGAGGATTGGAAAAATCGGCTAAAGCCGCAAGCGCATCAGCGCTGGCTCAGATCAAGGTCTTTTCCGCCGAAAAAGGGGGCTATATCATGAGCGAAACTGTTACTAAGACCAAAGAAGAGTGGAAAAAACTGTTAACACCCGAACAGTACCATATCCTGCGGGAGAAGGGGACTGAACGCGCCTATAGCGGAAAATACGACGGCCATCACGAGCGGGGTATTTATCGATGCGCGGCCTGCGGCCTCGATTTGTACAGGTCGGAAGACAAATATGATTCCGGTACCGGCTGGCCGAGCTTTACTGCGCCAATCGCTACGGAAAACATCAGTACTAAACCGGATAACAGCTTATTCACCAGCCGCACTGAGGTGCTCTGTCGCCGTTGCGGCAGCCATATCGGCCATGTCTTCAACGATGGTCCCAAGCCGACAGGGTTGCGCTATTGCATGAATTCGGCTGCCCTGCAATTCGTGGCAACCAAGAAATAATCTATTGTAAGGAAAGGAGACGTTTATGAGAACGTTTATTATCGCTATGATGGGATTGTCAGTTATACTCATCGCAATCAACATAGTCATTGCTGCAACTAATCTTGAGAAGGCGACCTTCGCGGGCGGCTGCTTCTGGTGCATGGAACACCCCTTCGACGAGATCCCAGGTGTGGTTTCAGTCACATCCGGCTACACCGGCGGGCGGGAAAAGAATCCCACTTACGAAGAGGTCTCGGCTGGAGGGACCGGGCACGCCGAGTCGGTTCAGGTCGTCTATGATCCTGCAAAAGTGACCTACGAACAGCTCCTGAACGTCTTTTGGCACAATATTGATCCGACCGCCAAGGACCGGCAGTTCTGTGATACGGGGCATCAGTATCGTAGCGCTATCTTTTATCATAATGAGGGGCAGTATAAGCTGGCGTTGCAGTCCAAGGCTCTATTGGAAAAGAACAAGACTTTTAAAGAACCGGTTGTAACCGAGATTGTGCAGGCCGCCGAGTTTTATCCTGCCGAGGACTACCACCAGCAGTATTACAAGAAAAACCCGATCCGTTACAAATTCTACCGTACCACCTGCGGTCGTGACCGGCGACTCAAGGAGCTGTGGGGTAGTGCGGCCGGGCATTGACAATGTGCGACTATATTTCAACCAATGATGCTTTGAGGATCTCGGTTATTATCCCAACTTTGGATGAGGGGGAAAATATCGAATCAACTCTCATAAACCTTACGCATCAGCATCATCCACATGAGATTATCGTGGCGGATGGAGGCAGCAGCGATAAAACCGTGGAAATTGCTTCCAGATACGCGAAGGTTGCTATTTGCGGAAGAGGACGTGCTCTTCAAATGAACGAAGGGGCCAAGTCCGCGACTGGTGATGTGTTTCTGTTTTTGCATGCTGATACTCAACTCCCCAATAACGCTCTCGTTAAAATTGAGGAGGGCGTTCAATTAGGGAAAAAGCAATCCGGACGCTTTCGATTGAGTTTTGGTCATAGACATCCGCTACTAAAATTTTATGAGTATCAAACGCGCTTTCATTGTTTCTCTTACGGGGATCAGGGCTTCTTTGTCAAAAGAGAATTGTTTCAAAATATGGGAGGATTTAGTGTTGATGCTGCTTTTGAGGATATTGACTTTTATAGACGTCTCTTAAAACATGAAAAACCGGTGATTATTAAAGATCCGGTTATCACTTCTCCCAGGCGGTTTTTACAAAACGGTATTGTCAAACAGAAGCTTATCAATATTTGTCTTGCGATGATGTATTATTTAGGATTTCATCGTTCAACGATAAAACATTTCCAGAATGCCTGGTATAAGGATATTCGCGATCATGCAGAACTTAAAAGCTCTTAAATTAAGCCTTAACCGGTCCGCCCCCCATCCGTAAAGAACGAGCCCCAAGACGAAGGAGGTCTTCAGGCCGGTCAATATCAAAATACCTTGGCAACACATGTGTGGACAGATTTATGTTTATCGCATTTTGCATCGTCATGGAGAAAACGTTCGATGTGGACCACTCCACATTTATGAAAACTTCAGGAACAACCTTGTTTTTGAAACCAATCAGGTAAAAGCCGCCATCCTCGGTCGGGCCGATCACGATATTGTTATTCCGCAAAGATTCAAACGCTTCCAGAATATATTTTATAGGAAGACCTGGAGAATCAGATCCAATAATGATCACACGCTCTGCCCCATTCTGAAACGCCTGCGTGAAGGCGTGAATCAACCTTTCGCTGAGATTTTTTCCTCTTTGCCGGAAAAATGAAACGTCTCTGCTTTCTCGGCTCAACCAGTTGGGAGTTGGAAAATCAACATGTGCGTCGTAAGCAATTTCCAGGTGGACATCATTCAACAAACAGAATGTCTCATAAGTGTCCTGAGCCCAGCTACGATAGAGCTTGCAAGCCTGTTCATAGGTCAATGGCGGCACCAACCGCGTTTTGACTTTGCCGGCCACCGGCGCTTTCACAAAAATAATTAATTCCTCATTCTCCATATCAATAACGGGAAGTCCTGTCATGCTATCTCCTTAATACCGACAGAAGCTCACGTTTCCCCTCCGGTATGTCCGCTTCCGGTGTGAGTAGCGCCTCACACAAAGACTTGCGACAATTATCATCTATTTCCGGCAAAGGAGAGTCCAGCAATGTCAGAAGCAGTTTTTGTGCTTTTTGCAGGCTTTCGCCATAACGGGCAATCACCGCATTGACGCTTACATGGCATGAGATGTCTTCCATCCAGCAATCGTAATCGGTGACAATAGCAACGGTCGCATAACAGAGCTGTGCCTCACGAGCGAGGAACACTTCCGGTATATTTGTCATCCCTACCAGATCACATCCGACAAGGCGCAAGAAGTTGCTTTCCGCTTTCGTACCCAAACGTGGGCCATCCATGCAGGCATAGGTTTTTCCCGTATGTAGCTTTAATCCCATTGCTTTAGATGCAATCCACTTCGTGAGATTTGGGCAGGCCGGCTCTGCGGTGGAGATATGCGCCGCCAGTCCTTCGCCAAAAAAGGTACGCTCGCGGTTGCCTTTTATCCATTCAAAATATTGTGCAGGGATAGCAAACTCGCCGGGATGAATATCCTCCCGCAAGCTGCCTACGGCGGAAAAGGCAAGCACCTGTTTTGCCCCCAGTTTTTTCAGAGCAAAGATATTGGCGCGGTAGTTGATTTCATGCGGTAAGAATTGATGGCGCTGACCGTGGCGCGGCAGAAACAGCAGTTCCTTGTCCTTATAACGCGCCTTTACTACCGGTGCAGAAGGATCGCCAAACGGTGTCGCCACCGGCACTTCCTCGATGATCTTCAGCCCTTCGATGTTGTAAATTCCTGTTCCTCCGATAATCGCAAGCATTTTTATAAAATTATCCTTTTAACGTTTTTACGAAACGGAATGAGCAGCAGTTCCATCAAGGCGGTTCGGCTCACATCTCCGTATTCCTTCAGGCCAATCTCCATTTGCAGATGCCCTTTTTCCGGCTGGGCCTTATATGTGCCAAAAACCCTATCCCAAACAGGCAGATTAAAACCAAAATTACTGTTGTTTTCCTCTTTAATTATCGAGTGGTGCACACGGTGCATATCCGGCGTAACGACAATCAGACGCAGCCATCTGTCCAGTTTCTCCGAAAGGCTGATATTACCGTGATTAAACATAGAGCTTGCGTTTAGTAAAATTTCAAATATCACTACCGCAATCACCGGCATCCCCAGCAGTATCACTACAGCGCATTTAATCAGCGTAGAAAGAATTATCTCAAGAGGATGAAAGCGCACTCCGGTAGTCACATCAATATCCTGATCAATATGGTGAACTTTATGGAGCCGCCAGAACAGAGGCAGATAATGGAAAGTCACATGCTGCGCGTAGATTAGTAAATCGAGGAGAAGGACGGAAAGAATCACATTAACGATAAAGGGAACTGATAAGAGATGTAATAGCCCGATTCTATGCTGCTCTGCGTATAGCGCCACTCCTGCCGCTGTAAACGGCAAAATCAGCCTGACAGTAATGCTGCTAATGCCGACAAGAGAAAGATTGCTGAACCAGCGAATTCTTCGCTTTATGTGCAAACTGCGTTTAGGGCGTGCATGTTCCCATAGTACAACAGTTGCCAGCACTCCGAAGAAAAACCCTAAACGTAACCCTATATCATTTTCCAGCATCGCTTCCTTCCGGATGAAATTTCACAAAGGGCAGCCAAACAATCCTTAAATTTCTATTCACAGGCCCTGCCTCTGAGATGGAAAAAGAATTTGAGCGCCATTTTCACCTTATCCGAAAAGATATTCCCTGAGAAAAAGTTCCCGGCGACTCTTTTATTTATTTCAGCGAGGGTAGGGTAGGGGTGCACAGCCGAGGCAAGGGAAGAAAGCTTAAGCCCTCCGTTCATAACCGCCACCCATTCGCTGATGAGTTCGCCTCCCTGAGGTCCGAGTATCTGGACGCCTATAGGCTTTTCTTTTTCATCAAGAAGCAACTTCACTTTCCCGACCTCTTCACCCTCTGCCAGGCTCCTGTCGTTGGCCCTGAATTCCTCTGTCAAGACCCTGTACTTGATGCCGGCGTCTTTTGCACGCTTTTCGTTCATGCCGATGCTCGCAAGCTCAGGGTCTGTGAAGGTGCACCAGGGGAGGTTGCCGTAGTCAGTCTTTCTCGGCAAATGGAGGATGGCGTTGCTCAGTACAATACCCCCTTCATATCCTGCCGCGTGTGTGAATTGATATTCGCCGGTGACGTCACCCGCACCGTAGATATGCTTATGGTTTGTCCTCAGTCTATTGTCTATCTTCAGGCCTTTTTTATCAAAATCTACGGAAATGTTTTCGAGCCCAAGGCCGGATAGATTAGGCCGTCTTCCGAGGGCAATCAGGAGTTTTTCCGCTCTGATGCTCATTGTCTTGTCTTCACTATCTTTTATGATGACCTCTCGTTCGCTGCCGAGGTCTTTTACTTCCATAATCTTTGAGTTCAGTTGGAATGTTACACCTTCCGAGGCCATCACGTTCATGACTATGTCGGCCATGTCCTTGTCCTCCTTGCTCAGTATCTGACCGGACCGCTGTAGGACTGTGACCTTTGTGCCGAGCCGGCAGAATGCCTGCGCCATCTCAATCGCTATCGGGCCGGCGCCGATTACGATCATGGATGATGGTAGGCTCTCGAGAGAAAATATCTCCCGGTTCGTAATATACGGGGTTTTTTTGATGCCCTCTATCGGTGGAATATCGGGAGAAGAGCCTGTTGCGATCACCCAGTTCTTCGCGGAAACAGTCTTGCCGTTTAGTTGCACGGAATGCCTGTCGGCAAAAACCGGTTCTCCGAACTCCACTCTGACACCGAGCCTGCAGAACCTCTCCTCGGAATCATGTTCCTGGATCGTGCCTATGACTGATTGTATCCTCTTTACCACGCCCCGGAAATCTACTGCCTTCAGATCAACGCGGGGAAGGCCGAATCGTTCAGCGGTCTTCATTATATGAAACACGCGGGCTGTCCTGATGAGCGTCTTGCTCGGGACGCATCCGTAGTGCAGGCAATCACCGCCGAGTACTTTTTCCTTCTCGATGAGGAGGGTCTTTGCACCAAACTGGGCTGCGCCTGCGGCAACGGTCAGTCCCGCTGAACCGCCTCCGAGGATGCCTATATCAAAATCATACTTTGCCATCATTCCCTCCTTGAGATGTTTATTTTTTCTTTCTGAGATTTATACAGGATCATTGCCTTTTTTGTTATGAGGGGAAAGATACCGAGAATCAGGAAGGACAGGATGAGCCCAGGAGAAAGTATGCCTGAAAGAGAATCTATCTTTGCCAGTTCCTTGCCTGCATTCACGTAAACAATAGTGCCGGGAAGCATGCCGGCCTGCGATACCCAGTAAAACGTCCGAAGCGGCATCTTTGTAAGTCCCAGGAAAAGATTAATAAGCCAGAAAGGGAAGACCGGTATCAGTCGCAGGGTAAAGAGATAAAAGTGCCCTTCGCGTTCGATTCCGTCATTAACAGTTTTCAGTTTGTCGCCGAACTTTCCCTGCACCCAGTCTCGCAAGATAAACCTCGATACAAAGCAGGCTATGGTTGCCCCAATAGCGCTGGCAAAGGAGACGATGATTGCGCCTTTCAACAGTCCGAAGAGGGCGCCTCCGGCAAGGGTCATGACTGCGGCGCCCGGCAGGGACACTGATGTCACCAGGACGTAGATCAGCATATATCCTGCGACAACCGGCAGTGTATGCTCAGCATACAAAGATTCAAATTTCTGCCGGGATTCCTTTATATAGGAGAGTGACAGGTACTCCCCAAGGTCGAAGATCTTGAAGGCAACCACTGCGATGATGATTACTGCGATGATGATAATCTTATTGAGATCTTTTTTCATCTTGCGAAGGCTTCTTTCAATCGGGGAAAGGTCAGGTTGATGTTCTTAGCCATATTGATTGTCGGCAGGCCAACTGCCTGCTACTGTATCGAGCCTGCTCAGGTAGAACCGTGTCCTGCTGTACATCCGTGACAGTGATCATCAACAGCTACCTGGCGATTGGCGAGAAGATGATGGTCGAAATCTTTGATCGTGCGGGGATATCCGTCGAGGAGACTGAGTCCGATCATCTGGTTGAAATCGCAGTCATAGAGTTTCCCATCCCATCCGACACTTATCGTGTGTCTGCACATTAACCCTGACAGCGTTTCCGGATTAAAGGCATCTTTGAGTTTTTTTATGTAGTTATCGAACTTACCGGTACGTATGAGGAATTCCCTGAAACGGCCGATAGGCATATTGGTAAAAGCATAAAGGGAATCGAAGGATATTGCAAATTTCTTTTCCAGTTCGATTCGGTATTCGCCTTCAAGCGCTGACTGAACAGCAGGAAGAAAAGCGCCTCCGGGATTATAGACCAGATTGAGTTTTTTCAGGCGCGTATCTTGACCGTATCCAAGACTATTTAGCTTCTGGAGGGCATGTATGCTCTTGAGGAATGAGCCGTTTCCCCTTATTATATCAACGCTTTCCTTGCTGTACCAGGGAAGTGACGCGATGATCTCAACATTGTTCCGGCTGTAGAATTCAAAGAGGTCTTCCATCCCATCCTCGAAAAATATTGTCAGATTACTCCGCGCTATTACATGGCATCCGATATATTTTGCCTGTTCAACGAGAGGCCTGAACCATGAGTTAAGTTCCGGAGCTCCACCGGTGATATCAAGGGTCTTTATCCTGTTTTCTTTCAGGACTCTGATAACTTCTTCGATATTCTGAGGGCCCATCATTTCTTTCCTGTGGGGTCCTGACTGGACATGACAGTGCTTGCAGGCCATATTGCATTTATATCCCAGATTTACTTGCAAGGCGTCTATTCCCACGGCATACAGAGGCTCTGTATGGACTGTTAAAATCCTCTCTTTAAAGTTCATTTTTAAACTCTCTCTTTTGGCCAGGATGCCCGGCTGCAGGGCTGAAATATACCAGTCCATAAACTTCCTGAAGAGTTTTGGACTGTGTTTGCCGACCTCACCAACGCTGTCCACGATGTATTGACACTCAACAACTCCCTGCTGATTATTCTTGTTTCCCTTTCGCTATTTTGTTGCTCCTTCAATACAGTAGTAAAAATCTGTCAAGTCATATTTATTCCAGAGATCGCACAGGCCACAATTGCAACCCGATTTCCGCTTAGGTGAGATGCTTTTTCCTCTGGCGCAGAATAAGAGCTCACTCTTAACCCCGGGATAGGTCGGACACACCCCACAAAATTTAATACAGATGGTCTCGTTTTCATAATTGTCTTCCACTTTAACCATATCGCTGATACAGTAAATGTATGGATCCCCCATTTTTCTTCCCACAGGTCATAAGATGGAAGCGGAAGGCCAGTTTTACTGTCTCTATATGATGCGAGAAAATCTCCACACCGGATCACAAGATTTTCATACTGCCTTGCGATAAATTCGATATCCCTGAACTTATTAAAATAGAACCACAGCGCCCAGAGAATAAGGCCTGTCCCATCTTCCTGGATGGGCAGTACCTTTTCGTTTTGACTGATCCACGGGTGCCATGAACTCCCGAGGGAACCATCGGGATTATATTTGTGGAGGAAATACCCTGATGATTCTTTCCCTTTACTGATGATGTCGAGGCAGAAATCAAAAAAATGCCTGGTGATTCCAAGATACCCGGCCATATCCAGGGCATAGGCAGTAAGGGCGCCATCCCTTGGCCACATATAGCTGTAGGTATCCCTAGCAAAATGCTGAATGTCCGAATCATTTCCAGCAATGATAGCTCCTTTGGAATCAATGTTGGTTCTCAAGATGAGCAGGCTCTTTTTATATAGTTCAACAATCTTTTTTGGAAGGGTGGCGAAGTCCAGCTCATCTTTGTTGACCCATGCACTCCAGTAATTGCCGGTTCGATTAATAAAATATTCTGCCCCATGGCCCACGATCATTTTATTCAACCGATTGACCTCGGGGTAGTTTTCACCCACCGCAACCCAGTAATAAATCGTTTGCTCTCCTTCGGGTGCAACTTTAATCCAGAAGGATAAGCTTGAATCCACTGAACCCTGGGCCATAGGACTTCCTTCGAGTCTCCCATCCTCAGCATCCCTCCATGTGCCTTCCAGCCCATGTAATTCCTTTATCCCTGTTGCATACTGGTCTATTCCCTGTTGATTATTCCGTATCCCACTCATCAAGAAATAGCGGTTTTGTTTATAATGAATAATGGCCTTTTCATCGGGGTCGTAATAAGCCGTATCCCCTGTAGGAGATTCGAGGATGTGGTAGTCATGGTGGAAAAAGAGGCGAAACTCTCTTTCCCTGTTGACAAGATTTTTTAAGACGATTCTTTTTATGTATATATTTTCTCTATAGTCAACCATATCATGACAATGAAGATTTACCGCCAAATCTTTGTTAAATAGCGTCACTTGGGTCATTAACATTTCCTTGGCGTATTCAAGGCGGAGCACCCAGCTTCTATTGACCCAATCGAACTTACCGTCAACCCAAACACCCATTCTAAACTTGTGTCCATCCGTATGATTTTCTTTTCCCACACAAGGATAGTAAATATCCCTCAGGCAGTAGTCCTGGTCGAAAGTGATCAACAATGTGCCATTGCCAACAGGAATATCACGAGGCATATGGTCTCTCCCTCATTAAAGCGTATTTAGAAAAGCAATAATATTTAGCATATCCTTTTCCGGCAGTTCAGAAAATGAAGGCATGTTTCGAAAAGGATTCCGCAATTGATTGATGATGTTCTCAGGGGTTGCAGGCTTTCCACTAACAGGAAGCAAAGGATTTTTCAGGATCCCTTGATGGCCCGGCCCGAATTTTGTCTTCGTGCTACAAGGGTCATGACAGAAAATACATTTGGATTCATAGAGTCCTCTTCCTTTTGCAATGCTTCTCGGATCTGTCTTAATTATAATCTTGATCCCTTCTTGAAGAGCATCTTTTTTGCGTTCCCCTACCTTTGCAGCAGGAATATCAGTGCCAAGTCTCGTAACAAGGAGAAAGTACCCGCCAGAGGTTCCTACCATCCCAAAACTAATAAGGGCAATCAAGAGACCGATGGTCTGTACCTTCCCATAAAATTGCCTGTAAAATCTGACAATAGAAATTTTAAGACAGAGGAGGATAAGGACTGTTAGGGCGAAAACCGAATGGAATGAAGCGCGATATGAAAGCTCCGCTTTTGTTTTTATCATAAAATCCAGGCAAAAATAGGCGATGAAGATGAAAAGTAACAGGTATAAGATTCCATTCGCCCTGTGCAATTTTTTCAATTTTTCGATATTAAATCGCTTCTCGCTCCTCCCAAAAATCTCAAACATGGAGAACAGGGCAATAAAAACCAGGAGAATAACAACCATCGATAAAATAGATTTAAATAAAAATATATCCATTTAGTCTCCATGATCGGTAATGTATATATGAAAAAATGGAGAGAAATATAATTGTCTCCGGAGTAAGGAAAAATCAAGAGGGAGAAGGATGCCAAAATTCCTTCTCCCCAAATCCCTTTCTCCTATATCAATGAGCCAGTGTAGACAAAATCATTATCTTTTTTCATGCTATGACATTTGATGCACATCTCCACTTTTCCTTCGGCTTCAATTTTCCCATCGGGGGCATACTTTGCCCAGAACCAGTCTCCTGCTTCAGGATTGTATCCTTTGACTTTATACATTACAGTAATGGCAGCCAGTTTCTTGTCAGGCATATAATTCTCTTTTGCTATAATCGACCCGACTGGCAACTTTCCTTTCTTTCCTTTTATAGCCTTGAGGGCAGTAGCATTAACATAGGTAGTCAACAGAGCACCATGAGGTTCTGTCCCTTTGTAAAGAGCGGTTTTCCCAGGCCACATCTTCCATTTCGTAGTATAATCAACCTTCTTTAGGTGATCCCAAAGTGCAGTTCCAGAGGCTTCTACCGCCTCTTTCTTGGGTTTTGCCGCTTTCTCTTGAGCCAAAACAAATCCATAGAACGCAAGGCTCATACATACCAGTAAAACAATGGATACCAGAATTTTTTTCATACATCTTTCTCCTTTCTTTTAAATTCCCTCCAGTTGAGGTATGGTTAAAAACAATGATTGAAGTTTAACCCTTTACTGATACAGCATCCACAGACACTATGCTAACACCACCTCCTTTCCAATAAAACCTACCCAGCCATGGTTTTTATTCCTTCGAGAGTCTTTATCACAACATACTTCCCTTCATAATCTATAATACCTTCACCTTTAAATTTGTTGAGCGTTGTTGTCACTGTCTCTCTGGTGGATGCAATTAGATCAGCGAAATCTTTATGAGTGAGTTTGATTTTTAATAAGTTTCCATCTTTGTGAGGTATTCCAAAATCATCAAGCAAATTGAGGAGAGTCTTAGCAACCCGTTGTTCCACTGTACTAAAAATCAGATCAAGGAGCTTATTTTCAATCTTGCATCTCCGAAGCCCTATCATTTTTGTAATCTGCATCGAAAGATTGGGCATTTTCTTAATAAGGATGTCAAAATCTTCCCTTCTGCTTATGCATATCAATCCATCTTCAATAGCCTCAGCGGATTCATTCCTCTCCTAAGATTCTATAAATACCATCTCACCAAATATCGAGCCTTCTTTAAAAATGTCAAGAGTTATCTCCCTTCCTTGAGGGGTGAGTCGGGTTATCTTTACCATCCCTTTCTTCAAGATATAAATGTTTTTATCGGATGAACCTTCGAGATACAGAGTTTCGTGTTTCTTTATCTCTCGCATGATAGAATATTGATCTAGCATCCTGACTTGTTCATCGCTTAGGTTGCTAAACGCATCAATATTTTCAAGATACCAGAGTTTTGTCCTACACTCAATCATTTCCGTGCCCCTGTTTTTATAAATCGCTTATTTTACTCGACGATTTTGACGCAATTTTGGCTTCCGAGTTCGTTTAGAACACATCCGGGACAATAAGGGTCATTCTCCCAGTGACCATCGGCAAGAAAGCGATACTCATATCTCCCCAGCTTCAAGGGAAGATTTGTTCGTCATATTCCATCCTCACCCTTTTTCATTATATTCGCATGGATATCCCAATTATTGAACTCCCCTACCAAGCATACCTCTTTTGCTTCCGGTGCTGGATATTCAAATTGAACCTTTCTTGTCAGGACATTCCCCTTTGTTTTACCCTCTCTTGTCACTATCTTCTTCGCCATAATAGCTCCCTCCTTTGATAATTATATAGTGATTACCATCCCCAATGATGTAATGATCCTTACATAATTATTATAATTGAGCAAATCGTATCCCGAATGGCACGGCTCATTTCAGGGATGGGCGCCATTTCGTAATTGGGGACTTTGTTTCTATTCGGTCTTTTTCTTGTGGGAGAGGAGGCCTGTACGAACGCAGAGATCGAAGAGATTTGGGGGTTTTCCCTATCTTATATTGATAAGCTTATGCAACTGCATGCTCAATCGCCACTGCGGATGTTTGGCGACAAAATCCAGGCAGAGTTTAGTCGCTTCCTCGTGATTGTTTTCCGGCTGGACCGAGTGGCATGTTCCCCACGCTTCGTATTCCTCTGCAAAATCCAACGCCGCTTTCGAGTCGACGACGATTTTAATCTCATCCGCCCGCTCAAGCATAGCCTCAACAGGTCTCCGCTCTTTCTTGGGACTCACTGCCAGCCAATCGCATGTAACGGGCTGAAATATCGTCCCGTTCGTCTCTATCTGAATCAAAGAACCATCCGCCTTCAGCCGCCCGACCAATTCGTCCAAAGGTTGAATGAACGGCTCCCCGCCGGTTATGCAAACCCACTTTGAGGGGTACTTCTCCCTCTCGGATAGAATCTCCCCGACCATCATCTCCTCTCCCGCCTCGAACGCATACTTTGTATCGCAGAAGTCGCAACGCAAGTTACAACCCGTAAGGCGGACAAAGACCATCGGTATGCCTGTGTTTTTCCCTTCCCCCTGTAAAGAGTAAAAAATTTCGTTAACCTTCAAAAAAAGCCGCCCCCAAATTCGCCGATTCCCAGACAATCACCTTTACCAAACCCGAGACCCTTTCCTTGAGCAGCTTGTAAAAGTATACGGACAGGTTTTCCGCGGTCGGATTCGGGATAATGTCATTTAAAAGCGTGTGATCGGGCAAAACCTCATTGAGCGCTTCTTTCACCTCGATGAAATCCGTTACCATGCCATCGTTTAAGGATTCCGAGCGTATCGTCAATTCAACCCGCCACGTATGACCGTGGAGGTTTGCGCATTTCCCCTTATGACCGGGCAGGAAATGGGCTGCTTCGAACTTATGATTAATATAGATTTCGAACATTAGTCCGTCACCGTCTGATAGACAATGGGATCCACCAGATTGTTGGCCTTAAAAGCCTCAAGCCGTGATATGCAGGTTGCACAATGTCCGCAGGCCTTGTCCCAGCCCTGGTAGCAGGAGCGTGTCAGATCAAAAGGAGCGTTTAACTGTTTACCAAGCCCAACGATACCCGCCTTATCGAGCCACTCAAGCGGGGTTGCCAGTCGCACTTTATGATACGTTCCGACCCAGACAGCGTTCTTCATCGCTCCCAGGAACTCCGGAGTACAATCAGGATACGCCCAGTTCATCGCGTCTTCCTGGTGAGCCCCAAAATAAATTATCTCCGAGCCCATTTTCAAAGCGAAGGCTGCAGCAACAGAGATGAGTATACCGTTTCTGAACGGCACATAGGTAGAAACGGGGCCATCATCTGTTGGGTACGGCCCATGGGGAACCTTTACATCGGCATCAATCAGGCTTGAACCGGCGCCCTTGAATAAAGATTCGGGCAGGGTTACCTCATCAAATGACCCTAAACCCAAGCGTTTTGCGACCGCCCGGGCGGCTTCGGACTCGTTGGCATGCTTCTGTCCGTAAAGAATATTGAGAGCAGCTATTTGTTCTGCCCCAAATGTCTTAACGGCAAGAACCGCACAAACAGTGGAATCAAGCCCTCCGGAAAGTAAGACGACCGCCTGCACTATAGTCCTCCACAGCCAACCGCCCTTCCTCAGCATTCAATTTTCTGTTAGTAAAAGAAAAAAGGAAACCGGCGGATAGCTGATAATCAGGTTGTTTTTTTAATTTGTTTGTTTGGGAAGAACTTTTTTGTACTGTAAGTATAGTGGGGGAGTGACTGTGTGTCAAGGCAATTTGACCAAAAGATACGGCGTTAGTTTGGGGAGATGTCAAGGGTGGGGAGGAGGATTTTAGGGTCAATATTTGGGGTCAGGCTTAGGTAATTAGTCATTGACTTTCCCCCGATATGCTTATCTCCTTCTGTATTCCGTATTTCTCCATCCTCCGACGGAGGCTGTTTCTGTTTATACCCAAAAGCTCTGCTGCCTTTACCTGATTCCCCTTTGTTTTCATAAGCGCCTTTATTACAAGCATTTTCTCCAGAAACGAGAACACATCATTATCCCCATTTGATAATAAACTAGGGCTTTGTTCAAGAAGTCTATCTAAAATCCCATCCAGACTGTAGTCCAGATTCTCCTCTTTCCTTAAGGGATAAACTCCATTCGTATCATCTTCAAAAGAGATGTCTTCAGGGATGATAATGTTGCTCTTGCATCTGATAATGGCCTTTTTGACAACATTCTCAAGTTCTCTGACATTGCCGGGCCAATGATAAGCTGCCAATACACTGAGTGCCGATGGAGTAATATCCTTTACCTCTTTATTCAACTCTACTGCTGACTTTTTTATGAAGTACCTCACTAAATCCTCGATATCCCCCTTCCTTTCCCTCAAGGGGGGGAGGCAAATAGAGACTACGTTCAAACGGTAATAGAGGTCTTCCCTGAACCTTCCCTCAGTGACTTCCTTTTTCAGATCCTTATTGGTGGCCGCTATCACCCTGATATCAACCTTTATTGTTTCGTTTCCTCCCAATCTTTCAAACTCCATCTCCTGTAATACACGAAGCATCTTGGCCTGAAGAAGAAGGGACATATCCCCGATTTCATCCAAAAGTATTGTGCCCCCACTTAACTGTTCAAGCTTCCCGATCTTTCTTAGCCGAGCGTCTGTAAATGCCCCTTTCTCATAGCCAAAAAGCTCCGATTCCAGAAGATTGTCCGGTATGGCGGCACAGTTTATTGCCATAAACAGTCTGTCCCTTCTTATGCTGTGCTTATATATGGCCCTGGCAGCCAGTTCTTTTCCAGTACCACTTTCTCCGGTGAGAAGAACCGTTATATCTTTCCCGGCCACCTGCCCTATGTACTTGTATACCTTCTGCATTTCATGCGAGTTTCCAACCATGATGTCCCCGTTCAGTTCCCCCTCTTGGGAAGGGGATAGGACAACCTTTCTCTTCATCATCTCTGTTACGGATAAGGCACTGGATATGGTCGTCTTCATCCAATCGATATCAAAGGGTTTGAGGGTGTAGTCGTATGCCCCTAACCTCATGGCCTCCACCGCGGTTTCCATAGTTCCGTATGCCGTCATAATTATAATATGGAGTTTGGGGTCTATATCCTTGATTTTTCTCAGGGTGGTGATTCCATCCATTCCGGGCATCCTGATATCCATTATTACCAGGTCAGGGGTATCCCTGCTTATGATGTCTACGGCTTCTTCCCCGGATGAGGCAGAAAGGACAACATAACTCTCGGAAAAGACCTTTTTAAAAGAGTAATGAACGTTGGGCTCGTCATCAACAACCAGTATCTTTTTCATTGTGCTACCTCTATGGGCAGGCGTACAGTAAATGTAGTGCCAATATCCGGGGCACTCTCCACTTCGATACTTCCTCTGTGTTCTTCAACAACCCGATGGACGATGGCAAGCCCCAGCCCCAGTCCTTTGGCCTTTGTGGTTACAAAAGGCTGAAACATCCTTTCCTTTATTGACTCCGCAATGCCAGAACCGCTATCCTTTATCTTGACCTGGATAAAACCTCCGATAGCCTCTGAGGAGACTTCCATCTCTCCCTCATATTCCATAGCGTCTATGGCATTAAGAAACAGGTTAAGAAAGAGCTGAGCCGTCTTTTCAGGATAGCAGGATGTAGAGGGGAGCGGCAAAAGTGTCTTTTTGAGTTTCATCCTCTGTTGAGAAAGACGGTGCTCTATCAGAAGAAGGGTGTTTTCTAAGACCTGGTTTATATCTATTTTCTGCCGCTCGGGTTTACCACCCCGTGCGTAGTCCAAAAATTGGGTCACTATTCTATTCATGCGATCCAGCTCGTTCTCGATTATGGTCGCATCCTTTTTATCGGGGATAGAAAGGGAGTGAAAAAGCATTTTGACTATGGTAAGGGGGTTTCTGATCTCGTGGGCCACCTCAATTGCCATCTCTCCCAATACCCCGAGTTTCTCTGTCTCACGTATCCTCTCTTCCAGGCCTATCATCTGTTCATACAACATGGCATTCTCAATAGCAATGGCAGATTGGTCGGCGAGGCTGGAAAGGAGCTGGATTTCTGCTGAGGTAAACCTGTGTTGTGCAGCCGTATAGGTGTTAATAACGCCTATTATTCTCTCTTTCACCATCATGGGAACAGAAAGGAGGGAACATAGGCCCACTTTTTTTGCCAGATCAAGATGTCTGTATCCCTTCTCTTTTCGAACATCCAGGATCATCAGAGGTTTTTTAGTCCTGACCACCTGACCTATTAAACTCTCATTCACTTTAAGGTTGGGCTTCAATGTATAGTCCATACCCCCTCCATGGACGGCTTTAATCACTAATTCGTCTCCAGCCGAATTCAGCAGCATGAGTGAAGAGACTTTGGTGTTCATCAGGTGGGAGGCCTTTTCCACGATTGTCTCAAGAACCTTTTCTAAGTTCAGTGTCCCGGCAATGACCTTTCCTATGTCAAATAAGGCTGAAAGCTCTTCCACTCTCCATTTCAGGGTCTCATAGAGCTTGGCGTTTTGAATGATTTTAGCCGATTGGCTGGCCAGGGTGAAGATCAGTTCCATATCTTCCTGGGTGAAGGCGGATGCCTTTGTGCTGTCCACATTAACCACCCCTATAACCTCGTCTTCCAATATCAGAGGGACTGCCAGCTCTGATTTTACGTCTTTATCTATCTTTATATATCTTTCATCTCTTGCCACATCAGGCACCAGGACCGGTTTCCCCTCTTTTGCCACCCAGCCTGTAATGCCTTCGCCTATCTTCAATTTGGTATCACTGACCACCCGGGGAGAGAATCCACGGGCTACCTCGATATTCAAAATCCCGGAATCTCTGTCAACCAACATCAACGAGCCTGTTGTAGCCTTGGTAATCTTTACCGCGGCATCTATAATCAGATTCAGAACTTCCTGAGGTTCCAGGGTTGAACTGATGACCCTTGAAAGATTATAAAGTTCGGTCAGTCTGGAATTCTCAACCATAATAGTTTTACTTCCCCCACTCTTCCAGTCCGTCTTCCGCTATGGTCTCTCCCTTCCCGGGCTGCACCTTTCTATAGACTTCAAGAGGGTCTCTCTTCTCTCCGCTAACCCTTAAGAGGGCATCTTCGATCGAAATCCCAAACAACCGCTCATTCTCCTGCAGGTAGGGGAGGACCAACTCCCAGTCTCTCCGTTCCAGCGGCACGATCTCTCCGCCGTTCAACTGCTGATCGTCCACCGTGCGGTGGGGATCACGGACATAAATGGCGCCGCCGGATGCCAGGGAGAAGAGGTTGGAGCCCGGGTACGGAACAGATTGAGGCGTGACGGTTCCGTCACTGTCGAATTCCATACCGTTCAATACTACAAAGCCGCCTCCGTTATGAGGGTCGCCGGCCATAAATGACTCGGCAAGGTAATCGAGGCAGGTTCCGTTTATGACCACCCGGGGCCGGCCCACCGCATTGATAAGCGGCCGACCGGCTGCGTTGCCCATAACATATACTTCCCCTCCCTTAGCGCCATACATGAAGGTCTGACCGATGTCCCCGTAAATTACCATCTTCCCTGATTTCATAATCTGTCCAACCTGGTCTTGCGCATTACCATGGACATGGATGGAGAGACCATCAATCCCGGAGCCCAGATAATCTCCGGAACTGCCGTAGATATCGATCCGCACGCCCTCTGACCCTGGACCAATGCCACATCCGTGAAAACGCTGCCCCTTGAGTCCAAATACGATAAACCGGCGCCAACCCATACAATAGGCATTTGCAAGCAGGCGGCTGTCACAGTCCTCTCCTTCCGGTGGGAAGAGCGATCCGTCAATAATCAAGACCTCTTCCCCTTTAATTGGTCCCCTGAGAATATCTCTGCTATTCCAATCTATCAATCTGCATGACACTCCATTGTCTTCCCTGTTCCTGCCGCCATCCGGTGTCTCAAGGGGAGGAAACCGGCGGAATATACCCTCAAGGGTACGGTCTGTCATTTGAAGGATAGATCTTCGTTTCTTGTCATAGGTTGGGTAACGCCTATCAATCAGCCTGGTCAGGGCATCCAGCGCTGTCTCAAAACAGTCATCCCCCCTTAATGCCCATGTATTCACCTCCCTCAGACAATCAAAGAACCCTTCGTAGCCCCAGTCCTTGATCCCGTCTTTCAGATATTCATAGAGGGGATCGGGCCGATTCTCATGGAAAAAAACGGATAGTTCAGCCCCGGATTTCTTCTCATTAGCCATCAGGGAATATCCCTTATCAGGTATATAGGCGGCTTGATTGGTCGGAACAGTAATCTCATGCCCGAACTTGTCAGTGCAGGTCAATCTGCGCTCAAGATAGTTGCCATTACCTTCTTCCAGGTTGAATACGAATGCCCCTCCATCGGTATAGCTTCCCCCGCGTGCATTCCAGTATCGATCCGCCACCGCACCGATCCTTGGATACTCCTCTGCCAGGCTCTTCAATGTAGCGTCGATAGCCTGTTTCTCAGAACATATCAGCCCAACCTGCACTTCCCCGTCATGCAGGGCAAAGACCTGGGGTCTGAGCATCGAGGTATCGGTAATGCCAATGAGCTGTAGCCGCTTATTCTCGGTGTCATTCCTCGCAATAATAAAAAACCAGGGGCCGTCCGGGGATCCGTGAATATGGGTCGCCTGAATAGCCCGGTAGATTTTCTGTTTTTCTAAAGACAACCGGTCAAAATCCCTCTCCATGGTGGGAGCAAGCGCTTCAATAACATATTCCAGAGGATAACCGTAGGTTCTGCTATATAAATCGAAAAGAAGAGCAGCTACTTCCGTGTCGGTCAAAAAGAGAGGGTAGATATTCCTCTGTCTCAAATATTCGGCAACTGAGCGGTAGTTTGCAAAATCTCCGTTGTGGACAAGCGCCTCATTAAGACCGACAAAGGGATGGGCGCCACCCGGATGCCAGACCCTTCCTTTGGTGGGATAGCGTTGATGAGCGATCCAAACATGTGCCCTGAAATCTTCGAGTTTGTAGTATTGTACCACTTCCTCAGCATAGCCGACAATCTTAAGTATAATGAAGTTCCTGCCGTGGGAGACAACAAAGGCACATTGCTTTCCAAAGGCATCATAAAATGTCTTGTTTATATTAAAGCTGTTTCTATAAACAAACTCATCCTCGGCCATCCTCCTGTCTAAACCCATTAAGCCCGTTTCATTTACAAAAGCATCGAGAACGTCAGACTTTACACGGACAAAATAACGCCGGATTTCCGGGGGGCGCACTATCATGCCTGGGATGTCCCTGTAATCATCTATATGAGGCAAACGTTCCGAAAAATCTACTCTGAAGCAGGGCTTTATAAAACGATTTTCAAGGTCACTCATGACCCCTTCTTCTAGCACGGCGATCTGAAGTATATAATCCTCTTCGAGTACCTCCTTAGATACCCCCATAGCCTTATGATCGAACCCCATAGCCGCAATTCCTCCTCCGCGGCCGTTCCCCCTGTTGTGCATCTGTTTCGAAGGCTCAAAGATATGCTTTCCCCTGACCGGCACGCTGCAGGCAAATCCGGTAACGCCGCATCCTCCTTCGGCTTCTATCTCATAATTTATTCCTCCGGGCAGATCCTGCACCAGTGACTTTCTCGATTCTATAATCCTTGAAATGACTTCCTTTCTTTCCATGACTTTAGCACTTCCTTACATATAGTCTAGGTGAATCAGACAATCTGCCCTTCCTGTAAGCTCTTTTATACTCTTCATACCCAGTTTCTTGAGTATCCTGATCAGTTCTTTTCGCCAGGCCAGGTACATATTGATTATCCGCTGCGTTCCCCACTCAATATTCATCAACTCTGACAATTCAGGATCTGTTGTGGCGATTCCGCGGGCACACCCTCTCCCGCTTTCGCAGTTCTGACATCGCACACACTCCAATGCCACCAGATCTGCTGTACCTGTGCAAACCCCGTCGGCCCCCAGGGCTATAATCTTTGCTACATCATGAGGCGTCCTTATACCGCCACTGGCAATAACCGTCATCTTGTCCCTTACGCCTTCTTCCTGTAAAAAGCGGTGAACCTTGGGCACCGCATATTCGATAGGCATTGCAATATTCTTCTTGGCAATATCAGGGGCAGCGCCGGTGCCTCCATAGCTCCCGTCAAGATGTATGATATGAGCGCCGGCGTAATAGCTCCCTACAGCCACCATATCAACGTCGGTGGGCGTAGATACCTTCACTGATACCAGCGCTTTTGGATTTATCGATTTAATCCAGTCAACATGCTTCTTATGGTCCTCTACCGAATATACGCTGTGAAAGGGAAAAGGCGAAAACAGGGGATAACCGACCACAGCCTCCCGCATACGCGCAACACCCGGGGTCACCTTATCCCCCAGGAGATGCCCGCCAAGACCAGGTTTTGCACCTTGGGCATACTTAAATTCGACAATCTTGACCCGCTGTATGGTCTCCTCTTTTACCCCGAAAAGTCCGGTTGCAACCTGGGTGATCATATGGTCATCATAAGGCTTCAACTCATCCGGATATCCGCCCTCACCTGTACAGGAAAAGGTCCCAAGCGCAGCGGCTGCCCTGGCCCTGCTCACCATAGTTGTAACACTCACAGAGCCATAGGACATTCCTCCTCCATAAACAGGAAATTCAATCCTTATCCTGTGAGCGTTATCATTCCTCCTGTTCAATTCAAGGTTTAGATCAATATCCTCCAAGCGTGACCCGTTACCCTTAAAAATCAGACGGAGTTTATCGAAGCCTCCTCCGGAGTTCCCCACCTTGTATTCTAAACCTGCGGGGGGGGGCTCCCCAAATTCTGCCATATACCAGGTACCGGCAAGTAGTTCATTTGTCCATCTGAAATCCCCCAGTGTATCGAAAACAGGGTTCCTCCGGACAGAAAGCGCCTGTACAGGACATGTTTTGTAACACGGTTCAGGACACTCGGTACCTACACACAGGTAATTGTTTTCAACAAAAACCCGCCCCCTTCTTTCCACGTGTACTCCGTGAGGGCATATCTCCACACATTTTCCACAGGCTATGCAGTCACCTGTCCTATTTACCCTGAATTTCCCAATAGGGTTTCTAAAACGGGACCGCGTCCGCACAGCCTCCGGAAATTGAAAATCACTTTGACTACTCAAGTTCACATCCCTCCTCGACCTGTCCCATAGATTCAAAGGCGGTTCTATCCATATCATCAAAAAACATGGCGCGTCCTACCTCTCCCCTCAATCGGCGGGCATCCCTGATACCCATTGCCCCCATCACTTCGATCAGTTGATTGTGCCACGCCCCGATCAGGTTTACGACACGGGAGGCAACCCAGTTGGGTGACGCTGTATCTATCTGCACAGGACATGAAAGCCCTTTGGTACATCTGCGACACATACGGCATTCCAGAGCTATAAGAATAGGGAAGTCTACAAATACAGTATCTGCCCCGCATATTATTGCCTTGGCTACATGCTCTGCCATGGCCAGTCCACCGCTGGCAAGGAGAGTAACCCCATCCCTGATGTTCTCTTCAACGAGTTTGATATGTACCGATCTAATCCCATCTTTAAGATTACGGGCATTATTATCCATAAACCGAGACATCAGGCTTCCTTCCAGATGGATAATGGAAATACCGCCTCTTGCCAGAGAAAGCGCCTTCTCCTCCATCCCTTCAGCCATAGGTATCCTTACCGATACAAAGAGGTTAGGGAAGCATCCTTTTATATCCTCAACAACTTCCTGCCATCCTTCTGTCCAGGGAATCTCTATAATTTTTGCATTCTTAGGGATATTGCCAACTGAAGTTCCTTTGGGTAAAACCAGTGGCATCAAGCAGTCGCCCCTGTCCTCCAATACGGAATCGATCTTCTTCATGGGAAGGGCTATAAGAGTCCCAAGACGCCGCGCACCCATGGCCCAGCCTTTTATCGTGTTTGTGCTGATTGCGCCAAAGGAAGGCATCTTCAAGATTATAGGCAGCGGAATGTCAATAATGGAAGGGGGCTCCCCTTCAAGGGTATCACTGCCATTGAAGATCAAATGTTCCGGAGTTTTACCCAGGTCCACTGCGGTACTTATATATTCACGACCGTGAATGCCGTCCCTTGTCGGACGGACTATCTCCGACATATCCGTCCACATGGAATCAAACCCGGGGCCGCTGAAAGGACCGGGATATCCGGCGCCTGAAACCGGTATCTTTCCCGTTTGAGACTGGTTCCACAACCTGACAATAATCGGCGGTGACCAATGAGAATCCCCCATGGCATTAAACTCGGGATTCAAGGACTTATGTATCAGCTCCTTAGGGCAATTCTGGACGCAACTGTAACAGTTCATGCACAGGTTGTCAATGGATTCGATCATGTGATGGGAATCAATACCCCTTCTATCATAGACGTTGTAAACACACCTTTTCTTCACGCAGACGGCGCACTTCAAACAACCCTCTTCCCATGCAATAATCCCCGATTTGCTTACAGGCTGGAAGCGATTAGGCACGGGTTTTGTGTGTATCATGTATTTGGACGGCATACGTTCCTCCCTATCTACTAATGGGTATTGTCAAAAGAAACCACAGAGAACACAGAGAAAATTAAGCATGAATTCGTCGTGAAAAACAGCCATTGTATCAGGCCGGCTGCCTGTTTCTTGTTGCTTGTTATACGCAAAAACTCTCTCAAATCCCCTAAAAGGAGCTAGGAAGATAGGCCGATGATCACAGATACGTGGTGCAAAACTGTAGTTCATAAGAAGCAACAAGAAACAGGCAGCCGGCAAAGACAACGAAAAATGTGACACTCATTTCTAACCAAAGACAGGTCGTGGCAGAAGCCCGGCCCTCTCCGCTATTTCACCAACCACCTCTTCCCACTCTATGGCCATGATATGAACCCCTTTGATGCCAGGCACCTCTCTCAACCTCTGGATTGTCTCTACACAGATATTAATCCCCTCTTCCCGTTGTTTGTCCTTGGGGACCCCCTCCATCCTCTTTATGAGTTCATCCGGTATATCCATCCCCGACACCTTGGTCTTCATGTATTTCGCCATGCCGGGCGACTTTAGAGGTGTGACCCCGCCAAGGATGTATGCCTTGTCGGTAAGTCCCATGTCTCTGGCCATTCCCATCCACCTTTCGAACCTATAAAGGTTGTAGATGCACTGGGTCTGGATAAAATCAGCGCCTGCCCTTATCTTCTTGGCAAGGCGTATCACTCTGAAATCGAACGGATCGGCAAAGGGATTAGCCGCCGCGCCGATAAAAAGATCCGGGGGCTGACTCAGGTCATCGCCTCCGAGAATCTTCCCCTCATCCCGCATCATTTTAACCACCTGAACGAATTGGATGGAGTCCAGGTCAAAGACGCCCATTGCCTGGGGCTGATTTCCAAAGATGTGATGATCACCTGAGAGACATAAAACATTCCTTATGCCAAGTGCAGATGCACCCAGAATGTCAGACTGCAAGGCGATTCTATTACGATCCCGCACCACCATCTGGAGCACAGGGTCAAGCCCTGCTGTTTTCAACAGGCTGCAAGCCGCAATACTCGACATCCTGACTATGGCAGTCTGATTGTCTGTAACATTAACGGCATCCACCTTGTTTCGCAACATTTCAGCTTTCTTTAGCACAACATCGGAGTTCGCCCCTTTGGGGGGACCACACTCTGCTGTAACTGCAAAACCGCCTCCCTCAAGCACTCTTTTTAACTTGCTGCTATTGTTCACTTTTGTTGGTCCTCCCTGACTATCTTTCTAGGTCCTCCGCCCTGTTTCTTCGACCAGTCCTTAGGCGGGTAGATATTTTCAAGCCTGTCAAGTGCCCCGAATTTTGTTAAACGATCGACAATTAGATGCCAGGCGCACTCAACGTCAGGATTGATCTCACACCTGCCGTCCATCGCCCCCCCACACGGTCCGTTAAAAAGCTGTTTAGAACATCGAGCCACAGGGCAAATGCCCCCGAAGTGGTGAAGCATGCAGTCACCACATCCCAGGCAACTCTCCAACCAGTAGCCTTGATCCCTTGTCTCACCTAGAAACTCGGTGTTTATTGCAGGTATTATAGGCACTTCCGTAAACATCTCGGCAACAGCCTGAACTCCTGCCCCGCATCCCAGGGAAAGTACTGCGTCATATTTCTCGATTATGTCATCGAGAAGGATGACAAAGTCCCTCACACATTGTCGGTCAAGGGTTTTCTCTTCAATAAGCACATCTTCTCCCTTCATTTTGGCTGCTATACGTAAAGTAGACGCAAGCATTGCCGTCTCTTTTTCCCCTCCGGCCGCACATTCCGCCACACACGAGGCACAGCCGAGGACTAAGATTCGTTTATAAGGGGCTATCATCTCCCTGATCTCGTCTATGGGCTTTTGTTCTCCGGTAATCATAGGTTGTCTCCTCTCTCCAATTCAGATACTGAACTCCAGACGTCACCAGACTTTTCTGTAACTGTAAACTGAGAACCGTGAACAGTTACTTAATTGTGTACAGGTGATGGAGGCAGTCTCAAAGTTCTTTCCATTGCTGCCCTGGCATGATCGGCTAATGATATTGGGTTCTCTTTTGAACCGATTATCATACCTATCCGTTCTACCTCCAGTCCGATGCTTGCAATGATTGTTCTGGTCATCTCCACCCGCTTTTTTGCCCTTTTATTTCCTTCAGAATATCTACATGTCCCTTCAGGGCATGTAATTATATAGACAACGTCAGCAAATTCCTCGAGCGCCAGCAGCAGATGAATAGGTTCCAGCCTTCCACTGCAAGGAACAGGAAAAAGCCTTATGTTTCCCCCGTACTTTTCCTCCAAATCCTGTCTTTCCCTTTCGCCACTTGCGGGAACATTCTGACAATAATAGAGAGCAAGTGTCCGTTTCTGTTCGCCGGTCATTTGCTAATAAACCCCTTTCAGTGATTGTTCAGGTTGTTTAGACTGTAGGCTGAAGGCTGTTAGTCATTGCGCATTGACTGAATCAAGGTACTCTGAGCTTCGTATGGTCGCACATGATTTCCTTCTACAGGCTAACTGCCTACAGTCTAAACACCTGAGTAGTTACCATCCTGAACCCAAAAAAAAAGGTGCCCTTTTTGATCAGACACCTTTGTCCCTTTTTAGTATCACAGTACCCCATCGTACTGTACTAACTTTTCACTGCGCTAAAGTTCCCATAGGATTTGGGCAATAGCCTTTGTTATCTTTTACGAGTTTTTTGACATTAGACTTTACAATAAAGTAATCCTAATATCCTGGCAGTCTCAAGTTGATTGCCTTTGTTTTTCTCCATTACTTTTTCTGACAGAGGCCTTCCCAAAACTTCTTGAATAAAGGTATACAAGTCCTTGTCTGTCCTGCTCAAAAAAAAATCTTCGACTATTTTTACCGCCTGTTCTTGAATATTCAAGCTTTCCAAAATTCTACAACCTTCCGTTATTCCCTACCCCTCCCCTAAAACAAATTTAAGGAACTTCCCACAAGAAGGGTGGAATTAGCGTTTAGGGTTAAATTAATATGAAATATGTTAAATATTGCTTAACTTAATCCTCGTTTAGAAAAATAAATAAATCGCTTATGCTTTAGCAATGATTAATATTTTAATCATGCTTAAATTAAATGTCAAGATAAAAATTGCGCCCAATAAAAATATTTACATACTAATTAAGCATTGCTTAATTAGTTGAATTTGCAAAACTTATGAATTAAATTATTAAAAACAAATTGTTTTGACTTTTCCCTGTATTTAGCTAAACTGAATAAATGGTAACAGCTTACGGGGATCAGTTGTCGGTGATCAGAAAAAAGAAAGAATGGTTGATCCCTGACCTCTGTGAACTATTATGTAAATTTTTTGAGTGTTTTTGAGGTGGGGCTTATGAAAGAATTCTATAGCAGCGGAATTCCGTATTTAGATGATCTCATGGGAGGGGTTTTGCTTGGGGATAATGTGGTTTGGGTATTGGGGCCAGGGACGTATTATGATTATTTTTTGGAATGTTTTTTAACTGTAAAGGAGGATAATCCTTTCAAGAATATCTATGTGAGCTTTGATTTCCCTCCTCAAAAGATATACACACGTTATAAGGAGTTTTTCGATAAAGAGGATTTTATACTTGTGGATGCCTTTACATTCGGAAAGGCAAAGGGTGATGAGTTCTTTCAATCTTTTTACAGAAGTGAAACTACCGGATCCGAGTCGTTTCGCGTACACTGCATAAAAGACCTGTCTGACCCTACCGAATTCATAAAGGTCATTCGTGAATTGCAAAATGAATTTAAAGAGGGTAGCTTGTGTAAATATGCCTTTGATAGCCTGACCGGAATGCAAGAACTATGGGGTGAAAAAGAGACCCTTCATTTCTTTACATATACCTGTCCCAAACTCTTTGAGCTAAAGGCATTGGCTTACTGGCCCCTGGCTAAGGATGCTCATTCTAAAGCGTTCTTAGCAAATATAAGCCATATAACCCAGTTGGTAATTCATTTAGATTCCCAGGGGGACAGTATCTGTACAGCAGGATTTTTAAAGATGGATGGCAGGCCTTCTCAGTTGTTGAACCGCGTTCATTACTATAATTTTCAAGACAATGAG